>NZ_CP098812.1:1890527-2205615 GCF_036825535.1 Parasalinivibrio latis
TATAGGGAAATTCAGCGAAGGGAAACTGCCGGAGAAAAAGTCGCCAAATCAGAACTTGAAAAGGTCTTTGAGTACCAGGGACTTGATACCTGTGCGGCGACCGGACTCTGCGCAGACCGATGCCCCGTTGGCATCAATACCGGCGATTTGGTTAAAAAGCTCAGAACAGCCAAATACCGAAAACATGAACCTATTGCGGCATGGACTGCCAACCACTTTGCAGGTACGAGCAGCCTGGTTAAAGTTGGCTTACGGGCCAACAAACTATCCACCAGCATTTTAGGCCCAGGAGTGATGTCAGGATTAACTGACAAGATAAGAAAACTATCCAATGGTAAGAGCCCTGTCTGGCTTGCTGAAATACCCGTGGCAAACCATCACAGCCTAAAACATGAAATTTATGGTCAGCCGGACAATCCGAAAAAAGTCGTTTATTTCCCATCTTGCGCATCCAGGACAATGGGCCAGCAGAATGATAATCCCGACAAACGAAGCCTTACAGAAGTGACAATGTCACTATTAGCCAAGGCCGGGTATACAGTCATTATTCCCAAAAGCCTCGAATCGCAGTGTTGTGGTATGCCTTACGAAAGCAAAGGGATGAATGATATTGCCAAGCAAAAAAGCAGTGAGCTTGAGAGTGTGCTTTGGGAAGCGAGTGAAGAAGGCATACTTCCGGTTTTAATGGACACGAGTCCCTGCACCAAGCGAACACTTGAAAATACCTCATTGCCCCTCTCCATCTTTGAACCGTCGGGTTTTGTCAGTGAATATCTCTTACATGAGCTGAAACTGTCCCCCCTGGACGAAACAGTCATGCTTCATGTTACCTGCAGTTCACGAAGAATGGGCCTGGAGGCCAACATGATAAATCTCGCCAAGGCATGCGCACGAGATGTGATTGTTCCGGAACACATCCAGTGTTGTGGATGGGCGGGAGATAAAGGGTTTACGACGCCTGAATTGAACCAGGCAGCCACATCTGCGCTCAAGGAGCAGGTTCCTAACGGATGTCGCCGCGGTTTCAGTAACAGCCGTACGTGTGAAATTGGCCTGTCTCATCATAGTGGAATCCCCTACCAGTCAATTCTCTATCTGGTTGACGAAGCTTCATCCAATTAACGTAAAGGCCTTCCGGGTATAACCCCCCGGAAGGCTCTATTAAATTCATGTGGTACAAACACCAAACTTTCCCATTTCTGTTCTCAATATGAAATAACGAGTTTGTTTCACTCTCCATTTATCTCCCATTAAGGCCCTCTGACCCGAAAATCCACTAGTTTCATATATTGGTATAGTTCATGCATTGTTCAGGAAAACAGACAGTGCATATGGAGCGTACCATGCAATTCGAATGCTTAGAGCTTACCGACAACGAAGTGACTGTCATTGTCCAGGGAGACATGGATGCGTTGGGATGTAAAGGCATACAGCCCCTGATAGACGATGTTATTACGATGAAAGACCAAAACACCGTTGTGGTCGATATGGCCCAGGTCGGGTTTCTCGATTCATCGGGTATAGGCGCTATCGTCTACCTTTACAAACGCTTAAGGGAAAGGGATAGAGAAATGGCTCTGAAAAATGTTCAGGGGCAGCCACTTGAATTGATGCAATTGCTCCGAATAAGCAATGCCATCCCGGTCAATCCATCTCATTAACGTATACACGAACCGGAGGATTAGACAGTGGCAAGGACGATATGGCTGGTAATCGCAATGTTGATGCTTAACGGGTGTACCATGTGGCCAAAAAAAGGCCAGGGAGGAATGGCAGAGCACTACCCTGCTGATGCTGTGCCTGTTATGCCTGACCAGCCATTAGGGCCGGAACATGGCTTACGGTTTGAATGGGAGTTGTCGTCCCGCCATCTGGACGTGCTGGTGCTTGAGGGAGCGAAACTGTGTTTTCCCGCGACAGTGGTCCAAGCAAGGAAAAATCAAAACCGGATTGCCAGGGAGTTACATAGTGGCCTGAACTTCGATGCGGCGAATGATCTTATAGTCCAACGTAACTTGCTTTCAAGGCTGGAACGCCAGCTTGATTACGTTAAAAGCAGAAACGCCTGTATCGTCAACCTTCCCAGTGATTCACATAACCCCGGCGAGCTCGCAGCCAAGCTTTTCCAGCTTCTCAATTCAGACAACCAGTTTGCATTTAACTCTCCTGAAATAAACCCAAAGTATATGGGGCACTTGGCAGAAGCGGCCCATTTGTTGCGCGAATTGCCGGGCTATGCCCTTCATATCACCGGCCATGCAGATGCTATCGGTGGTGAGAAACACAACAAGAACCTTGCCTTGAAACGGGCAGAACAAGTTAAACGTTATCTGTTGATATTCGGCTTAGAGAACGCACGCATAACCTTGGCTTCAGTTGGATCGGAGGATCCATTGTTCGAAGGAAATCAACCGGAGGTCCGGCTTACTAACCGAAGGGTTTCCGTAGAACTGGTAGAAACTTCCCTGACCCCTATGGGCAGTAACACTCCAGCGGAAGGAGGACATTAGTATGAATATCCGTATCTTTATTCCGATGATAATTTCACTATTTCTCTGGATCACCCCTGCGCATTCTGAGGATGACTACCGAGTACAGGTCGGTGATCTCATCGATATTATGTTACCGGGAGAGAATACACTTAACCGTTCGTTCCAGGTAAACCGACAAGGTCTGATCATGCTTCCCGAATTAGGGCAGATCGACGTTTTGGGAAAAACCTCGCCACAATTACATGAAACCGTCCGCCTTAGCCTGTCCCAGATAATGCATGATTTGGACAGCCTGCAGGTCTATGTCAGCAAAAGACAGCTTCTTTTGAATATTCAGGGTTACGTTAACCAACCGGGTGAATTTACGCTCCCAGAAAACGCATCAGTACAGATGGCGATTTATGCCGCAGGAGGGTTAAGGGCAGGTGCTCAGTTAAACAAGATACAACTTCGCCGTAATGGGCAGAGAACCCAGTTTGACTACAAAAAGTTCCTGGACACCGGGGATATGGGGCTGCTTCCCTCCTTACAATCAATGGACACCTTATTTATCCCCGCTTCGCCAATGATTGGAAACATTGAGAAAAACTTTGACCCGAAATCTGTCGCCGATGGCGGAGACGCAGCCAATGATCGCAAAGCCATCAAAGTGTTTGGTGAGGTAAACCGCCCCGGAAGTTTCTCATTTAAAGAAGACAGTAACTTTGTCGATTTGCTGATGCGCGCCGGAGGCGTAACACGCTATGCGAGCGTAGAACAGATTAGGGTAATAACCCAAAATGAGCCGGTTATTTTCAACCTCAAACAGTACCTCGACTCGGGAGATGATACCTTCCTCCCGGAAATGGTTCCCGGTTCGACGGTCTTCGTCCCCAAACAGGAAGAAGAGATCAAGTCTGGCTCCAATACCGTATACGTAATGGGTGAAGTCGCGAGACCCGGAGCCTTTGAGACAAAAAAAGAAGCCACATTTATGGATATACTGGCGAGTGCCGGTGGCCCAACAAGATTCGCAGAATCCCGCCAGATACGCATTATTAAGGAAGACGGGACCATCGTTCCTTTCGACCTGTCTGGATACACGGAAGGAACAGCCTATTCTGCCCCTCCCACAATACAACCAGGTGATGCCATCTTTGTCCCGGAAAAAACAGACCTTAACGAGAAGTCTTGGCTGAAAGTTGCTCCTAACCGCGCAGTCAGGGTGCTCGGAGAAGTTGTACGGCCTGGACGAATTGAGTGGTCTGATGAAATGACTCTGTTGGACCTCCTTGCACATGTCGGTGGTCCTAAAGCCCGTGCAGATACTTCAAACATTGAAGTGATAGTACCGGATACACACGGCTCTACCGTCATCTATTCCTTTAACATGGACGACTTCATCAAACGCGGGGCATCAGATTCTGAATTGCCCGTGATCCGCGCAGGGGCAACCATACGCGTTCATGACCTTCCTCAGGATCCGTCAGACAACAAATCCCAGTGGGTTCGCCAAAGTTCAGACAAATCCATCTATGTGTTCGGCCAGGTCGGAGCGCCCGGCAGATACCGCTTTAACAATGAAATGCATATTTTGGATATTCTGTCTGCTGCAAATGGCCCAACAGGCAACGCAGACCTTCACAACGTCAGGATTACCCACCGCAATGGTAACCATGCACGCGTGTCAAAGCTGAATCTCGCCCTTTACTTTGAAACCGGTGACGAAAGTATCCTTCCAAAGGTCCAAACAGGGGACACCATCTACATCCCGGAAAAAAACCGTAACTGGCTGGATACACCGAAAGAATCTACGGTCAGAGTTCTTGGCGCGATTAACCGGCCTGGCAGGTATGGTTTTGATGACCACATGACAATTCTGGATCTCCTGGCAGAAGCTGGCGGACCCAGCGGAAATGCACACATCCAAAAAATAACAGTCGTCAATTTGTCCTGCTGCAGAAATGAAGCCCGTACTTTTGATTTATCCGAGTTCAGCAAGACAGGTAACTTTCAGTCACTCCCGGTTCTGCGAGCAGGAGACACAATATATATACCCAACCGAAGCGAAAGCACCATGGAGGTACTTCGTACCGCGATGCGTGATCTTTTCCAAGTGGCAGGAACAGCCGCATTACTGGGGTTACTGTAATGTCTATTCCTCCTCTTAATATGGAAATTGAACAGGTTTACAGTCAGATAATGCGTCACCAGTACCGTACTCTGACTGTCACCTCCGCCAATGCCGGAGAAGGTGTAACTTCCCTCGCACTGGCGCTTTCTCAAAGAAACCTTCTGGCCGGGCATTCTACGCTTATCGTTGATCTGAACCTGTATCACCCCAGCTTGGAAAACCTTGGGCTGGAAATACACCGCCCCAACAAAGAGCTGACCCTTTTAGAAAGCCCCCAGCTTGTTGGTGTACCGGGGGAAAATATTACGCTGACCGGTATTTCCGCCCCCTCAAAACGGGCAAACGTGATGCAACTTCGCAGGCCAGAAGTATTGGAACAATACATTAAGCTCTGGCACCAGGATTATGACCTCGTCATTTTTGATACTTCGCCCGTAAGCCGGGTAAACGCCAACAATATTCCACCTGAGCGTGTGGCCTGTGCCAGTGACGGAACGTTACTTGTTGTGATGTCAGGTACAACCACAGAATCAGCAGTACTCGCGGCGATTAAAAAACTTAATGACGGTGGAGCACACCTGCTTGGCACCGTCATCAATGATAAGCACTCTCCGACTTTGAAAGCAGAGCTTCTGAGGGAGTTGGACAGGTTCAAATCTAAAACACCAAAGCTGGTTTCGAAACTCAAGGATCTGATTTTCCGAAATAAACTTTTATCGGTGGATTTGTAGCTATGGATAACAACGTACTGTTTGAACACAGACTGCCTGCCTCATTGAAATCGGTTCGCACACTGAGAAATTTGCTCGCTAAAACAATCACTCCCTGCGTGAGCAGTGAACTGACACGCCGTAAAATGTTGTTGTGCTTTGCAGAGGCTGCGAATAATTTGGTGGAACATAGTCAACCGTTACCCTCCTGGCTTTGTTTTCGGTTTGGAAAAAATGCCTCAGAGTATTGGATCGAAATTATTGATGACGGCGGGAAGTGGGATCCAACTCAATTCGACGAATCTGATATCTCGTTTTTTCAAGAGAAAGAAAGTGGTCGTGGTATTGCTTTGCTCAAACAACAGTGCGATTCAGTTAGCTATTCTCCAGGAGACAAGAATCAACCAAATATACTGACTTTGTCTTGGAGCAACCCCCTATTACCAAAGTCAGGAAACATCCTCATTGTCGAGGATGACCCAACCCAACGCAGACTCTACAAAGCCTATCTGCAAAACAGTTATACAGTGATCCTCGCTTCAGATGGTTATGAAGCACTGGATCTGTTAAAAAGACACCATGTAGACTTGGTTATATCGGACATTCGAATGCCCGGTATGGACGGGTTAACACTGCGGGAACAAATTGCCCAAGACCCCAGTACTAACCTCATTCCCTTTGTATTTATTTCCCTGAACAAAAGCACATTCGCACAAGAAACTGCCTCCGGAATGGGCGTTGACGACTATTTATGTAAGCCGGTATGCAAAGACACGTTAATGCTGACGGTAAAGCGTGTCCTTGGGAGATCAAGGCAGGTCTATATACAAATGACAAACAGGTTGAACGAGCAGATTTGTAATGCCCTTCAACCCCAAGTCCCGCCCGCCGTGGACGGGTGGAACCTGGCGTTATCTACCCGAAACACCGGAATTGGGGGCGGAGACCTGTTGTTCTACCGAAAAATTGGGGAACAGAACCTGCTAACGCTCGCTGATATCATGGGACACGATGAAGGGGCCAAGTTTTTCTCTTACGCTTATGGGGGCTACCTTCGCGGTCTTCTGCAAACCGCAGAGCCTCACCCAAATCTCACATCCCATATACTCCAACGATTATCGGATTCAATCTGGACAGACAATGTACTGTCTCAGGTAACGTTAACCTGTTGCGCTATTTCTTTGCATCCTAACGGACAATTTTCCGTTGCCAGTGCGGGGCATCCCTCCCCTTTATATATCTTTGAAAAAACCACTTCGCCAGTTCCGGTTGGGGGAATACTTGCTGGTTTAATACCTTCAACAAAGTACCAAAGCTATAGTCAGGAGATCAGGCCAGGACAACGACTGGCTTTTTTCACTGATGGTTTGTTTGAGTCAGCAGATTCAGAACAGGAAAGGTGCGAACTGGAGGAGTGTATAAAGACTGCACTGGTCTCCACCCTGCACCTACCGATCGAGCAAGCATTGAATGAAGTCATGAGGCAATTCGACCATGTCGCTGGTATTCCGCCAAAAGACGACACACTGTTGTTGTTGATCGAACGGGAAAAATCAGCAATTTAAGAAGAAAAATTACGCATATATGCCAAACTAACCATATGATTGTTAGTGCATAAAAGGGAATCTGATGAAACATATACTCTTACTCGTGATATTTCTTTTTCCGATAAACTCTTTTGCACAGGACCTGGTTTTCGGGATCGTTCCTCAGCAATCAGCAAGTAAACTTGCACGGAACTGGAGCCCGCTCCTCAGCCAACTGTCTGCATTAACCGGCTACAACATCCGGTTTGCAACCGCGCCTAATATCCCGACATTTGAAAAACGTTTAGCTGGCGGCGAGTATGACATCGCCTATATGAACCCATACCATTACGTGGTTTTTAGTTCTGAACCCGGATACGCTGCTATTAACAAAGCAAAAAACAAATTATTAAAGGGAATCATTGTCGTAAAAAAAGACGGCCCTATTAACGACGAATCTGACTTGAATGGGCACACTCTCGCTTTTCCATCTCCTGCTGCGTTTGCCGCCAGTATTCTTACCCGGGATCATCTGACACAAGAAGGGGTTGATTTTAAACCAAGGTATGTCTCATCACATGACTCAGTATATATCTCGGTAGCAAAAGGCCTTATGCCAGCTGGCGGTGGTGTAAAAAGAACACTTGGGAAAACCTCACCTGAAATACGCGAACAGCTCAGAGTCCTTTGGACAACAAAGGGCTATACGCCCCATGCTATTGCAGTCCACCCCAGAGTAACCCCCGAAGTGTCTACCAATATACAAAAAGCCATTGCTTTACTTGACTCATATCCAGAGGGAACTGACCTTCTTGAAAGCATTGGTATCAAGGGATTTGAAAACGCATCAAATTCAGATTGGGACGACGTAAGGGAATTGGATATTAATCTCTTGCTCAGCAAGGATAAAGAATGAAGTTCAGAACAAAGACGCTCCTTGGAATAGCAATCATTGAGATAGTACTGCTTCTTGTACTTATTTTGAGTGCTATCCGCTTCTTATCTACGTCAAATGAAGCTCAACTGGTAGAGAGGGCTGTCATTACTTCTGAGCTTTTTGCACGGGCAACCAAAGATGCAATTTTGGCTACAGACTTGGCTACACTCAAAAGCTTCACGGAAGAGATGCTAACCCATAAGGGTATTTCATATGTACAAATAGAGGGATATGACACGATACTGGCTGAGGCAGGTCCAGCCGAAATACTGAGGGTACCAAGGGAGCCTGACAAGCGTTTGGAAAACGTAACGGACGGTATTTATGATGTGGTAGTACCTGTACAGGAAGGGGGAGTCACCTACGCTGTAGTCAGACTGGGGCTACCCACTGAACCTATCGGCACTATGTTAACCAGTGCCCGAAAATGGATAACAAGTATTGCCACAATAGAAGTAGCACTGGTTGCAATCTTCTCCCTGATATTAGGGAACTATTTGACCAGACATTTAAACCAACTGAAGATTGCGTCTGATCTGATAACAAAAAATGGCCCAGGGCCTCAAATCGAAGTCTGTGGGAATGATGAAATAGCAGAAGTTGCCAGAGCATTTAATTCCATGTCCTCGACACTGGAAGAAAATCACCAGAACTTCAAAGAATTAATCGAAAAAACTGAAAACAACGCAAAAAACAGTCGAGATATTCAAAACAAGCAGCAGGCAATATTAAGTGCATCACTCGATGCTATTATAACCATCAATCAATATGGATTGGTCCAGGACTTTAATGAAATAGCGGAGAAAACTTTTGGCTGGACCAAAGATGAAATATTGGGCAAGCAAATGGCCGATTTTATTATTCCCGAGAGACTGAGGAACGCACATAAGATCGGAATAGGTAATTTCCTCGAAACAGGCGTTGGACCAGTTTTAAGACAACGAATCGAAGTTCCCGCTGTCCGGAAAAATGGTGAGGAGTTTCCCATAGAGTTAGCCATTTCTCCTGTTGAGACGGAAAGTGGATATATTTTCATTTCCTATATAAAAGATATATCAAGTCGGAAGGCCGCAGAAACAGAGCTGCAGTTGGCCGCTCATGCATTTGAAACCACCGAAGGCATTATTATTGCCGACTCTGAAAGTCGGATCATTCGAACAAACACCGCCTTCTCCCAAATTACCGGACACAATAGTACGGATGTAGTCGGGCAAGGACTGAAGATACTCGCTTCTGAGCAACATGATCGGAGTTTTTACGGTCAAGTATGGCAGGATGTAAAAGCTGAAGGTAAATGGACCGGTCAAATTTATATAAAACGCATAGACGGGAGTGAATTCCCTTCCCACTTCCATATGACGGCAGTAAAAAACGGCCAAGGAACCATCACGCATTTTGTAGCTCACTTCATTGATATCACGAAACAAAAACAGTATGAAAATGAGCTTTTCCAAGCCCGGCTGGATGCTGAAAAAGCAAGTGAATCAAAAGGACGTTTTCTTGCTTCAATGAGCCATGAAATAAGAACACCAATGAACGGCATTTTAGGGATATTAAATATTCTTTCAGATACAAAATTGGAAAAAGAACAACGTGAATTACTTGATACGGGGATAGAGTCAGGAGAGTTATTACTATCAATTATCAACGATATTCTCGATTTTTCAAAAATGGAATCAGAAACACTCATGTTGATAGATGAGGATTATAATTTTCACTCCATGTTAACCAACGTAATAGAAATACTGCGACCAACGGCAGAAAAAAAGAACTTATCCCTATTTAAAACAGTAGACGCCAATGTTCCAGTATATGTTAGGGGTGATAAAGATCGCCTTAGCCAGGTTTTTCTAAATCTCATAAACAATGCAATTAAATTTACGTCAACCGGCAGTATTGAAATAAATGTGGACTGCATTAAAAGCAATCATGATGATTTCACAATAGTTGCCAACGTCAAGGATACTGGCATTGGAATGTCAGAAGAAATCCAAAAAACTCTTTTTAATGAATTCACTATGGCTGACCAGTCTTTTGCCAGAAAACATGAAGGCACAGGCCTTGGTCTTGCAATTAGCAAACGCCTAATTGGGATGATGAATGGAAGCATTCACGTATCAAGTATCTTAGGTGAAGGCAGTGTCTTTACCATTGAATTCCCCGTTGTAGAAGGCAATATGATTTTGGATGAAGAATACAATTCAAGTTCCGAAGTCACAACTATAAAATCTGAAGACACAGCCATCTTACTTGTGGATGATCATTCAGCAAACCGTATGGTTATGAAACGCCTGTTGGAGAGCGCAGGTTTCACCATGGATATTGCCCAAAACGGTTTTGAAGCAATAGAGTATGCGGGAAACCGGCGTTACGACATCATTTTCATGGACATATCGATGCCTGGAATGGATGGCATAACTGCAACCCAAAAAATACGTGAACTCCCCGCGCCTTATAGCCAATCGACTATCATTGCACTGACGGCCCACGCCTTGTCTGGCGATAAAGAGCGCTTCCTTGCTGCCGGTATGGATGACTATTTGTCAAAGCCCGTAAACCGCTCCGCTTTGGTCACCGCGATAGGAAAATGGACGAGCCAGAAAACCTCATCGGTATCAGAGAATTCTCTAACACCAGTTGATACCTCTGATTCAATTCAACAGACAAACGTAATTGCAACCTCATACGTTGATGAAGCAACGATTACTCAACTTGTCGAGGACACATCAGAGCAAATCGTATTGGAGTTGGTTGAACTGTATATAGAGGATTCAAAAGTCCTATTGTCGAAAATCGTTGATGCCGTTGATCTGAAGGACATCCAGAAACTTGAATTCGAAACCCATACGCTGGGAAGCAGTGCAGCAGCACATGGGAATCTGGCGCTATGCCAAATTGCCAGAGAAATTGAACATTCCTGCATAAACGGTAATGAAGTAGATGCCTTGGGTAAGTTAGAGGCCCTGCTCCAAACTGCGGAAAAATCTTTTAATGCAATTTCCTCAAGATGCGCACAAGGTTTTCACCCTGCCTGACCTCTCGTTTTCGCAAATTCGCACGGATCAATGCAAACAGTATCTTATACTCTATACGAGACAGGTTTCATTAAAGTTGTATTTTCTCTTTGTGGGGAAAAAGTGCGACCGCAGGTTACAGATGTCCAATGAGAAAGAGGTATTTCCATGCAAAACGGGCAACGCGTATTGTTAGTCGAAGATTCCGCTCCACTTGCCGCTCTTTATAAACAGTACCTCAAAGATTTTCCCGTTACTCTTGAACACGTTGAGAATGGACGTGACGCAATATCGTCCATTAAGGCAAATACCCCACATGTCATATTGCTAGATCTTAAGCTTCCCGATATGCATGGCGAAGAAATACTACAATGGCTTCGCAGCGAATCTATTCCAAGCTCTGTCATAATCACTACCTCTCATGGTTCAGTTGATGTCGCTGTAGGTTTGATGCAAAACGGTGCAGATGATTTCCTTGAAAAGCCCGTCAGTGCCAGCAGGTTGCAAGCTTCACTAAAGAATCATCTTGACCGGACACGTCTTAAAAACCTGGTTGATGATTATCAAACAACTTTTGAACGTGTTACCTACCAAGGATTTATTGGGTCCAGCCTTCCCATGCAAGCTGTCTACCGAATTATCGATGCCGCAGCACCAAGTACAGCAACGGTGTTTATTTCTGGTGAAAGCGGCACGGGCAAAGAAGTATGTGCAGAAGCAATCCACCGACAAAGTCCCCGCAAGGACATGCCCTTTATCGCCATTAATTGTGGAGCCATTCCAAAAGATTTGATGGAAAGTGAAATATTTGGCCACGTAAAGGGCGCCTTTACCGGCGCTGTCAGCGAACGAAAAGGCGCTGCGTTGCTCGCAGATAAGGGGACCCTTTTTCTTGATGAAATATGCGAAATGGATCTTGAGCTGCAAAAGAAGTTGCTCCGCTTTATTCAAACCGGTCGATTCCAACGCGTGGGCGCAAGCAGTGAAGACAAAGTGGATATCCGTTTCGTTTGCGCGACAAACAGGGATCCCTTAGAAGAAGTCCAGGCGGGAAGATTCAGGGAAGATCTCTATTACAGGCTGCACGTTGTACCGATTAACCTTCCCCCGTTGCGTGAACGGGGAAATGACATCATTGATATCGCTCACAAGTTCCTGACAAAGTATTCAAGTGAGGAAGGCAAATCTTTCTCTGAATTTGACCCATCTGTTGAGGTGATTCTTCGCCACTACGGCTGGCCGGGTAATGTCCGCCAGTTGCAGAATGTCATCAGGAATATTGTTGTCCTCCACAATGACGACAGTGTTAAGCGGCAGCACCTGCCACCACCTCTGGATACTGCCTTGGGGGATGCCGAAATCAGCCAACTTGTCACCAAGCCCAACAGCGAAGAGGACTCAGCAGACAACATTCCAAAAACTATTCGTCCAATGGCTGAAATTGAAAGAGAGAAGATGGAAGAAGCGATAGCGTTTTGCGATGGAAATGTGCTTAAAGCGGCTGTTTTGCTTGAGGTCAGCCCATCTACGCTATACAGGAAAAAGCAGTCATGGGAGTCTGGTGAACAAGTTTGATATATCCAACCTCCGTCACTGATGTCGCTGTTGATTTGGAAGCGTAAGCCCTACTCACAGCACTGCCATCTGGTTTTAACCCCCAGAGTGCTGAATTTGCAGTTATCACATGAGCACCTATTATGAAACATGGGGCTTATTATGAAAGATTCGTTCAAAGAAGATGTATGGCTGTTGTTAGACAGCAGTGAAATGGGCGGCATTGAAAGCCATGTCTACCAACTCGCGAAGGGTTTACGATCCTTCAATATAGGCGTGCGCGTTGTCTTTCTTTCCTATTATGAAAAGCCCCACCCTCTCCATACCAAGTTGGAGAACATCGATGTACCATTTATTGTTATCGAAGGTGGTCTGTTCGCACTGTTAAAACAGATTAAAACCTTGCGACCTGCAATTTTACACACGCACGGTTATAAAGCGGGAATTTATTGCAGACTGTTGGGGCCTCTGATTAAAACACCTGTTATTGCAAGTTTTCACGCTGGTGAAATCCCGGTGGGAAAAGTTCGCCTATATGACTTTATTGATCGTTATAGTGCAGTGCTTGCCAACAGGCGACTTTGTGTTAGTGAGGAAATTGCACAGAGACTACCCGTATCCTCAACTGTCCTAGATAATTTCATTGATACAGAGAATATTTCAGAAACTCATGGTGAACACATCGCGTTTGTCGGAAGACTAAGTTATGAAAAAGGACCAGACCGGTTTATAGATATTGCCTCTCACTTTTCGATGGTTCAGTTCCATATCTATGGTGATGGCCCTGAGAAATCCAACTTAATATATAACGCACCAAACAACGTCGATTTCCATGGGCACCAAAATAATATGGATCAGGTTTGGAGCGAGATATCTTTGTTGATAATGCCTTCAAGACACGAAGGCCTTCCAATGGCAGCACTCGAAGCGATGTCCAGAGGTATTCCTGTCATCGCTACCAGTGTCGGAGCCATGCCCAAACTAATAGAACATGATACAAATGGTTGGCTCGTGCAGGAAGATTCCAGCATCTTGATGGTGGATTGGATAAAACACTGGTTTTTAATGTCAGATTCCCAGCGTGAAACCATGAGACAAAAAGCCCGTCACTCTATTGTGACTCAATATTCGTCGGATGTTGTCATTCCACAATTGTTGCAACACTACCACCACTTTTCTGATGTTGGTCATGATGACATGCATTCTGGGAAAAACGCTTCCCCAGCACGCAGCCGAAACAATTAATATCTCTATGTATCAGTAAGATACAATCCAATTACTCAACATGGCTCACTCTTTGCAGAAACAGGATATCCAACATAGCAAAGGTGGTAGGCATGGAGAACAGCAGCAACAATCCAATCACTATACTCTTTGTCCATTACGGGGATCAGTGGTTAAGGGGAAGTGAACAATGTGTCCTTAGCCTGATAGAGCGATTGGATCCTACCCGTTTTATTCCTGTCCTTTGGTGTAACAACGAATCACTGGCAAATGAAGCGAAAAAACTGAGAATTCCCGTATATTGCTCCCCGTTTCCCATTCTGTTGGGCTGGAGTAAACCCCGTTTCAACCTTTCCGGGTTCATCAGTGAAATCAAAATGGGCACGCAGATTATACGCGACCACAATATTGATATAGTCCATTGCAACAGTGCCGCACCCACACAATGGATCAACTTCGCAGCCCGGGCAACACGGACAAGAATGCTGACCCACCTGCATGCACAGTATCAGGCAAGGGACCGCGTAACACTGGGACTTCACCACTCCCCCACAATTGTTGGTGTCAGCCACCATGTGGTCACCACGTTTCTGGACGAAGGCTATCCGGCAGAAAACCTACACATCATTTCCAACGGTATTGACCTACAGGAAATAGATGAAACGCCTCCGGTTCCTCTCAAAGATTCTTTAGGGTTGGGCACTGACGACATTCTATTAATTACCGTCGGATCGGTGACCTATAACAAAGGGATAGACATTCTGATCAAGTCTGTACGGGAATTATTTGACGCCGGAATACCAGTTCATATCGCCATCATTGGTGATGGTCCAGACAGGGATGCATTTAAACAGTTAGCTGAAAACTGGGGAGTAGCGTCAAGAGTCCATTTTCTGGGAGAACAGGAAAACCCTGCGTCTTTCCTCAAAGGCGATGCGGATATCTTCGTTTCCGGTACACGATTCGAAGCCTTCGGGCTATCCATTGCCGAAGCTTCGTATTGTGGCCTTCCTGTTGTCTCCCCGCTTGTTGGCGGTGTTGTTGATGTTGTAGCAGACGGCCTGACTGGCCTTTTGGTAGAGCCAGGCTCATCAAAAGCATTAACCAAGGCAGTTCTCCATCTCATTCAAAACCCGGAAAAACGAAAGAAAATGGGGGAACAGGGAATCACACATATTAAGCATCACTTTGCGGTAGATCTTTATGCCCAACAGTTTGAAGCCCTTTATGCTCAAATGCTTAACAACAGCAAGTTGGAAACAGCATGGTATCGTCACTGGCACCCTGAATTGTCGGTATTCACCACTCTTTGCAGCATTATAAGAAATGGTATCGCCCGGCCTATAAGGGAGATTCGTTCATGAAGACGCAAACACATATCCTTTTGATTGACCCTATTCCTTTCCTGGGCGGTTCAAAAATAGCCTGCCAGCACATGCTTGAACAAATTGACGCTTCCAGCACAACAATTACCGTTTTGACCAATGACCAGGCCTCATGGAAAGACACCGGCTACAACACAATTAGTCTCTACCGGCCTCGGTGGCTGCCAAAAACTGACCATGGGATCGGGTATTTTTTACGCCAATTTATTACGGCGTTGAATATACTTTTTGTTCGGTTATTTACCGGGAAAATAGACACCTTGCTGGGCGCATCCGGCCCGGGGGTGGACCTGTCTATACATATCGTTAAACAATTGCTGGATGTCCGTACGGTACAAATCGTTAATGGGCCTGTATCCCACTCTAAAGCTCTGGGTTGGGCGCTATCTTCAGCAGACCAGGTTTTTTTCCTCGCATCCATCTACGAAGATATCGTAAATGCCATAACAAAAGCTGGAAAGAGTCCGGATATTGTTGCTTCTCCGCGTTTTAAATCTATTTCAAACGGTATCCCCAGAGCCCAATGGCCATCAGATTGCCAGACCAGCAAACCCGTTTTGTTTTGGGCGGCGTCACTGGTTAAGTGGAAAGGATTAGAAACGCTTTTTGATGCGCTGGAGCTTTTCTCAGATTCAGACAGACCTGAAACCCATATATGTTATATCCGGCCTCAAAATACCGACATCGAAGCCAGTGAAATAAACCGTCATATTGCTCATGTCTCCTGTCATGAAAAACCAGCGAACCTCGACCAAATAAGGGCAGGTTGCAATATCTTTGTCTCTACCAGTAAAAACGAACCTTTCGGAATATCGATACTTGAAGCCATGGCTGCCGGCCATTGCATAGTCATTCCTGCAGATGCGGCATACTGGGACCAGCAACTGACTAATGGTGTTGACTGTATTAAATATGCTCCGGGAGATCATAAAGATCTTGCCCGTAAGCTTGACCAACTCTGTTGTGACATGGACCAAGTCATGCAGCTGGGTTCCAATGCCCAGAGAATTGCGGCTGAATTCAGGGCTGAACATGTATACCGCCCCGTCGCGGAATCTCTTATCCCCAGCAAAAACTCACGCACTGACCTCTCGTATGACAGAGGAAATCCCTATGACATTTAACCTGTCTCCTGCAGTGAAAAATGTATTGCTATATGGGGTTAGCATCGCCTTGATGAAGGGCATCTCACTAATAATGCTGCCGTTTATCACGCACTACCTTTCCCAGGATGCATTTGGCCGGTTGGAAGTACTGTTGAGCATAGCTGCATTCGGCAGCGTCATTGTCAGTATGGGGCTAATGGATGCACTTTACCGCTTCGCAGGCAGCCATAAAAAAATGAAAGACAAAAAACGTGCTGCTTCCGAAATATATGGTATTGCCTGTGTCATTGCCTTGATGGCCTTTTCAGTTTTGTGGTTTGCAGCTGAAATCATCGTCGACCTTACCGGCAATACCTTTTCATTGTATGAAGTCCGCCTTGTTCTGTCCGTCCTGGTTTTTGAAGGGTGTATTGCCATCCCTCTTGGATGGTTAAGAATGACAGATAAAGTCTGGACATTCTTTCTTGTCACCACCGGCAGTGCCATTACCAACGCATTGTTAATCACATTTAATCTCATTTATGGCAGAGGCGTTGAGGGCATCCTAGAGTCAGGGGTAATTGTTGCCACACTCCAGGCTTTGGTTTTGGCCATTTTACACATCCGGCACGCCGGCATTGGATTCAACCTTGCGCTTACACATAAATGCATCGTATATGGGTTGCCAATTATGCTCAGCGGTATTCTGGCATTCACATTGAACGGTTTTGACCGTTGGC
Organism: Parasalinivibrio latis; assembly: GCF_036825535.1. Classification (GTDB taxonomy): domain Bacteria; phylum Pseudomonadota; class Gammaproteobacteria; order Enterobacterales; family Vibrionaceae; genus Parasalinivibrio; species Parasalinivibrio latis. Next base: position 1,907,308 of record NZ_CP098812.1, read on the forward strand.
TTCTCGCGGAAAAAGCATCAATGGTAGATGTTGCCAATTTTGCGGTCGCAGCAAAGTTCGCCCTTGCCGTAACCTTGCTGATGCAGCCTTTTAATATGTGGTGGATGCCCAGACGTTTCGAAGTACTTTTCGGACAGGATGGAGTGGTTAACGCGGCAAAATTTACCAGCCTTGGTATTACTATATTATTGGTTATCACCGCTACCGTAGGGTTAGCATCTCCCATTCTTATAACACTACTCATGCCGGGAGAGTATGCCGTTGCTGGACAGTATGCGGCTGTTTTAGTACTGGCGGCATGCCTCAAAGAGCTTTTTGAACTTATTAACCTAGGCAGCCTCACCGGGGAAACAACATACTCGGTACTGATTGCCAACATCGCGGGTGCATGCACTGGTGTAATAATGATGTTCTGGTTGGCTCCTGATTATGCTGTCTGGGGAATTGCCGCCGCGCTCCTTGCAGCCCACTGGGTGAGGGTTGCCGTTATCTTTGTCAGCAGCCAATACCTTTATCCCATCCAGTATCCTTTTAGCAGCCTTTTAGCCACAGGGCTTATCACTGCGGTGTCAGTTAGCTTTAGCCTTCAGGATTTTACTTTAGCTTACCAGGCTGTAACCACTGTACTTGGCGTAACCACGGTAATTGGCTTTTCGGTATGGCGAGGGCTGTTTCCCCTGACTCTGTTTAAAACATCACGAGCGCAGATGTTATGAACAGTCTGGGCGAACCAATCCGGCACCAAATAATACTCATTTTGTTTGTCTGCTTTGCGGTGGCTTTTGCTTGGTTCGTAATACCTAAACCGTACCTCATTATTCTTATCAGCACCGCCCCTATTGCGTTGGTCATGGTGTTAGCAAAGCCCTTTCCCATGGTTTTGTTTTTCGTGATCTTCTCATTTTTCCGGATCCATGAAGTTTTCCCTCAGCTTTATAACCTGAAAATCCCGCTTTTGCTGTCTCTCGCTTCACTGGGTGCCATTGCCTGGCATACTTTGATTTCCGGAAAGATTAAAGTTTACTGGCGTCCGGAATTCACCCTTCTCACCATATTCACCCTTCTGGTCATTATTGGCGTGGTCTTGGCGAATAACAGGCCCATAGCCATTGCTTACTTCAAAGACATCTACTGGAAAATCATCGTCATGACATTTGCTATTGCATGGCTATGCCGTACGGAAAAGGATTTTCGTCTGTCTTCCGGTTTAATCCTCTTTGCCGGGTTGGTGGTTGGCACAAAGGCCATCATTAACAAAGTGACAGGTGTTGGACTGGTCGAAGGGACCCGTGTAACAATTGGACGGGAACTTGGTTCAATGCTGGGTGACCCCAATGACCTGTCTTTGGTTCTGATGTTCCCCACCTCGTTTGCCCTCGGTATTGCGTTAACAAAAAGCATGAACAGGTTTTACCGAGCCATTGCTTTTATTTCGGTCCCGATTCTTTTCTACGCCGTCATTGCTACCCAAAGCCGGGGCGGACTATTGGGGATTCTTGCCGTTTTCGGTGTTTTCGCTTACCAAAGGATAAAGTCAAAGGCACTGCTGATAACCCTTGGGGTGATGGCAGCGGGAATCCTGTTTGCATTAGCCGGCATATCTGACAGAGCTTCCGGCGGATCCGGTGAAGCCGGTATTGATGCGTCTGCCATGGGGAGAATATATGCATGGCAAGCGGCATTTGGGATGGCTGTCTCGCATCCACTGACAGGCGTTGGGCTGGATAATTTTTACGCAAACTACTTTTACTACAGCCCGCATTGGGATGGCCTTAACCATGCCGTACACAGCACTTGGTTTGGTGTACTCGCTGAATCTGGTTTCGTCGGTTTAGGTATTTTTGTCGCTCTGATTCTTGTATTGATAAACACTGCCAGAAATTCTCTTAAAACAATACTCCTCTCCCCGGATAAATACCCGCCGGTGGTCCTTGCATCGAGCCAGGCTGTTTTTGCAGGGCTTATAGGAACCATTGTTTCCGGTACTTTTCTCACCCAGGGCTATAACTGGCCAATATACATTCTCGCCGCCCTCGTCGCGGCCGTTGGCCAGTACATCGATACAACAACGCCGGCTCAGGAGAGTAAAAAATGAAGGTTAGTATACCCGCCAGCTTGTCCACCCGGTCTGACTACTGTTCTTGGTTCTACCGCTGCCTAATCGCCCCTCTCTTAATTTCCGGGTTGGTTGCTTCATTGATAAGAGTGTTTTTTATGGAAAGGTCGGCAGCAGAACTTGGCCCGGTCATTCCCCTTTTTGCACTGGCTCTTGCAGTTATATCCCTCCTTCAAGCCACTTGGCCTCCACCGGAAAGAAAGGATATGGCTGTCATTTTTGTATTGTCATTACTCTTTATCGTACCCAGCCAACAACTCACCAACGTGATTATTTTCTTTCTTGCTGTATGGCTGCTGTATCGGAACAGCAACCAGTCATTTTGGGGGGCAAGCATATTAGTCATGGTATCACTGCAGGGTATTCTGGCTGTTTACTTGCTTAAGTGGGCCGCCGGGCCAGTCTTAACATTCGATGCAGCCCTAACATCAGTCCTCCTCAACATCACTACGGGTTCCGCCAGCTATTTAGGTAACATTGTCTACGGCCCGGCAGACCACCAGCTTTTGATTTTACGCGGATGTTCTTCCCTTCCACTTGCGATGGGTGGGGTAATCGCCTGGTTTGCTATTGCCCGGTTCAGCCGGTTGCCATTCAATGCCAGAGAAATTGCTGTGGTATGTGTAATCTCCTTTCTTCTGATTTCCCTGAATATCATCCGCCTCTCAATGATGGCATGCGATATGAATTGGCATACATGGTGGCATGCCACCGAGGGCCAGCAGACATTCCAGCTATTGGCTGTCTTCATTATTCTGGCAAGCTGCGCAGGAGGGTTACGCTATGTACGTTCCTGAATCATACAGAACGGGAATAAATATTCGGACACTACTTATTTTGACAGTGTTTACCATTTTGACTTGCATATATGGGATTTTTCTCCGGTTGGAATCGAACCGTGTAGTGCCCCAGCAGCATCCAGAAGGGATTTTCGAGGCGCAGTTATACGAATTCCTGTCAGAGAACACTCGCGGATGGACGTCAAATATCTATTACACCGAAGATTGGGGGCTAAGGGGGCTGCAGACTTACCTGTCTGAATGTGACGGTACCCTTAAAACCCTCGTTATGCCTGAAGGCGATGAAGTACTGTCGATGTGGGAGGCCATTGCAAGGCGTGAGCAGAATAGTATTCGTTTCTTGTACCGTGGAAAAATCTTAAATGAATTTCCCGTACTGACATTTTGGTTTGAGACAACCATTTCATCAGTAACGAAACGATTGCATATCCATGATAAGGATCCCGGCCCAATTATTGCAATGTCAATTCCAGGCAAGTGCGAAATGTACTTCTCCACCATCCCGTTTTCTAAGTTGTCCTTAACCGGGGGTAAAGAGTGAAAAAGAAGAATACATATCCTATCAAATCTGCAGGGGTCGTTTTGTTTTGGGCCTTTGTTTCATTCTCCACTCAAGCTGAAGTGGTTAACACTCCCGACATTACAAACCAGACACTCGACAGTAACCTTTTGGATGTTACCAGCGAATCTCTTTATGAATCGACTGCGGTTGATCCGACGTTTCTTAATACAGATTACGACCCCTACCTCACACTGTCTGAAGATGCCAATGTCAGTGTCTCCTTTATAGATGAGGGAGCGGGTTATAAAAACTCCCTGGGTTGGTTTACCTTTGACGAAACTACATTTGACGGCCTTTCTAAAGGAGACATCGACACTAACAGTGATGGCATTGTTTCTTTCACTGAGCTTAACAGTCTTGATGGCGTGGATAGTGGTTGGCTGTTTGCAAACATTTCAGAACAAGGCGGAGGAGGAGACCTGCTAACAGGTGACACTGTCACTATTGGCGATGGCCCCCTCTCTGCCGGTACATCTGTGAGCTTTTTCCTGGCACAAAATGCATTTACCGGAGGAAGCAGCGTTGATGACGGGATATATACCGGCGACACACAAATTTTTTATGGGTTGGACTTCCTGAACCCTGAGGCAGATTTTACCCATAACATTGAAAGTAACATTCAAAACGCCCGTCACGTTGCCATGCTGTTCTCTGATGATGAACAAGAAAATGTCATTATGGGGTTTGAGGATCTAAACCGGACCGATTCATCATTGAATCACTGGGGGATATCCTCTGATGAAGATTTTAATGACGCCGTTTTCACCATATCTTCCGACCCGGTTTCGGCACTAAGCACATCAAACATTGCGACTGCACCTTTACCCGATATTGGACAAGGCCCAGTTGGTATTCTCTTGCTGTTTGGCCTTTCCACCCTGGCGGTGTTTTCAAGAGGCACCATCCTCATTACTTAAGCCAGCGATTTAAACAACGTCTTTTAATCTGCAAGTCAAAAAAGGAAAAGCCCTGTTCTTTTCCTTTTTTTATATATCTCCCATCCCCAAAACCCCTTCAACATGCTGTTTTATTTCAATTTAAATTATTGGCACAACCTATGCCTTAGATATTTTACAAACGAAAACCTGAGGTAAAGATCATGTGTGGAATTTTTGCAGCAATCAACAATCAGCCTGTCACTGATTGTCTAATCAAAGGACTGGAAGCTCTCTCCTACCGTGGTTATGACTCTTCTGGAATCGTGATATCTGGTGAACAGAAGCTGGAAAGGCTTCGTTGCGCAGGCAAAATTGGCAACCTCTCTAAAAAGCTTGCTGGTAACCCTCTCAGTGGTTTTACAGGCATTGCCCACACACGCTGGGCTACCCATGGAGAAGCCACGGAAAACAATGCACACCCTCACATGCACGGAGATGTTGCTGTCGTACACAACGGCATCATCGAAAACTACGTTGCACTACGGTGCCGTTTGTCCGGTGAAGGGTTTTATTTTGAAAGTGATACTGATACAGAAGTTATCCCTGTTCTCATTTCCAGCTTCCTCAATCAGGGGCTAGACAACATTTCAGCCTTAAGGAGTGCTCTGGAAGAACTTGAAGGCAGCTACGCCGTCGCGGTTGTATTCGCGTCAGAACCCAATACGCTCTATGCCGCAAGAAACGGAAGCCCCCTGGTTATTGGAAAGTCAGAGGAAGGATTCTTACTTGCGTCCGACACCATTGCTTTTGGTTTACACACTGCTGAAGTATGCCACCTCAAAGATGGCGATGTAGCCAGGGTCAGCCTTAACGATGTTTCTGTCTCTGATACCAAAGGACAAACTGTTAGCCGTGCATTTCTTCCCCATAACCCATTGGATGGCGATGCGGGTAAGCAGGGCTTCCGACACTACATGATGAAGGAAATACAGGAACAGCCAGCGGTCGTTGCACGAACCCTCGAGGCCTATTCGCTCGATGGTCGGATCGACTGGCATCAGTTTCCTGTATCAACATTCATTCCCATCGAACGCTTTTCCTTTGTCGCATGCGGTACTTCGTATTACGCAGGAATGATAGGTAAATACTGGATGGAAAACCTTGCCTCCCTGCCTTCCGACGTCGATATTGCCTCAGAATACCGCTACCGAAATTCGCCTATTGCCAAGCACACTTCCACACTGTTCATCTCACAGTCGGGCGAAACAGCCGATACCCTTGCTGCCCTCCGGTATACCAAGGCTCTCAACAGCTATACCCTTTCAATGATCAATGTGCCTACCAGTACAATGGCCAACGAAAGTGACAGTGTAATGCGCACTTACGCAGGGCCAGAAATTGGTGTTGCATCAACAAAAGCTTTCACAGGGCAATTGGTTACCTTATTGCTGCTTGCCCTCGCAACGGCACGCAGCCATGGTAATTTACCTGGCAGCGAACAAGTAAAAATCACCCATGCACTGAGCCTGTTACCAAAGCAGATTTCAGATTTCCTGTCTGACACCCGTGTTATTCAAGATATTGCAGGCGCCATCTATCAGGCTGACAACGCCCTTTTCTTGGGACGGGGTGTTGCGTTTCCACTCGCGCTCGAAGGTGCTCTGAAGCTTAAAGAAATCAGTTATATCCATGCTGAGGCGTACCCGGCAGGAGAACTTAAGCACGGCCCTATCGCTTTGGTCGATAAAGGGTTGCCTGTGGTTATAATCGCCCCACCCGGAGATTTACAGACCAAGACCCTTTCAAACCTCCGTGAAGTCACGTCCCGTGGCGCGAAAGTTATCCTTATCAGCGACGCAGACGGTATTGCCCAGGCGCAGTCTCATATATTCCGGGCAATCGAAATGCCTGATGTCCACTCCTCAATACTGCCAATTCTGTACACATTGCCTCTCCAATTGCTTGCCTACTATGTTGCAGCGTTAAAAGGCACAGACATCGACCAGCCAAGAAATCTTGCAAAGTCTGTCACTGTTGAGTAATGCGGGGGTATGAGAGATGACTCATTTATCCATCCAGAAAGTGAAGCACTGGCTTAAATACAGTGATTCTTCATTAGCAAAGGCGATATTCGCCTTTGCTAAAAACCTGATAAACGTGGAAATTCCAGCACCAAAGGGGATTTCCAAAGTCCTTTATGTTGTTTACACAACCCTGCGTAACCTTGGTTCGGCAACATTAAGGGTATGTTGGTGGACACCGCTTTTTAAAGGACGCCTGTCCTGCTGCGGGAAAAATCTTTACCTGTACGGGGGGCTACCATTTGTTTCCGGCCCTTTGGATATATCGGTGGGGAACAGCTCCCGAATTTCAGGGCAAACCACATTTTCAGGACGGTGTTCAATTAAGGAGCCTCCGAAGCTGCACATTGGCAACAATGTAGATGTTGGCTGGCAGACAACGATAGCTGTCGGAACACAAGTATACCTGGGTGATAACGTCAGAATTGCAGGCCGGGCTTTCCTTTGTGGCTATCCCGGACATCCTCTGAACCCGTTAGACAGGGCAAAAGGGTTACCTGAAGAAGATCACCAGGCCAGAGATATCGTGCTGGAAAAAGATGTATGGCTGGGCACCGGGGTAACGGTGATGGCCGGGGTACTCATCGGTCAAGGTACCGTTGTAGCAGCCGGAAGTGTCGTAACAAAGAGTCTGCCAACAATGGTACTAGCCGGGGGGAACCCTGCAAAAGTCATTCGTCACCTCGATTGCAAACCCACTCCGGAAGAGGTACTGCGCCATGCATCATGATCTGATTGTTTTTGGTGAGGATTGGGGCGGCCTCCCCTCCTCTACACAACATTTAATCAGCAGGCTCTCTTCTTCGAGAAAAGTGGTTTGGGTGAATTCCATCGGGCTAAGGCAGCCTTCATTTAACCTGCGGGATTGCAAACGACTCTTGGCAAAGGTTTCCAAAATCGCATTCAGTCCACTGCAAAGCCCGCAGCAAAGCAAAGAAAACACAGCCCACCCACCTTCAAGTTTCACCATCGTTAACCCAATTACAATTCCTGCACCTTCTTCGCGTGTTTCCAGAAAGCTGGCAGAGTGGCTGCTTGTATACCAGTTACGCCCCCTGGTTAAGAAGTTATCCCTTGAAAACCCAGTGTTATGGTCTTCACTGCCGACCGCGGCTGACCTATGCGGAAAACTCGGCGAGTCTTCAGTTATTTACTACTGCGGCGATGACTTTGGTGCCCTTGCAGGCGTAGACCATGACGTCGTTCTGCAACATGAGAGGGTGTTGGTCAGCAAGGCGGACAAGATCCTGGCAGCCAGCCCAACCCTTTGCGACAAGTTCCCTTCTGATAAATGCCTGTTACTGCCGCATGGTGTCGACTACGATCTTTTTTCTAATTCTGCCCCCAGGGCAAAAGATCTCCCTGATGATGGCCATCCTATTGCCGGTTTTTATGGCAGCCTTTCAAACTGGTTAGATTATGACTTGCTTAAACACGTCATCACGCGGCTCAAACATTGGCGCTTTGTTTTCATTGGTAACATCGAGGATGAGCGGGCGCACGATATTCTTCGTTTGAAGAACGTTATCTATCTGGGACAACGGCCTCACAACCAGCTTCCCTCATACAGCCAGCATTGGGATGTCTCCCTTTTGCCGTTCAGTGACAACCTTCAGATACGCGCTTGTAATCCGTTAAAACTGCTTGAATACCTGGCGACCGGAAAACCGGTGGTCACCACACCGTTTCCGGCATTGAAGCCATATCAGCATCTGGTTCAAACAGTCGCCACCTCAAGACAGATGGTATCCGCACTTGAAAAGTCAATATCCGGGAAAAACGTAAAAAGCACACAGCAATTGCAGGAAATTTCCACGCAAACCTGGGATCAACGGGCAAGAGATCTAACCTTACTGTTGGAGGCATTGTGATTACTCTCTCGTACCGCATACTTTTGATACTTACCGGAGCCTGGAGGCGCAGGTATGTCATTGCGCTGCCAATCCTTATTTTCCCTCTGGTAGGCCTTACCATCGGGTTCCTCAGCCCGAAGCACTACTCCTCACATACCAGTATGCTGATTCAGGAGACATCCAAAATGAATCCCTTTTTGGAGGATCTTGCCGTGTCTGCCATGCTGAAAGACAGAATGGGTGCCCTGAAAACACTGCTGCACAGCAGGCACATCCTTTACCAGGTAGCACAACAGCGGCAGTTGATAACAGATGAAAGCACTGCTGACCAAATCGCAGCAACAATCGACCAGCTTTCAGGCGGGCTTTCTGTTCAGATGATGGGTAAAGACCTTATCAAGATTAATTACTCATCGGGTAACGCGGAAGGGATGAAGGAAACGCTTGAAACCGTCAGCAAACTCTTTGTAGAGCAACTGCTGGCACCCGAACGCTCATCAATGAAAGATTCCAGTTATTTCCTCGCAGAACACATCAAATACCGCCGAGATGAACTGGAAAAGGCAGAAACTGCCCTCGCGGAATTTAAATCTCAAAACAGCACAGAACTCCCAGCGATGCAGTTGCAAAACAGCACCCGGTTAACGCAACTCAGGCAGAGACTTTCGGAAAAGGATGCCGAACTCGCAGGTGCCCGGCGCAGTCTGGGCGGGCTGGACCAGCAGTTATCAAAAACCAACCCGGTGGTCGGGCGAATTGAGGAACAAATTGTTCAGATCCGCAGTGAACTGGCGCTGTTGAAAGCCCGTTATACAGAAAACCACAGTAAGGTTCAGGGGGCACTGAGAAACCTGCGCCGGCTTGAAGAAGAAAGAAAAGCCATGATCAATGTTACCGGACAGACCATTGATTCCGGGCAACTTTGGGACATTGCAACAAGCAGTAAAGAAGACGTCAACAGCCAGCCACTGCTTATTTCTCAACTTGAAAATCTCCAACTTGCACGCAGTCGTGTTGATTCTCTGGAGGAAGAAACCAGCAGCCTTAAGTCTGTCATCGCTGACCTTGAATCCAAGACAGCAGCAACCAGCATCAACGAGCGTGAACTGTCCCGTCTTGAAAGAGACCTTTCTGTAAAGCGGCAACTCTATGACGAACTGCTGAAACGTTATGAAATGGCACGGCTTACAAGCTCCCTTGGCGTATTTGAACAGGATAAAAGGGTAAAAATCATCGATCAGCCCTTTACGCCAACATTCGAGTCCAATCCTCCGACAATTTTATTCGTCATTGCCGGATTAATCGGCGGTGTATTCCTTGGATCTGGCGTCGCCCTTATTTTAGAAGTCACAGATTCAACGGTCAGGAGACGGGATAAATTAGAGGAACTGACTGAAGTGCCTGTTCTCAGCCGAATTCCTCCGATTAATGAGCAGACGGAGCCCGATTTTCTATTATTTTCAGCAAACAACCCGGTCGATACACAAGGGAAAATGATTAAAGGAAAATCATGATTCGGACTCTTATATTACTGATCACCCTTGTTCCATGCCTTGTATATGGTTCAGAAAAAGTCACTTTTTCAAAAAAAGACATTCCCTCGGTTGAGCCTGGAACACAATTGACCATAATCGGAAACAACACGGGTAACAAAACCGGAATTGTTGTTGTTCGAATCGATGACTCGTCAAATCCCGGTTATGCAAACCGAGGGAATATTGAAAGAACGATTCCACCCGGACCTTTCACTATCCAACTTTTAATGGGAGGAATTAAGACCCCTTCCGGACGCAAGCTCCAGCTAAATTCACTTGAGCAAATCATCATTTTTTCTGCCCGAAGCAACCCCCGGATTGAAATCGAAAACGTCTTGTTTTCCGCCCCTGTAATCTTGCCTGCAGGTTCTAAAGGCTGGGATCTTGGCCCAGAGGATTCTGCACTCTGGCCAGGTTTCGAATCTCTGGACCTTAGCAGTCGCCTTATAAGAGGCTCACTTCTTAAGGCGATAGACAGAGGCAGCAAGCAACAGGCGGTAGAAGGACTGACATCGGATGGAATCCGCGGGATTGAGTCACTTACCCTGCCCGTTACTCCAGGGAAATGGCATGTCACTTTATGGATAAGAGATTCAGGAGAATGGGAGTATTTACCCAACCCGCTTGAACGGGAGATCCACATTGAAGGACAACAGGTTTTTCACAACCATCTTTCCCCGTTGGACTGGATAGAAAACAGCTACCTCGATGGTCTTAATGATGAAGCCAAACCGGGGCAAACCAGCTGGTTGCAATTCGGTGAACGCGCAGAAAGCCGGGTAAGCACCGTTGTTATCGTTGATGGAAACGGGATGCAAATCGACATCGATGGCGAACAACCTGAAGCCGGCTTCATTTCTGGCGTATTGATTGAAAAAGACGGTTTTGCCGTCAGAGACCAAGTAGAAGCAGCTCGTAAATCCTGGTGGGAAAACAATTGGAAAACAGGCCTAATACCGGTATCTCGGGCTATAGCTCCTACTCTCACTTCGTCACGAACTTCTTTAACCATCGCAAAAGGGACGTATGGCAGCTTGGTGTTCCAACTCGACCCAGCTGGCATAAGTGAACCTCCTCAAGTTAACCTGATGATGCCAACGCAAGGGAGGAGGGCGTTACCTTCTACTCTTAGATGGGGACAGTGGCACTTTCGCCGTAAAGGTCTCTCTTCCACATTCCTGGAAGCTGACAATACTATGTTGCGGGCAGGAGTTATCCCTGGGAACCCTCATTCACCAAGAAAGCTGCATCTCAGTTTGTTTGTACCTCACGATGCCCCATCCGGCCTCTATCGAGGGAATTTGTCGGTAATGCTCAGGGACTCAAAGCTTGAGCTACCCATTTCAGTCAATGTTCCCGAAATTTCACTCCCCCCGGCTGACAGGCCTATCGGCGTCTATCTCGAAAAACCGCCACATTATTCATGGTTCCCTGAGACGCTGACGTTAGGTGAACAAGCGCTGGAATGTGATCTTTCATACCTGAGCAAAATTGGGCTGAATGGAATATCGCCCCCTTTTCCCACCCCAAATTCTGACACTGAAGCTGAGAAATTAGTCTCGATGCAGCGTGATCTTATTATGGAGGGGTATCATCCTTCCACTCTTGCCTACACCGCAGTCAAAAGGCTGGTAGCCAAACAGGGACTAGAGCAAGCGGCTATTCGATTAGGTGAAATAGAAAATATATTTGCTGGTAAGGGTATCCCCGGCCCTTTATGGGTGACGGCAGATGAGCCTTCCAACCCCGGTAACCATGTTTCCCTTGATGAAATGCACCGTTACATCCGTACCTATGCGCCCTCAGCAAAACTGGCTGGACACTTGAACCATAAGGGTGACGAAACATTTCTCCCAATGTTTGACCTGGTGCTTATTAATAATGGCTACGGCCTGAACTACAAACGAATTCAAACTGCCAAAAAGCATGCAGATGTGTGGTTGTATAACCTTAAGGAAATGCGTTCCGCTGCTGGCTTTTTCCTATGGCGCAACGATGCAGACGGTTATGTCCAATGGCACGCAAGAATGCCAACCGCAGACCCCTTAGACCCAACAGACGGGCGCGAAACAGACATCCAGTTTCTTTACCCCAGTGTTATTCCCTGCTCTGACGTTCCCGATGTTCATGAAACACTTTTTGACTTAACTGAAGCAGTCATTGACCTTCGTTGGATCCTTTGGCTGGAACTGCAGGCTGAGCATTCCGCTGTTGCAGGAAAACTCCTTGAGTCAATGAGAGCCCAGATTCCCGAAACCTGGCAGGAAATGAAAAAAATACCCTATTCAACATTGGATAAATGGCGAAATGACATTATTCGTTTAACACACACCCTGTAACTGTCATTCCTGTTCTCAAATTTGGAATTGGGAAATTCCGGCTTCTAACCAAACCAACCAGTGCCACATAACCAACTGTTTTATATGACTTTGTGCCACAAGGAAATTTTGGCACACCCTATGCAAATATACATGTATTCATTGAATATTTTCTGGCATAGACGGAGAACAGATAATGCAGACAATTGTTCAGGTTGTACAACACCTCCGCCCCGGAGGACTGGAAACCATGGCATTGGACATACTCCGGTTTTCCCAGAATCGTGAGCGAATGATTATCGTCAGTCTGGAGGGAGACAAAAAGACAGCACTTCAATCTTGGCCCAGATTGTCGGCATTCGAGGATCAGCTAGTATTCCTGAATAAACCGGATGGTTTTTCCCTGTCAACATTACGTTCGCTTTCTGATCTCTTGCGACAAGTTAACGCTGACGTAATCCATACTCATCATATCGGTCCCCTCATTTATGGGGGACTGGCAGCAAAGCTTACCGGATTGGTATCTCACGTCCATACCGAACATGATGCCTGGCATCTTGATGACAATAAACGAGCAAAGCTACAGAAACTGGCTATTTGGATGAGCAACCCGGTGGTGGTTGCTGCCGGAGGACGCATAGCTGCCACTCTGGAGACAAAACTACAGTTACCGTTTATCCTCACAATCCGAAACGGAATAGACAGCCAGAAATTCACTCCCGGATGTGCGAAAAATGCACGTCAGGTTATGGGGTTACCTCAAGACGCAACCATTCTGGGATGCGCAGGCAGGCTGGAACCGGTTAAGTGCCAGCAACTCATGATTGAAGCACTCCCACACCTTCCTCCATCGGTTCATTTAGCCATTGCAGGTACAGGAAGTTTGTCTGAGAGGTTAAAATCACGAGCCCACATACTGGGAGTCGAAAACAGAGTCCATTTCCTCGGGCTGGTAGAAGACATGCCCACTTTTTATCAGTCATTGGACTTATTTTGCCTACCTTCCCACAACGAAGGGTTCCCACTGTCAACACTCGAAGCCCAGTCATGTGGGATCCCGACTGCTGTCAGTATGATTGGCGGGTCAATGGAAACACTCTGTCCCGAAACCGGAAGGTTGCTCGATGTTTCGAACCCTGAAGGCCTGGCATCATCAATCAACAAAATTCTGGCAACGCCGATAAGCGGAACACCAAGAAATCACATCGTTAAGTCAAACGACGTCAGGTTGATGGCATGGGCTTACGACGACCTTTGTAAAAAGGTCGCGTAATGGAGATCACACTGCTCGGCGTCATAACAATGAGTGCCATTTTTCTGGTGATCTACCACCATATTGGTTATCCGTTGATACTGAAATGTATCCCAGCGAAAGAAGAAGCATCTCCCCAGTCAACTGCAACAAGACGTTATAACAACGTGGCTTCTGATGAGATGCTACCGTCTGTCACTGTCATCATCCCTGCTTACAACGAAGAACGGTGGATTGCTGAAAAAATCCGTAATCTTGCGGTATTGGATTACCCAAATCACCGTCTGCAAATATTTATCGCATGCGATGGCTGCAGTGACAAAACTGAACAGATAGCAAAAGCAACAGCGCGGGAACCGGCATGCCGTCACTTAAACCTGACTGTCATTGGCTTTAAGAATAACCGCGGAAAAGTCGCCCTGCTTAATGACCTGATACCAACAGCGTCTTCAGATTTGGTTGCATTATCAGACGTTTCAGCACTGGTTTCTGCAGATGCCCTGCTGCTCGCCGCACATCGATTCTCTAACAAAGAATTGGGGGTTTTAAACAGCCACTATCAACTGTACAAGCCGGGCACAAACGGTGAAAACGTCTATTGGAAATACCAAAGTCTTATCAAAAGCAAAGAAGCTTCAATGGGGTCAACCATGGGCGCACACGGCGCGTTTTACATGTTTCGGACCAACCTGTTTGAGCCTTTGGCCCCGGATACCATTAACGACGACTTTATCCTCCCAATGAAAATTGTGGCAATGGGATACAAAGCAGAACAGGAAAACCGAATTACCGCCCTTGAGCTGGAATCAAGCAACCTGCAAACAGATTTTCGTCGAAGATTAAGGATCGCAGCAGGAAACCTTCAACAAGTACTGCGGCTTGGTTTCATGCTTCACCCCCGCCACGGCGGCGTGGCTTTCATATTTTTGTCTGGCAAGGCTCTTCGGGTGATGATGCCTTACCTGATGATAATGGCACTAGCTGGCAGTATCTCACTTGCCGGAACCAGCCCTTTCTTCTCAGCACTGGCTGTTTCCCAGCTTTCAATTTACTTTCTCTCTTCTTTACCCGTTTTTTTCAGTCCCTTTAGACGATGGAAACCCACCCGGCTACTTCAATATCTAGTCGCCGGGCATCTTGCGAATTTTATAGGCAGTCTTCGCTATCTGTTAGGTCTTGATAAAGGTCGATGGCACCGGGTAGTCCAACCTGAGAACTCACGGCCTTCTAGGAGTCACTATGAATAAAGTTATGGTTTCCATAGATCCGGTAACAGCCATTTTTAAACGAGCATTTGATATTGTTCTGGCTCTGACCGGCTTACTCTTAACACTCCCACTGTTCCCCATTATTGCCTTCGCAATTAAACTGAACAGTCCTGGGCCAGTTATCTACAAACAACTACGCATCGGAAAATCAATGCCTGATAAAACATTGTTATTCCATATGCTGAAATTCAGAACCATGGTCCGTGATGCAGAAGCACAATCAGGCGCTGTGTGGGCTGGTTCGAATGACCCAAGAATTACGCCGGTAGGACGTTTCTTGAGGAAAACTCGCCTGGATGAATTACCACAGTTTTTCAACGTACTATCGGGAGATATGTCCATTGTAGGCCCCCGGCCTGAACGCCCAGGTTTCTATCAGAAACTGGAGGATGAAATCCCCTATTTCACAGAGAGGACATATGGGGTAATGCCTGGAATAACTGGATTGGCTCAAGTCAAACAGGGATACGATACCTGTATTGATGATGTACGCTCAAAGGTCGGGTTTGACCATAGCTACGCATTGT
This sequence comes from Parasalinivibrio latis, assembly GCF_036825535.1. Classification (GTDB taxonomy): domain Bacteria; phylum Pseudomonadota; class Gammaproteobacteria; order Enterobacterales; family Vibrionaceae; genus Parasalinivibrio; species Parasalinivibrio latis. The sequence goes on from NZ_CP098812.1 coordinate 1,922,498, forward strand.
CTTTGCACTCCCTTCGTAGCTGGCTCTCGATGGATATCTACATCATGATTGCCACCATCTCTGTAATGTTTAATGGGCGCGGCAGGTGAATTAGAATTTCCCAATAAAAAGGCGGACTCATTTAGCCCGCCTTCCTCGTAAGCTTTAAAAGTTCTGCTATTTAACGACTTCCATTTTCTCAATCACAATAGGCTTTGTCGGAATGTCTGCCATACGGCGCATCCTGTCTGATTTGGTGGGGATAGCAGCCATCTTTTCAACAACACTGAAACCTTTAATCACGTGCCCGAATACTGCATATCCAGCTTTGGCGGGTTTCCCGTCAAGGAAGTGGTTGTCGTTGTAATTGATGTAAAACTGACGTGTTGCTGAATCAGGATCCTGTGTGCGAGCCATCGCTACAGATGCTTTGACATTCTGTAAACCGTTATTTGATTCGTTTTTTATCGGCGCATACGTTGGCAACCGGTCGAAGTTTTCGGTAAATCCCCCGCCTTGTGCCATAAACCCTGGAATCACACGATGAAAAATGGTGCCTTTATAGCTGCCATCTTTTACATATTTCAGAAAGTTCGCACTGGAAACTGGCGCTTTTTGCTCATCCAACTTAATGGTGAAAGAACCCAGGTTTGTTGTTACCAGAACATCAGTTGCAGCAGCCGGCAATGCGATAGCAAAACTCAACGATGCGGCTACCAAAAGGCCCATTGTTTTTATATGACGCATAAATTCTCTCTTGTTCGTGGTCAATTGCTAACAAGGATAAGAAGTTGCGTCACACTTGTCACTGTAAACCTGTTTGATTCGCATGTTGAAATTCACTGGCATTCATATCGGGACGAACGCGCATAAACCTTGCAAAACGGGGCAATCCGCCAGAAGTGTAGCCGTTATATCGGTACGAAACCACGCTGCCTACCATAGGAGGATTTTTGCGCTCCTCGTCAGTCAGGCCACTTCCGATCCGAAACGTAGAACCCTCCTTATTGACGACGATAAGTGACCCAAGTTGTCCACGATATTTTCCTTTCCCTGGAGAATAGCCCACGATCAGGGCCTCTCCGTCCTGTGAGGTTTTTACTTTAAGTAAGTCATCTGAGCGCCCAACCCGGTAAAAACTGTAGATGTTACGCAGCATCAAACCTTCGCCGCCCTGCTCTTCCACGTTATTCAGCAATAATGACAGCTCATGCGAGGAAACAAGCGACTTATGTTCGACAAGTTCCACTGCGTTGACATCTAATTCTTCTATTATCAGCTTTGCAGCCTGATAGCGTTGCAAAAACGGAATATTTTCACCAGGCATGTCAAAAACCATAAACCGGATGTTTTTCCATGCTTCATCATCGGGGATATCATCCAAGACTGTGGATGTTACACGGTGGAAATTCCCTCTCCCAGCCCACAGTTCACCATCCAGCGGTACATCAGGCAACGCCGAGACGAACCAATCTGGTGCATGAATTGAGTTCCCTGTTCGTGTCAGTAACTCACTTCCTGTCCACAATGCCCTGACACCATCGAGCTTTTCACTGACCCAGTAGTTAGAGATATCCTTTGATGAGCTGTAGTTTTCCGCAAGGGCAACAATGGGTTCTTGTGTAGAAGCGTATAGTTCCTGAGAGATTGGAACAACGATAAGCGCAAGTGGTAAATAACGGAGTGAGGTCATGGAAAACCCTCTGATTGTGAACCTGTTACAAGTTCACTCCTATTATGTTCAATAACAGAAATCTCATTAGTATCCATAGGAGTCAGATCTCTTTTTCCTTCGTATCAATGTAAAAAAGAATTCAAGAAACCGGACACGGCGCATCAAGCAAGTAGGACTAAGTTGGTTTTCGGGAAAAAATCGACTTATCAAACAGTTTCCCTCAGTACGACAAAAAGAATGAGGTGAACATGCCAGCCAATAACTGGCTGGCATGACTAAATATTTAGTTTTGATATTCCCGCCACAGTGAAAATAGTGTTTGATCAACTTTCAGAAGATAGGCTGATGTTGTATCTGACCCTTCAAAACTTACACCTGAAGGCATAATCATATATTGGGGTACGCCATCTTTCATCAGAGGTTGAGGACGCTCAAACTTCCAACTTCCATAGTGTACCTTCGGTGTATACTGAGCAACTAGCGAGGGCGGTATATATTCAACGGGCCTTTTGAAGCCTTTTTCTTTAACATTGAATTTATTCCCACCGTCTGTTGAAACCCAAAGCAATCCTGCTCCAGATTGTATAATGCCGTGATTATCTGTTGTTAACAGATAAATCTTACCATCAAGTTCAAATACATACCCATCCTCAACAGTGGCACCACCATCAGCGATAGTATCTTTCCTAATTGTATAAGGTCCGGTCAATTTATTAGATTCAGCCAAACCATATGTAGCATAACTTTTACCTGTCACCGGATCTTTATATCCACTTTTGAAATATAAATGGTAAGGCTTATCGTCATTAGGATTACTTACTTTTAAAAAGGCCGAATTAACAATAGTTTTGCTGCCATACGTCCAGTTATTCGGATCTGTAGATGCTGTAAGAATACGTCCACTCTCACCTTGATCAACCCAAGGGCCATATAGTGAATCAGACGTCTTCATTCCCATGTTTTGTACAAATTCACCGCCGTTATTTGCTATGTAAAAGAGCGTATAAACACCATCTACTTTTTTGATTTCCGGATTACAAGCTGCTCGATAGTTCCAATCACCTGCGACAAATGTACCATCTGCTGCCACATCACTGTATACAAATTCCTCTTCTGGTGAATTTGCCACGTAATGAATTACTTGGGCGTTAGTACGCCAACCCTGATCAAACCGAACTACCGCATCCGTTCGGCAAACAAAAGCATGAACCTTACCATCTTCATCAAAAATTGAGGATACGCCCCAAACATGGTAACTAGGTTCACTTATTGCTATATCAACATATGACAACGTATCTGCAAACGTACCTTGCGCAAGAACCTTGCCCTCTATTTCAACTTCAGCGATCTGGAGAATACCCTCATGCGCTAGTTGAATACGAACGTATCTACCGTCTACGTCCATTTCAGACAAAACGTTTTGACCTACAGGTCCTTCTATATATTTGGACCACACCTGAGCGTTATCTTTTAAATCATCGAAAGATTGATCGAAGAAAGGTTTTTTAGATACAAAGATATAGAAGTCACGCAACCTGTTTGAACAACAATCGGTACGGTTCCATATATTAACCGTCCGTATATTTGAATAGTTAAAAAGGTCAAATTCTATATATGGATTATGTTCCAGTTGTGTTATCGCCACGGTGTCGCCATACCAACTACCATTCGCACTTCCATTTGAAAGGAACTGACCATCATGAGCATTTTCCGGGCCGCTGTCGGTAATGTTATTTTTAAAGACGCTCGAAGATGTAGACTTTGATTCTTTCGTCAACAATTTCTCTCGTCCAAATACACGGATTTCAGCAACCTCTATCGTTTTATGTTCACTTGAAGGTGGGTGCTGAATGCGAATAAATTTTGTCTTTTCTCCTAGGATAAATACCTTTCTAACCGCTGAGAAGTCGCCAATTGTTTGGGCATTTACATTTTCATCGTTCAGGATTTGAGAAAAGCTACGTCCCTCAAATGGCGTTTCCGAGAAAAATACGTATGCTCCTTTTAGTCTGTTAGTACAACAATCTGTCCTTCTCCAAACCTCAATCGACTCGACTGTAGCCGGGTATTTTAGCTCAAGTTCAAGCCAAGGGCTTGATTCAAACGCAGTGACGGATACGGCATTTTGGTACACGCTTCCGTTGAATAACCCATCTGATGTTTTCAGATTATCGGTAGCATTTTGAGCACCAAATTGCAGTTCATTGTTTTTAAAAGTCGACGATTGATATACTTTTGCACTAGATGTAATATCTTCCACCACTTCAGAAGCAAACGCATTCGTACTCAAGAAGAATAACAATGTCATTCCCAGAGTTTTTAACATTTCCATGTACTTCATAAGTTAAGCACTCCTTTAGGAGATAATAGGTAAGTAAGCGTTCTCCTAGCCGTTCCAACTATATTTGTTATTTTATTTAATTATTTTTGGTTGATTGTACAAATGGTCGAACCGTCAATCAGATCCCAATCAAGTTCAATGCCAAGACCGGGAGTTTCGGGCAAAGAAGCAAAACCACCTGAAACAGGCAGCGATGCTTTAAGCCCAAAATCGAAGGTTTCCAGTGGCCACAACAATTCAAGGTAACTGTTGTTCTGGATAGCACCACAAAGGTGCATGTTTACCATCTCCAGAGGATGGAAAATGGTTGAATGTAATTCGCAATTCATATTGAAAGACTCTGCTAACCGGGCAGTTTTTAGTACACCGGTAACGCCTCCTGACCAGGACACATCTGCCCGAACAGCGTCCAGGACATCGGCTTTGATGCATTCAGCGACAGAGTAAGGGTGTTCGGCGATGACTTCCGCGCCTACCAAAGGAATAGAGAGGTTTTCCCGCAAGCGCTTGAGCATGGTCAATGCAGCATCCGGAAGTGGCTCTTCCAACCATGCGTAATTGAGTCGCTCAAGCGCCCGACCCAGCGACAACGCTTGCTGGTAGCCATAAGGTGCCACAGGGTCTGACATTAAGGTAAAATCAGGTCCCACCGCCTCACGAACCGCTTGATGAATCTCGATATCTTCGTTTACAGAGTTACCGGGAGGGTGAATTTTATAAGCGTGTAAGCCGGCATTTTTTACTTCCAATGCCTCGCGCGCGTATTCTTCAGCGCTATCCAGAACCAGTGACGAGGCATAAACCGGGATATCTTTCCTGAATCCCCCTATATATTGCCACAGCGGTTGTTTGGCATGCTGGGATGCCAGCAACCACAGGCAGATATCAACAGGGCCATAACTATAAACGGGAAGGTGGTGCCACCACCGGTTAGCAGTTCGCCATTCATGCCAGATCTGTTCACGGTTCAGAGCGTTCTTCCCTCGCAAAAAGGTAGCGAATGCCGAAAATGACAGATGACCGGCACCTATAGCTGACTTACCGGCAAATCCGAACATTGACGCTGTTCGGCCGCACTCCGTGGTCAGTGTTACAACAAGAAATTCCAGAGAGCCGTCGCTGGTAGACTTTAACTTGCCGTTCGCAAACCCATCCGGCAGATGGCGGCAACACCGTATCGAAACATCCTTGATTATCATTGTGACTATTTCCTCAATTGTTTTTTAAGTCACGGAAGCAAAGTAAGTTTGTGAAAAAAAGGAAATAAAAAGGGTGCAGCTAAATCAACATGCATACACCCTACGGAAAACACATCCAAGAGAGGACAAAACACAGAACTATTTATAAGTAATCAGACACTCCCGGTGACCAAGCGATTCAGATTTGCTCTTATTACCGCTTGCTACTTCAAGGACCTTCTCAACGATTTCGTCACCAACGGCCTCAAGTGAATCTCCATGAAGGATTTTGCCCGCATTGATATCCATATCATGCTCCATGCGAGCGTAAGTGTCCGGGTTTGCACACACTTTGATAACCGGAGAAACGGCTGAACCGACAACAGAACCCCGCCCAGTTGTGAACAACACCATATGGGCTCCACTGGCAATAAGTTCGGTAATTTCTGCATTGTCGGCAATATTGGGGAATCCGAAACGAACCTCGCCGTCTGGCACGACATCCATCAGCCAAAGGCCGGGATTAGATGGCACTTCACCCGGAGCAACAATCCCCTGGATTTTGCGGGAACCACTTTTGTTGTAAGCACCCAGAGACTTTTCTTCAATGGTGGAAAGTCCCCCATCTGCGTTCCCCGGAGCAAAACTTGCGAACCCAAGCACCTGGTAGTAACCGGCAGCCTTTTCGACAGAGGCAACCAGCGCTTTGGCAACATCATCATTAACCGCTCTCGATGCCATATCCTGCTCGCACCCGATTAATTCGCCCGTTTCCTCAAACACACACGTTGCACCGGCATCAACCAACTTATCGAACGCGACACCAACAGCAGGGTTTGCGGTAACGCCGGAGGTCCCATCGGAACCACCACAAATAGTTGCTACAGACAAATCACTGATCGCCATTGGCACCATAGGCACGTTGTCGATCTCTTTGAGAATATCGGCCACCCACTCCCGGCCAAGCTCAATCGCCTTTTCAGTACCGCCAACATCTTGAATGCTAATAGAAGTTGCCGGGCGACCGCTTTCCAATACCAGTTTTTCGATGCGCTCCCGGTTCATACTTTCACAGCCCAAAGAGACCAGAAGTACAGCACCTACATTGGGATGTGTTGCCAGTTGGGAAAGGATCCTTTCTGCATGGCCATTGGGATAACACCCGGGAAAACCGATTTCATGTACGCGACCTTCTGTTTCAGCATCTTGCTCAAAGGGGGTCACAATACGATTGGCCACAAATTTTGAACACTCAACAAGGTATGCAACAGCTACGACGTTTCGAATGCCCTTTCGCCCATCAGAACGCAGGTAACCTTTGAATTCAGCCATGTTTAGCACCTCCTTTCATGTGGGATGCGATATACAGGCTGCCCACGTTGTGTGTGTGTAGCTGGCTTCCCTTTAAAGTGTCATTTGTACATTCACCAATCGTCATGCCGCATTTGATAACCACGTCACCTTGTGACATCGATACACGTGCAAGCTTGTGGCCGACAGGCGTGTCTTTGTCGATTAAGACGTTTTCACCATCAATTTCTACCGTCTCTCCGGCATTAAAATAGCGGCAAGTAACCAATACGTTATCGCCCTCCCTCAGAAGAAGGAGGTCACGTTGCTGTTTTTTCATTATTTAACCTAAAATTTACCGTATGTAAGATAAGCTTTCTGGGCATCCATACCTGCCAAAATGGCAGTACGGACTTTGTTTTCTACTTGTGTTGCATCAAATGCGGCTTTTGCAATTTGCAGCGCTTTTTCTTTGGGGATCCGGATGACACCATCGTCATCCGCCAAAATATAATCACCCGGGTGGATCAACACATCCCCAATTGTTATCGGCACATCAAAACCGGTAGGTTTCCAATATCCCACCACATCACAAGGTGTTGAGAGATGATGGAAAACCGGGAGTCCAATCTTCCTGATAAAACTGACATCCCTGATCGCACCATCCACCACGCAGCCTAATATGCCCTTGGATTGAAGCGTTTCTGCCGACAACTCTCCCATGTGGGCAACGGAGTCGTCATGTGGTTGGCTTATCCAAATATGTCCGGGTTTGGCCTTGGACAGTAAACCAGTCCATTCGACCAAGCTTTCATGTTCACCCATTGAAGTGTCTACAACGCCTTCGATAGTAAACACGGGGCCGGCAAGTACAGTACCGTCAGTCAACGGTCTCAGGTAACGGGGTAAAACATAGTTGCTTTCCCCCATTTCCCTCATCACGTCGTTCATGACACCGGTATAGCACTGGGTTAAAAGCTGTGTGGTGGAATCCATTTAAACCTCCGCTAAAACAGACTGCTCTGTCTGGCGGTCAAAGACGTGGATTTTGTCCAGGGAGACCTGGAATGAAAGGGATTCCCCGTCTTCGACCAATCTTGGGCTCAACATCTTCGACTGAACTTCTTTTCCGGCCAGGGTAACGAACAGAATGGTCTCAGTACCCTGGGGTTCGGAGATATTTACCGGTAGCGAAATAATTTCACTCTGCTCACCGGTAAACATTCCGTGCCCTACTGGCGCAATATCATCCGGGCGAATACCTACAACGACTTTCTGTCCTTCAACCACCTTGCCTTTAAAGCGCCCAGGCATTGATATTACGTGCCCGTCAATAAACTCAAGCGCCAGACCTGATCCGGTTTGCTTAACTTCCGCATCCAGCATGTTCATTGGTGGACTGCCGATAAAGGACGCCACAAACATGTTTACCGGATGGTTGAAAATCTCCATCGGCGAGCCCTGCTGTTCGATGTAACCGTTTCTCATCACGACGACACGGTCTGCCAGCGTCATGGCTTCTACCTGATCGTGGGTAACGTAAATCACGGTGGTTTTTACTTTCTGGTGCAGCTTTTTGATTTCGGTTCGCATCTGGACACGCAGCTTGGCATCCAGGTTCGACAACGGCTCATCAAAAAGAAACACATCCGGTGTGCGTACGATGGCGCGCCCCATCGCAACCCGCTGGCGCTGACCGCCGGAAAGCGCTGCTGGCATACGTTCCATCAGCTGGTCAAGCCCAAGGATTTCTGCGGCATGGTTCACGCGCTCTGCAATTTCATCCTCAGACATACCTGAAATTTTCAGGCCAAACCCAAGGTTGTCTTTCACCGTCATGTGCGGATAAAGCGCATAACTCTGGAATACCATGGAGATATTTCTGTCGCGGGGTGCAAGGTCGTTGACCACGCGGTCACCGATGCAGAGTTCCCCATCTGATATTTCTTCGAGACCGGCAATGATCCGCAGAGTGGTAGACTTACCGCAGCCGGATGGCCCTACCAGCACTACAAACTCGTTGTGTTTAATATCTAGGTCGATCCCGTGTACAACCTCTGTTTTGCCGTATCTTTTGATGATTTTTTTAAGTGTTACGTCGGCCATGATGTCTATCCTTTTACACCGCCAAATGTGAGACCCGAAATCAGGTGCTTCTGCACCAGGAACGTGAGAATAATTGCTGGAACAATGATGATTACCGCCATGGCACACATACCTGCCCAGTCAATGGTGAACTGCGCTGTGAAATCCATCAGGCCAACTGGAAGCGTTTTACTGTCAGTTGAACGGGTAAGCTGGCTGGCAAGGGCGTATTCATTCCAGGAGACAAGGAATGCAAAGATCCCTGCCGATGCGAGGCCGGACTTGGCAAGTGGAAATTCAATTTTCCAAAACGCCTGCCAGCGCGTACATCCGTCAACCTGGGCCGCTTCTGAAAGATCCTTGGGGATCTGCCGGAAGAAGCCATCAATCAACCACACCGTAAACGGTACGTTAATGGCGACATACACGAGAATGACACCGAACTGGGTGTCGATTAGGCCAATCTTGCTCCAAATCATAAAGATAGGCAGGCTGAGTGCGATGCCCGGAATGGTTCGAGATAGCATTAACCCGAGAAAGAGCGTGTCTTTCCCCTTAAAACGATAGCGAGCAAAGGCATAGCCACCAGCAATACCTATCAAAAGCGCTATCAAAGTACTTGTTACTGCAATTACAAAGGAGTTCATGAAATAGCTGCCTACAGGTATCCCTACCTGGGCATCACCCAATCCGAAGATATTGATGAAGTTTGCTAAATCGAGCTTTTCAGGAATCCAAACCGGTGGCTTAGACAGGATTTCACCATTCGGCCTGAATGCCGACAGCATCACCCACAAGCCGGGTATGCACATCAAGGCAATAAGCACAAAGACACCTATCCGGACAGCGATTTTCCCTGCCAGCTTTTTCATTTTGTGTTGATTCATAGCAGGCATTATTGGGCACCCCCCATGTATTTACGGGCTGCAATCAGCTTACGGAAGAAGTAAAAGGTGAAGAATATCGACAATAGGATGGAGACATAGGCCATAGCATTAGCCTGCCCCATTTTGGCATTGTCGTAACCGACCCGGGCTATCAGCGTCCAGAGGATTTCCGTACGCTGTGCCGGACCGCCACCAGTCATTACATCCACGATATCGAATGCCCTTGCGACATCCAGGGATCGAATGGTCATCGCAATGAAAATAAATGGCATCAGGAACGGCAGCGTGATGTGTTTAAACACTTGAATTGGCGAGCAACCATCCACTTTAGCGGCTTCAATGGGATCCTGGGGCATAGCATAGAGTCCAGCCAACAAGAGGATGGCAAAAATACTGGTGCTCATCCAAATTTCCGCAATCATTATTGAGCTCATCGCCAGCGTGCCATCCACCAGCCATGGTATGGCTTGGTCTGTCAGACCCAGGGATTGAAGCGCATTGTTCAATACGCCGATGTTGTCGTTAAAAATGTATTTGAACTGGAAACCGACCAACACGGGGGAGAACATCATCGGGAACATCATGATGGTCCTCAGTACACGCTTACCCATGGTGATTTGGTTCACCAACAGCGCGATAACAAGACCAAGAATCAGTTCAACATTCAGTACCACGGTCAGGAAAAATATGGTTCTTAGGAAAATCCACCAAAAATCGGCATCCGCAAAAAGTCGGGTGTAATTTCTAAGGCCAATAAATTTCCAGATCGAATCCGGCCTGGTAATTTTGTAGGGTGTAAAACTGGTATATAGCGAAAATACCAAGGGCAATAGCACGACTATCAGGATTGTTATAATCGCCGGAAGTAACAACAGGTAAGGTGCCGACTCGCTGCTCCTTAACCACCGGCGCGTTTTTTGAAATACAGACATACAGTTCTAATTCCGAATACAGCCAAAAATAGGGAGGAGTACAACTCCTCCCAATATTGCTTACAGTCGGCCGGAATCTTCCAGCACTTCACGGGCATCTTCAGCAGCTTTGTCCAGCGCTTCTTTTACGCTTTTCTCGCCAACGACAGCAGCCTGAAGTTGTGGCCAAAGCATATTAGATACCTCAATCCACTCTTCAATAAGTGGTGGGGTAAACGCATCTTCCGCCATAGACTGTTGGTAGGTTTCGAACACATTCACCATAAATTCATCACCTGCAGCTTTCTTCTTCTCAACGATGTCATGCCAAACCTTGATGCGAGTTGGCAGCAAACCTCTGTCTGCTTCCAGCATCTGGCCTTCATAGCCGGTCAGGAATGTAATAAATGACGCAGCCGCAGCTTTGTTTTCACAAGCCTTGGTGATTGAGAATGTGTGCGATCCGGACCAACCAGTACGTTTTCCGCCTGAACCTTTTGGAGCTCGGACAAGACCTACATCACCGGAAACTTTTGAGTTCTCAGAGTTGAAGAAACTCGCCCATCCAGCCCAATCCAGGTTGAGTGCAACGGTACCTGACGCAAAACCCATACCTGTGTCATCCCACAGGTAGTTGGGTACACCGGCAGGGACAGCTTTAGCGTTATAAAGATCTACGAACCATTGAAGTGCACGTTGGCCAGCTTCGGAGTTAAATGTAGGGTTCCAGTCTTCGTCAAACAACGCTCCACCTTCAGCAACCAACATTTCATAGAAACGTCCGGTGATGGCTTCATCCTTACCGACATACTGGGTGCCGTAGAAGTTTGGTGGATCAGCAAAGAAAATCGCCTGGTCTTTTACCTGGGCCCATGTTTCCGGCGGAGCAAGGTCGTAACCGTATTCAGCCTTGAACTTGGTCTTGTTCTCTTCGTTTTCAAAAAGTGACTTTTTATAGAAAAGGTTAGAAACGTCACTGTGGCGCGGGAGCTGAACTAAAACGCCATTAACCATGCCATGTTGCAGAGTCAGCGGCACGTAGGCAGCCAGTGTCTCTTTATCAACCAGAGATTCGAGGTCGGCGTATATATCACCGTATTGAGGGGCAAAACTGGTGTGGTTAGAAGACACACAGTAGTTGATGTTACCTGCTGCGATATCCTGCTTAATTTCCCTATCAAGTTCGAAGTGGTTCTTTCGGGATAGCACTTCTACTTTCGCGCCAGTCTGCTTTTCCCACTCTGAAATCAGGGTGTACAACGGTTCATATTGCGCTCCGCCAATCAGTTTTACACGGAGCGTCTCACCATCAAATGAGTCGGCCGCAGAAACGGAAGAAGCCATTCCCAGTGCCAGTACTACAGATGATGCCATCAACGTCCAACGCGACTTTACTTGGTGTCCCATCGTTTCCTCCTTGAAGGTATCCATGTGTCGTCATCAGTCAGATTTAACGTGGTCTGTTTCCAAACCTAAAAATAAAAAAGCTCTTTTCTATCAAACCAGCATTTCTGTTTCATATAAGAAATGTATTTTCACATAGAAACATTAGCATCACGATAACAAATGATCAATACTTGGTTTATATATAAACTAATGTTGCTAATATGAAAGTCACAAGTTCAACAACCCAACCGGATCGAGGCAACAAGTTGGTAATCTACTGTTATCGTTGCCCTAAAGTAACTCTAGGTAATTAAGGAGAATTTGATGAAGGAAAATCTCAGTCAGCGCTGGCCATTACCCTCAAAGCCCAGACCAATCGTCATTATTGGTGCGGGCGGAATAGTAAGTGACGCCCATTTGCCCGCTTATGAACAAGCTGGCTTCACCGTCACTGGAATTTTTGACCTCAACAAAGAACAGGCGGAGAAAACAGCTGAACAGTGGAACATACCCACCGTGTATTCCACCCTCGAAGAAGCAACGCAGTCATCTGATGTTGTATACGATTTAGCCCTGCCTCCGATCGCAGTCCCGGCTACCCTTGAAGTATTACCAGACAATGTTCCGGTACTTATTCAAAAGCCTATGGGTCTTAATCTGGAGGAGGCCAGAACAACTAAACAAATTTGCCACAGGAAAAACTTCGTTGCCGCGGTTAACTTCCAACTGCGCTATGCGCCAATGATGCTGGCTTTGAGAGATGCGGTTCAAAAAGGATATATCGGTGAGTTGTTGGACATTGAACTCCACCTCAATATCAGCACTCCCTGGGAGATGTTTCCGTACCTTAAGTCTATGGATAGGATCGAACTGCTTGTTCACTCTATCCACTATATTGATCTCATTCGCTCGATTGCAGGCGAACCCACAGGTGTACTTTGCAGAAGCATGGCAGACCCACGCAGCGAAGACTTTAAGCAAACCCGGACCAGTGTCATATTTGACTACCCTTACCCGTTACGCGGTCTAATGTCGATTAACCACAACCACGACTTTGGCCGTCGCGCGCAAGATGCACTTTTCCGTTTTGAAGGAACCAAGGGCTGTGTCACCGTAAAAATGGGGGTAAGCCTTGATTACCCGAAAGGTGAGCCGGATGAATTCTGGATTGCAACTGGCGGTAGCGAATGGCAACCCGTTCCTCTTGAGGGCAATTGGTTCCCGGAAGCATTCATCGGGACAATGAGCAACCTGCAGCGTTTTGCCAATGGTGAAGATACCGTACTGAATACATCAGTTGATGATGCGTTCAATACGATGGCGGTGGTTGAAGCTTGCTTTGAGAGCAATGCAACGCCGTCCCACCCTATTGCCACATCCTGATCGGACTTACTTAATAAAAGCCCCCCCGAAGCCGGTTGTTCACTCACCGGCTTTTTGTTAACGCGATGTGACAATTGTCACAATTATCGATGCGTATTATCAATATTCCTCTCGTTACCTTTCATCTTTACGAATGAGCATGTATTTTAAATTTGAAATGATATTTGATATTTAACAAATCAAATCTGCATATGATGATAATGCCAATTCATCGTAGATTGAGGACAAAGGATTGCATCCATGAAAAAATTTGGACAGATCATTAAACTGCGCCCCGAGCATTATGAAACCTACAAAAAGGCCCATGCTGATGTTTGGCCAGGTGTTTTGGCCCGCATCCATGCTTCGAACATCCGAAACTACAGCATTTACCACTACAACGGACTGATGTTTGCCTATTTCGAATACGTGGGTTCCGATTTTGAAGCGGACATGGCGGCTATGGCTGCCGACTCTATTACCCAAAAATGGTGGGAATGGATGGAACCCATGCAGGAACCCGTACCAGAAGCCGGTGAACAGGACTGGTGGGTCAACATGGAAATGTTGTTTGATTTAGGAGAAGAGTCATGATGCTTGAGGCAAAAATTGCGGTCGTAACAGGATCAGCATCCGGAATCGGCCTTGCTATCGCCCGGGCATTCGCAAAAGAAGGGGCGCGTCTTGCGCTGATTGATTTAGATAACTCTGCTTTGGAAAAAGCCAGAAGAGAATTTGATACTGACGCCACTCTCTGCATCCCGTGTAACGTCACTGACCCTGAACAAGTAGAGAAAGCTCTGGTTCAGGTGTCAGAGTATTTCGGTGGCATCGACATATTAGTTAACAACGCCGGTATAGCCAGCATAGGGACAGTCGAAACGACCACAGAGGATGACTTCAACAAGGTTATGGCAGTGAATGTAAATGGTGTTTTCAATTTCATGAAATATGCCATCCCTTATCTCGTCGAATCCAAGGGCGTTATTCTCAATATGGCCTCAATCGCTTCCAAGTTGGGTCTTTCTGACCGATTCGCGTATTCAGCATCAAAAGGCGCGGTTCTGTCTATGACATACAGCGTCGCCAAGGACTTTGTTTCACAAGGAGTCCGCTGCAATTGTTTATGTCCAGCCCGGATTTATACGCCTTTTGTCGAAGGTTACCTAAACAAGCATTATCCAGACAACAGGGACGAAATGTTTGCCACTATCTCAAACTATCAGCCAATCGGACGTATGGGTACGCCGGACGAAGTCGCTGATGCTGCAGTTTTCCTTTGCAGCGACAAAGCCAGTTTTGTAACCGGAAATGCATTTGATTTTGATGGTGGTGTTACCAACATCCGCTAAAAATACCAAGGAAGGAAAATGAAATTAGTACGTGTAGGAGAGTTCGGTAAAGAAAAGCCGGGCGTAGAGATGGAAGATGGCCGACGCATTGATGTCAGCTGGTTTGGTGAAGATTTTAACGAGGAATTTTTCGGATCCGAAGGGCCGGCTCGTTTGAAAACCTGGTTGGAAAACCAGGATGATTTGCCGGAGTTTGATGCCGATGCCCGTTATGGCGCACCGTTTAAACGTCCATCCAAAATCATTTGTGTTGGCCTTAACTATAAAGAACACGCTGCAGAAAGTGGGCTGCCTGTCCCTACCCAGCCTGTTTTGTTTATGAAAGCAACAAGCTCAGTCGTTGGGCCAAATGATGATGTCGTTATACCCAAAGACAGTACCAAAACAGACTGGGAAGTTGAACTTGGCGTCGTTATAGGCAAAAAGGCAAGCCATGTCTCTGTTGAAGAGGCACTTGACCACGTTGCCGGCTATGTTCTCCACAATGATTATTCAGAGCGCGAATTCCAACTCGAAATGGAAGGTCAGTGGGTAAAGGGTAAGAGCTGTGATAGCTTTGCGCCGCTTGGTCCTTATCTTGTGACAACAGATGAATGTCAGGATCCTCAGGGGCTGGATATCTGGCTGGAAGTTAACGGCGAATCCATCCAAAAAAGTAACACCAGTGACATGATCTTCACTGTCGCTGCGCAAATCAGCTACATCAGCCGCTTTATGACACTATTACCAGGGGATGTTATTTCAACGGGAACACCTCCGGGAGTTGGTCTTGGGTTTAACCCTCCCCGTTATCTAAAACCTGGTGACGTTGTCACACTAGGTATCAGCGGATTAGGTACTTCTTCCCAGACTGCAGTGCCTTACCAACGTGAGTTGAAGGATTAAGATATGTCTAAAATTATAAAAGCTGAAATGTTCCTCGTAGACCTGGAACCCGAAGTAAAGCGCACTGATGCCATTCAGTCATTTGTCTGCCAGGAAACACCTATCCTTAAAATCACGGATGAAGACGGTTTTGTCGGCGTTGGCTACACCTATACAATTGGTACCGGCGGTACCAGTATTACAGCGCTGCTAAATGACCATCTCTTACCACAATTGATCGGCGAAGATGCAGACTGTATTGAAGGAATCTGGAAGAAACTTTACTTCCATACACATGCTACTGCAGTGGGAGCAATCACCTCGCTCGCGCTTGCCGCAATAGACACCGCGCTCTGGGATCTTCGTTGCAAAAAGATCGACCTTCCTCTCTGGAAACTGGCAGGCGGGGCGAAACCGGAAATCCCGCTTTATACTACTGAGGGCGGCTGGCTTCACCTCACGCCAACGCAACTGGTTGATGATGCACTTAACGTAAAATCACAGGGGTTTGGCGGCTCAAAAATTAAAGTAGGCTCCCCTAACCTCTCCGATGACATCAAGCGTCTTTCTGCGGTACGGGAAGCTGTTGGTGATGATTACCATATCATGATTGATGCTAACCAAAGCTTCACCCATGATGAAGCCATACGCAGAGCTAAGGCCTTTGTAGATATGGGGATCACCTGGCTGGAAGAACCGCTTCCTGCAGAGGATGTCGCCGGACATGCAATGCTTTGTCGCCAAGGCGGCATTCCTGTTGCCGTTGGCGAGTCCATGTACGGGACACGTCTTTTCCGGGAATACTTGCAACAAAATGCCTGCCATATCGTCCAGGTTGATGTCGCGAGAATCGGCGGAATTACCCCGTGGCTGAAAGTTGCACACCTTGCCGAAACCTTTAACGTCAGCGTTTGTCCACACTTCCTCATGGAGCTGCATGTCTCCCTTTGCTGTGCCGTTCCGAACAGCCGCTGGCTTGAATACATCCCACAACTTGGCTCACTTGCCGAGGAAACATTTGAAGTTATAAATGGCAAGGCTCAAGCCCCAACACAGGCTGGAATTGGGATTGAGTGGAACTGGAAGGAGATTCAGGAAAAGAGCAAAGGAAGCACAGTGATCAAAATATAACAATTTTGTCATCGGCCATATTGCCTGCAGTATACAGCTTGGTAGAATCGACCTGTTTGATTGGCCGATGACAATCACTAACTAATTGAAACGGATATAAAGTATGGGAAGAGTCGCAGCAGACACCAGTCAGGTAAAAAAGTATCAGGCTCCGGCTTTGGAGAAAGGCTTGGATATTATGGAGATCCTCTCCAGCCACTCTATGGGCTTAACGCAGGTCGAAATTGCCCGGGAACTAAACCGCTCTGTTGGTGAAATATTCCGAATGCTGGTGGTACTTTGTGAACGCGGTTATTTGTCTTTGGATCCTATCACCGACAAATATGCCCTCACGACTAAAATGTTCGAGATCTCTCACCGCTATCCAAAAATTAAGCGTCTGACCTCTTTGGCAGCACCAGTAATGAATGAACTGGCACACGCTATTAACCAGTCTATTCACCTGGCTATTTTCTCTGATGAGAGCATTCTTGTCATTGGCCAGGTTGACGCACCGGGTTATCACGGATTAAGCGTCCGTCTTGGTGCTAAGCTGGATGTCTGGAAAGCCTCTTCCGGCAGGGTTATCCTGGCGAACAGCCCACATTCTCTTCTTGATGCTCATATCGCTATTGACCCTCCAGGTGATCAGGCTGAAATCGATATTATCCGGGAAGAACTGACAAAAATTCGTGCCAAAGGTTATGAGCAACGAAAAAGTTATGTCATCAAAGGCGTCACCAATGTCAGTGTTCCTCTGTTTGACTACTCCGGTTATGCGATCGCCTGCCTTACAGTCCCGTATATCGAAATGTTAGATGCCCATGAACAGCTTCCATTGCGTGATTGCAGGGATGCGTTGCTTAAAGCCGCCCATTACTTGAGCGAGCAAATGGGTGGGAACATCGCAGGTTAACGGTATTTTTTCGCATAAAAGAAAACCGGAGGCAGTCTCCGGTTTTTTTATCTCCAGATTTTACACCCAGCTTACAAGCCAAATTCCTGGCTGATAGACACTGTGTGCTCTCCCAGCAACGGGGCGGCTTTAGGGCTTTTCAATACCTCGCCATCCAACCGGATGGGAAGCCGGGTTGTCATCAGGTTTTCTACGTCTTCGTGCTCAAGCTTCTGGAGCATTTCCAATTCATGGAAGGCTTCCGAATCCAACAGCGCCTCCCAGTCATACACTTCCGATGCCCACACATCATTTGCTGAAAAAATTTCCATCCAATGTGCTGTTGTGTTCAAGGCCAAGGTCTGCTGGATTAACTGCTTAATTTCATCACGCTGGCTAAACCAGGTTTTGGTATCCGTATACTTCGCCACTTCTGGCGCGGAGATCATCTCTCCCAGTTTATCTACCGGCCCCATGGCAATGGCAATAAAACTGTCTACCGTTTTGTAGATTCCGTATGGGGCAGAAAGATAAGCATGGGCGTTATTGATCCTGCTCCGCTGCGGTTTTTTATGGCCGCTGTTCAGGTAAGTTGTCAGCACTTCAAACTGAAAGTCCACCAGCACCTCAAGCAAACTGGTTTCCACATGGCTCCCGCCATGCCCCCTCTCCCTTTTAACCAATGCCGCCAGAATGCCTTGAACAAGTGAATTTCCTGCCAGCATATCAGCGACAGCGAGCCCCATCGGCGTCGGAGGCATCTCCTCATTCCCTGACAGCCAGGTAAGGCCTGAAAGTGACTGCGCAAGGAGATCCTGGCCCGGCCTGCTGAACCAAGGGCCTTTGCTGCCATAACCGGACACGGAGCCATAAACCAGGTCCGGGTTAAGTTTCTTCAGGGATTCGTAGTCAAATCCGAGCCGTTCAATCACCCCGGGGCGGAAGTTCTGCAATACGATGTCAGCCTCGCTGACCAATTTCATCAGCTTTTCTCGGTCAGTTTGATCTTTCAGATTGGCACAGAAACTTTCTTTGTTACGGTTGATGGCCTGGAACAACGAGTTCACTCCACCTATTTCTGTATCACTGAGATAAAGGTACCTGCACAAGTCGCCGTTTTTGGGGTTTTCTATTTTGATCACTCTTGCCCCCAGGTCGGCAAGTTTCAGCCCGGCCAGAGGCCCCGCCAGAAACTGGCTGAAATCAAGGACAACCATGCCCTCCAGTGGCCTGTTAACACTCATTCAGACTCCTTGCATACTCTTTACGTATCGCTTTAACGGTTTCCCGTGCATCATTCCGTTCCCGAAGATGACGGTTTACCAGATCACCTCCCGAGTCCTGAAAAGCCAGATACCCTTGGTGCCGTGGCCTGAGATAGGCGTTTTCAAGCGTTTCAAGCGTATTGGTGAAAAAATGGTGTGTTACCCGGTTACATTCAGGGTCTATCCACGCCTTGAGGTTACCCGGCTGACCACCGGACTGAAAAAACACAGATGACTGGACAACAGACCCGGCAATCCAAAATGCGTACTGCAAGGCTTCCTGCTTATGGCGGGAAAAAGAAGAGACGGCAATTCCGGTACCACCCAATGTTGTACCTCCTATGCTGCCATTTCCATGTACGGGCGCATTGCAACCGTCAACACGATACGGACGGAAACCTTCTCGGCTATAGTTGCTGTAGCCATAAAGGTAAGGGACATAACTTTTGTCACTTCGGTTTGCCAGCCATTCATAGGCAGCAATAGGGTTCATCCCAAAACATCTTTCATCCAGATGGTCTGAGACCTTCCTCATTTCCCCCAGAGCCCAGACGCCGGCATCTTCAGTTACCCCGCCCCCCACAGAACCAAACGGGTGCCCGGCATTCGCCAGGATATTATAAAAACTCATCAGGGCATCTATGGGTTTTAATGGCCATACAACCTGCCCCTGCTGCGCCAGGATAATCACTTCCTCCCACTTTTCAGGTGGACTAGACAGTAAATCTGAGCGATATGCAGCAATTGGGGTAGCAGCATCAATGGCTAAAGCCCATTGGTGACCATCACAGTATGACCGGTGGGACAGCCCCACGCTTTCGTCGGCAAGGCAACCAAGTTGGTCATCATACCCCTGACCATCAAGGTTAAGCAGCAGTCTTTCAGATGCGGCTTCACCGGCATGCGGATGGTCTATCACCATTAAGTCATACTCTTTGACCATTTCAGACAGCGGGCGGTCTGCAAATGCCTGCAAAGAGCGCTTGTGCCAGATAATCTCAATGTCTGGGTTACATTCGTTAAAGGCTTCTGCAGTTGAAACCATGGGGTCATAACCGCGCACGTGATCCCAGGTAAGCCCTTTCAACACCACCTTGCTCATGACTGCTCCCCCTTTGTTTCCGGATCTCGGTACAAGACCGTCATCAGATGTTCACAATAGAGAACCAGTTCACCTTCACCTTTGAATACTTTATAGCTCACGCGCACTAAACCCATTTCATCATATTTGGGTTCTTTGGACAGATTTTCACGTATGGTGTAAATGGTATCGCCGATAAACGTCGGTTTAATAAAGCGAAGCTTGTCATAACCGTAGGAAAAAGAGTTAAGGCAGTTCGTTGCTACCAAACCAAGCCCATATGAAAAGACCTGTGCGCCTGCAACTAACCTTTTTCCGAAATGCCCCTCTTCTTTAGCAAAGGTGTTATCAGCGACGTAAGGGTGCAAATCCATCACCAGGCTGTTGAACAACATGGCTTCGCCTTCCGAGATTGTTCGCCGCAATGAACGAATCGTATGCCCGACTTCGAAATCCTCGTAATACCAGTCTTCGGCATTCCACACAGGAATATCGCTGTGCTCCTCAGGCATCCCTTTAACGGGTCTTGATAAAACACCTACCGTTGCTTTGGTTTTCATAATAGCCTCACTGAAATTCCATATTCAAAATGTAGATTTAAATATGAATATAACAGTTGATATATGAGTCATCAACATATATGTTACATATGCAAATGAATATTGCACATGCAAAACAACTTACAGATGGGAGGTAATAGCGTGGAAAGAAATAGATTTCTGGAGGATTATCAGCTTGGAGAAATCAGGGAAACATATGGAAGAACTATTACCGAAACTGACTTCGTTGTTCATGCCGGTCACAGCGGGGACTTCTTCCCCCACCATATGGACGAGGAATTCTGCAAAACCAAACCCTGGAAGAAACGGATCGCCCACGGCACCATGACATTCACAATCGGGATCGGGTTAACAGCAACAGAAATCAACCCCGTCGCATTTACCTATGGCTACGAGCGTTTGCGTTTTCCCCGGCCAGTGTATATTGGCGATACGATACGCAGTAAGGTAACGGTGTCAGAAATTAAACCCGACCCCAAGCGCCCTGACTATGGGCAAGTAGTGGAAACGGTAGAAGTCATTAACCAAAATGATGAGGTAGTGCTGTTTTGCAATCACGTTTTGCTGGTAGAAAAATCAAAGTAAAACGAAAGCCTCCGCATAAGGGCGGAGGCGGTATTTTTTATTTAAGAGATAATTTGTGCGGGTCAAGATAGACTCGCTTGGCGGTCCCACCCCACAGAGCAGATTTTTCTTCCAAGCTCCAGTTTTCGACCAATCCTTCAAGCCGTCTCTCCCAATCATTTGCAGACTCAGAAAGCGTGCAAACCGGCCAATCGCTGCCAAACATAAGCCGGTCAGCGCCAAAGTGCGCTTTCAGGTACGCCAGCATTTCTGCCAAAAGCGGTTGGGTAACGGATAAATCTCCCGCTTGGGTAACCAAGCCGGACACCTTGCAAACGACATTGGGTAATGCCGCCAAATCGACAATATTGCGTTTCCATGTTTCGTACGCCTGCTTATCATCGTCATAAGAATGAATCGCCGGTACACCACAGTGATCCAGAACAAACTGTGTTTCCGGACACTGCCTGACAAGGGCTGTCGCATCTGACAGCTCTGTAGGTCTCATACAAAGATCAAAACTGTAGCCGTACGCGCCAATCGCTTGGACTCCTCCAACGAAGTCCGGAGAAAGACAATAGCCTGCAGGCATCTCTGGCGTATGGAGTACCTGACGGAACCCGGCAACGTGAGAGACTGTGTCCTTAAGTTCTTTCAGATAGCTATCGATGTCATTGCGCACCGGGTCGAGTGCAGCAACCATGGCACATACAGGGGAATCAGGAGATGCAATTAATTTTCCAATCACCTCAATTTCTTCAGAGCGTTGGCTTTTATCGACATCAACTTCAACATAAATCGCCCCATCAACATTTCCTGTGTCGGCCAAATACATATCTTCGTTAAAGATACGGTTTAATTCATCAAGCCCATCCAACCAAGGAATGGTGAAACTTTCCGGGTTCCAAAGGTGAAGATGTGAATCCAGTTTAACTATCTGTTTTCCCTGAGACATGAAACGAACTCCATTTCATACATAAAATATAATTTTAAACAAAATCAATCTCAGGTTAGCTTGCTTGAATTAATACTGCAAATTGTCATGCCATTTTAACGGGTAATAAAAACCGGAGATTAGACTCCGGTCATAAAACACAATTCAACTATATGCGTATATGTAGGTTCCATTCTTTATCATGTCGATTGCCTTTTTAGCCAGATATGTCGGTAAAGCAGGACATCCCCAACTTCTGCCAAGTTGCCCGGCTTTCTTAATAACACCAGGGTTGGCGTAATCGGCTCCGTGGATAACGATTGCCCGTCTGCGGGCGTTATCATTTTTCCCTTTCGATAGTCCATCTAGTCGCAATGAATACCCATGTTTGCCTATGTATGTCTCACCCGTCCTGAACACGCCAAGCGACGTCTGGTGGGAGTCAACAACATTGGAAAAATGCCGTGCATAAAGCTGACCGCTGTTTTTCCCATGGGAGACATAGGATGACAACAGCACTTTTTTCTTGCGTGAATCTATAATCCAGAACCGCTTTTTACTTGATGGCTGGCTGTAATCAATGATGGTAAAAACCCCGTTACTGCTTTTACTCTGCTTGAAGTGATTATAAGCCTGTGAAAAAACGTGATAATTCATTTTCCCACTCAGATGGAGTTTTTTATACAAATTAGAGGTATCGTTTACGCTTCCTGCAAATACCTGAATTGAAAACAGTGCACTTAAAAACACTGTAAAAGCAAAAACTATCTTTTTCATTTTCCAATAATAAGCAAGGTAATAGACATAAAAGTGTACAGACAACTTTTATGCCAGTTATGTAACCAATTGAAATTAAAACGATGAGATGGAGTATTGCCTTGAATTATTTCCCTTCGCTTTACTCCAGGCATAAAAAAGCGGCAACAATTGGCCGTTTAATATCTCACGCACACTATCATGCATTTGGCACCAATGAAACTCAAACTGCCAAAACGAAAAATACCACCCGCAGCATACTTGCATGTCAGGTGGTATTTCAGATATCACAACAGTGTGAACAACCTACTGATTAGATAGCATCTATGGCATTTTTAACCCGCTTATCTGATACCGGGTAAGGCGTCCCCAACTGTTGAGCGAAATAGCTGACGCGAAGTTCTTCCATCATCCAGCGTATCTCTTTAACTGCTTCCGGCACTTTTTGGCCTTTCGGCAGTTTGTTCAGCAAAGACTGATAATCCTTGGATACAGATTCAATCTTTATCATGTGCAGGCGATCACGGTTAGGGTCGATAGGCAATTTCTCCAATCGGCGCTCTATCGCTCGCAGGTAACGAAGAACATCAGGTAGACGCTTCCAGCCGGTTTCGGTTACAAACCCGCGGAAAATCAGGCTGTCTATCTGTGCTTTGATATCCGACATGGCAAACGCCATGGTGAAATCAATCTTACCCTTCAGACGCTTATTGATGGCGTTGGCTGTCGTGAGGATCTCCTCAACCTGCTTGGCAATGTCCACTACGGTATCACCCAGGCTGCCACGGACATGCTCTTTCACCGAATCAAAAGATTCCGGTTTCCATGTCAGGCCACCCTGCTCTTCCATCAATTTATCAATGCCACACGCGATACAATCATCAATCAAATCCAGCACACGTCCATAGGTGTTGAAGTAAAGGCCCAGCTTGGATTTATTAGGCAGCTTCTCGTGCAGGTATTTGATCGGTGACGGCACATTCAAAAGCACCAACCGTCGCTGGCCTTCCCACATCGCCTGTTGCTGTTCTTCTTCTGTTTCAAACAATTTGATTGAAACAGAGTCCTTGTTATCTACCAGCGCCGGATAAGCCTTCACCTCATAGCCGCCCCGCTTTTGCTGGTAACATTCCGGCAAAGAGCCAAAACTCCACGTTGTGAGGCCTTCCTGCTCAATGTCATCGTCAGCAACTTTTGACAGCGTCTCTTGTACTTTCTCTTTCAGCGACTCTTTGAGCGCAAAAAGGTCTTTGTTTTCTCGCAGCTTACGGTTGCGGTGATCCACTGCCCGGAAGGTGAACTTCAGGTGTTCCGGAATCTGGTCCAGGTTCCAGTCTTCCCGCTCAAGCGTCACGCCAGACATACGACGCAGCTCTTTTTCAAGCGTATCCAGGAGAGGCGCATCCATCGGCGCTGCGCGCTCAAGGAATGCAGATGCATAGTTTGGGGCGGGCACAAAGTGACGGCGTAACGGTTTGGGCAGCGACTTAATCAAAGCGATAACCAACTCTTGTCGCAAGCCCGGTATCTGCCAGTCGAAGCCCTCAGGGGATACCTGATTGAGAACAGGCAACGGAAGGTGAACTGTGACACCATCTGAATCTTCACCCGGTTCAAACTGGTAGCTCAGCTTAAGTTTCAAACTGCCCTGGTACCAGAAGTTCGGGTAATCAAGCTCAGTGATATGACTGGCATCACCACGCATAAGCATCGCTTTTTCAAACGTCAGCTTATCGGGATCTACTTTGCTTTCTTTTTTCCACCAACTGTCGAAATGACGGCCCGATACCACCTCAAGACCGATCCGCTGATCGTAGAAGCCGTAAAGTGCTTCATCGTCGATAAGAATATCGCGGCGTCGTGATTTGTGCTCTAGCTCTTCCACCTCTGCCAACAGTTTTCGGTTCGCATGGAAGAACTTATGTTTAGTTTCCCATTCACCTTCCACCAATGCAGAGCGAATAAAGAGCTCACGGCTTAGCGGTGCATCTATGCTGCCGTAATTGACCTTGCGCTTGCCGACAATCGCAATGCCATACAGTGTGACTTTCTCGAACGCATAGACCGCCGCCTGTTTCTTCTCCCAGTGCGGTTCACTGTAGCTGCGCTTAATCAGATGACCGGCAAGAGGTTCAATCCATTCCGGCTCAATTTTAGCGGCAATTCGGCCCCACAATTTCGACGTTTCAACCAGTTCAGCTACCATCACCCACTTCGGTTGCTTTTTGAAAATGCCGGAGCCGGGGAAAATGTTGAACCTTGCATTACGTGCGCCGTGGTATTCGTTCTTTTCCTGATCTTTCAGGCCGATGTGGGAAAGCAGACCGCAAAGCAGCGAGGTGTGCACCGCTTCATAGCTTGCAGGCTCCTGGTTCAGCTTAAACCCAAGTTCATGCATCACCTGGCGAATCTGGGAATAGATATCTTGCCATTCACGGACGCGAAGGTAGTTCAGGTAGTCCTTTTTGCACAACCGGCGGAACTGGTTACCACTGTTTTCTTTTTGCTGTTCAGCGATATAGTCCCAAAGGTTCACCAATGTCATAAAGTCAGAGGTTTTATCCTGGAACCGGCGGTGTTTCTCATCAGCGGCCTGTTGTTTCTCAACCGGACGCTCACGGGGATTCTGGATAGCCAGTGCCGAGGCAATAATCATCACTTCGCGCAATGAACCTTGTTTTGGTGCGGCGAGCACCATACGGGCCAAACGCGGATCTACCGGCAAACGGGCCAGCTGTTGGCCTGTCTGAGTCAGGCGAACTTTGCCCTCTTTCCCTTTCCGGTCAATGGCACCCAGTTCTTCAAGAAGGCGAATACCATCCTGGATATGGCGAGAATCCGGCGCTTCCACAAACGGGAATGCCGACATGTCACCAAGGCCAAGAGACGTCATCTGCAGAATAACGGATGCCAGGTTGGTACGCAGAATTTCAGGGTCAGTAAATTCCGGACGGGAAAGGAAGTCCTCTTCCGAATAAAGCCGGATACAGATACCTTCCGCCACTCGCCCGCATCGGCCTTTACGCTGGTTAGCGCTGGCCTGAGAAATACGCTCAATTGGCAGGCGCTGAACTTTGGTCCGGTAGCTGTAACGCGAAATACGAGCCGTACCGGGATCGATAACATAACGGATTCCCGGCACAGTCAACGAGGTTTCAGCGACGTTGGTCGCCAGCACAATTCGGCGGCCAATATGTGACTGGAATACCCTATTTTGCTCGCCAGCAGACAAGCGCGCATACAGTGGAAGAACTTCGGTATCTCGAAGTTTCAGCTTGTTCAGCGCATCAGCCGTGTCCCGGATTTCCCGCTCACCGTTCATAAAGATCAGGATATCGCCCGGACCTTCATCACACAGCTCTTCAACAGCATCAAAAATCGCCTGGAGCTGGTCTCTCTCACTGTCATCGCTGTCGTCGACAATGGGACGGTATCGCGTGTCCACCGGATAGGTGCGGCCGGACACCTCAATGATAGGCGCATTGCCAAAGTGCTTTGAGAAACGTTCCGGGTCAATAGTTGCTGAGGTAATGATCAGCTTCAAATCCGGGCGACGCGGCAAAAGTTCCTTCAGGTAGCCCAACAGAAAATCAATATTGAGGCTGCGTTCGTGCGCTTCATCGATAATGATGGTGTCATACTGGTTAAGGAACCTGTCATTCTGGATTTCCGCCAGCAGGATACCGTCCGTCATCAGCTTGACCTGCGTCGAAGCCGAAACTTGGTCAGTAAAGCGAACCTTGTAACCGACATGCTGGCCCATTTCTGTTTTCAGCTCTTCGGCAATGCGGTTTGCTACGGTACGGGCTGCCAGACGACGAGGCTGGGTATGGCCAATAATGCCTTTGGTGCCCAACCCCAGTTCAAGGCAGATTTTTGGCAACTGGGTGGTTTTACCCGAGCCCGTTTCACCCGCAACAATCACTACCTGGTTGTTGGCAATGGCGTCTGCGATTTCGTCTTTCTTCTGGCTTACCGGCAGTTGTTCTGGATAATCAATCGCCGGTGTGCCGGCAATACGGGTTTCTACCAGCGCTTTTGAGCCGGCAATCCCTTCCGCAATCTCCGCAAAAACATTCTGGCGGGCGCTTTCATTTTTGATCTTTCTGGCACCGTCGATACGTTTCTTTAAGCGGAACTGATCGCGCATCATGCAGTCTTTTACTGCGGTATAGAGCGCTTTCGCGTCAATAGTTTGGGTCTGCTGTGTCAACGTCTTTGTCCAAACAGGTTGTCTTTTGCAAATTGGCGCAGATATTATCAAAGAAACGTGATGAATGCAGATTGTTCTGATTCATCTCACCTGAGATTGAGAGTACTAAACGATGTTTTCTAAATTGCGGACAATTTTGCAGGATGTTTTTGAGCTGGAAGGCGGCTCCGCCAGCGATTCCAGTATGGAACTTGCCATTGCCGGGCTGCTTTCAGAAGTCGCGGCGGCTGACCATGATGTTGACCCCCGCGAGGCTGAAGTCAAAGTCCATATGCTGGAAAAGCTGCTGGAAACGGATGCATCTGAAGCGGAAGTTTACATGAACAATGCCCGCACCCGAGCGAAAGAATCAGTATCACTTTATGAATATACCGACAAACTTCGCCAGTTGTCCCAAGAACAACGATACAAGCTTATCGAAGCCATGTGGCAAGTCGCGTGGGCAGATGGTTCGGTTGATCCACTGGAAGATGCCGTCATCCGAAAAACTGCTGAGCTGTTGTATGTTGACCACGCCCTGTTCATCAAAGCCAAACTGGCAACACAACCAAAAGACTGACGCCAACCGGTGTTACTTTAACGAGCCACTATAAGATGGTGCCCATCCGCCTCGATACGCATCAGGCGGGTGGAATACGCCTCTTCCAGCACTTCTGTAGTCATCACTTCCCTGGGCTTCCCCTTTGCGACCACATGCCCCTGACGAAGGATGACAACCGAGTCTGCTTCTGCAAGCGTTCGGTTGAGATCATGGTTCGCAATGATAACGGTCAGCCCTTCCACAGCCATACGGTCAACGAGCTTGTAAAGAAGACTTTCCTGACCGATATCCAGAGCAGCTCCCGGTTCATCCAGAAGCAGGACACGCCCGTCAGGGTTCACTGATGGCCAAACCTGAAGGCATGCTGCCGCAATACGGACACGCTGCCACTCCCCGCCGGAAAGGTGTTCAATCGGCCGGTTCAGTTTGTCGTCAATCGACAGGTAAGCGGTTATATCATTGACTGCATTATTGAGCAGTTCAGGCTCCACTTTTCCTATCGGTGACAGGGCCAGTTGAAGGTACTGAAAAACCGCCATTGAAAACGGAGGCCGGGTTTGCTGCGTGAGCAAAGACCGCTGCCTTGCAAGCTCTGAATGGCTCATCGATGTAATCGGAGCGCCATCGTAATGAATAGCACCCTGCCCTTCCAGTAGACCGGATAGCAGCGTGAGCAGTGTACTTTTACCACTTCCGTTTGCACCAATGAGGTGTAATTTCTCACCGGCAGACACGCTAAAACTGAGAGGGAGAAGCCTTGGAGGCAGAGCTACATTACTCGCTTTAATCATGCTCGCCTCACTAACATCCAGATAAACAGTGGCGCACCGATGGTTGTTGTGACCACCCCAACAGGCAGTTCCGCTTCCGGGAGAATAACCCGCGCCAGCAGGTCGGAAACCGTCAACAGTGCCGCCCCAGCTACACCGCTCAGGGGCAACAAATAGCGGTTTTCACTGCCCAGCCACATACGAAGGTAATGGGGAACAATCAAGCCGATAAATCCAATCACACCCGCAAGAGCTACGGACGTCCCGACTAACAGGCTAACCAGTAAAATAAGCTGCCAACGGAGCCCGGCGGTATCGACACCCAGTTGACGCGCCTGGATATCGCCGAGCATCATAATATCCAGTGATTTGCTGCGGAAGCACAGCAATGCAATAGCTGGGATAATGAAAATCGCGAGGGTAAGTTGGTTCCATTGCAAACCGGAAACACTGCCCATCAGCCAATACAACAACTGACGCAGGTTAAGATCGTCACTGAAGTAAAATGCCCAGGTAACAACCGCACCGGAAAGAATACCCAATGCGACACCGACCAGCAGAATCCTTGATGTCGAAAGCTGGTGTTTTCGCGCCATAGAAACCAGTATAAACGTAAACAGCAACGCTCCGGCCATAGCTGCCAGAGACATCATCCAGCTTGATGGCACCATCGGTGACAGGAAGATCATGGCAACCAGAGCCAGGCTCGCACCACCGGAAATGCCAATCACCCCTGGTTCGGCCAACGGGTTTTCGAGCAACACCTGAAGCGTAGCACCGGCAACCGCGAGCGATGCACCGACCAATACTGCACCAATGGTTCTGGGTATACGCAACTCCGTCAGAATTTGAGTCTCCAACGGCGAGTTGTTGGTAAAGGGCCAGATCCACAGTTCACCCGCCGCAAGAGAAAGCAAAATTGCGACAGCTAGAATGGCAAGCAACAGGCCAGAGAATTTTAGCCAGCGATCATGCTGGCGCCGGGATAGTGCATGTAATTGCATCAAAGCGTAATATTCAGACTGAATTGGGCGTAACCTTAGCGGCTTCGCCCTGATTTGCAAATGTTTTTCAATGAGCTTCTGGCAAGATGCGCTGGACGGTAATTTTACCTTCCGTCGAAATGCTGACCGGCTTCACCAGTAAACAGGCTCGCTGCCCTATCGCAACATTGGCATTTGGAAAGACGACTGACTCACCGTCCTCATCAGCAACATATGTCTTCCCATCTTCTTCAGCGAGAAGACTACCCGACGGGAACCTGGTGAAATTTTCTGCTGAACCGGGAAATCCCAGCTTAAAGTTATCGGACGTTTTATATATTGTCCGACTAACTTGGTAGACAGCCGTCTTACCCTCAATCCAATCAGCAGTTTTCGCGTCACCTTCTGTCATCAGGCTTATCAGTGCTTTTTCAAGGAATTCGAATTCCGAAAGATCATTCTGGTAAAGCGGTGCAACCCTACCCATCTCAAGTGTGGCAGCCAGCGCGTCATGGTGCTCTGCACTGTACCAGCTGAAGGTTCCTGACGGCGCATCCGAAATCATCAGCGCATCCATGGCACTCTGTTGTAAAAAAACCGCCAAAGGGCCATTCTGCTGTGGCTTTGTTGTATGAGGAAGCACCCCAAACATGTAGTGTTTGGAGCCTCTGATCGCACTGTGAAGGTCCAAGTGCCATTTCTCCCCAGATGTGGAACCAAGACAAAAGAACTTTGTAACGGCTTTCTGAAGCCTGTTAGCTATCACTCTTTCAATATTGGCGGTGTCATTCTCCTGCTTGAATAGCCGGTTCATGTTTTCTGTCAGAAAACGGGTATGGGCATTGATCGCATCGGGGTGTCCAATAACCAGCATGACATTCGCTTCGGGTGTGATATCCCCCTTGAGCATCGCCACAGCCAATCTGTCGACTAATTCAATGGGTGCGGTTTCATCGCCATGTATACCTGAAGATATAACCACATTCCGCTTAGCATTTTGGGGTTTAAAAACAAGAATCCCGACGTCCTGATGGCAAACTTCAACGCCATTACTCAATATCCAGGTACTTTTCTCAAATGGAATCCCTGAGATTGTCACCTTTAAAAACGCTCCATTTTCCCGTATTTCCGCTGTCATCATTCCCTCATAAAGCTCGATTTCAGAACACTCTATTACTGATAACCTTCATTTCAGAACAATAACACAGCATTACATTACTGGTTGGAGAATGCGGGTGATACAAATCACAGGCGGGTGAAAATATTACTCACCCGCAACAGCACAACTTCGCCTTCGGGTATAATGCGGCGTAAATCTATCTACCTCATTAAGGGAACGACATTGAAATTTGTTGCCATTATTCTTTTGATACTTGCTGCCTTTTTTATCTACCAGCGAAACGCGAATAACAAAGCTGCAGCAGCAAACATCGAAGCTGGGAAAGTTTTTCTTGCTGAAAACCAGAAACACCAAGGTGTAATAACAACAGAGTCTGGTTTGCAATATGAAGTTTTGGCCCCGGGTACCGGCACAATTCACCCAAAAGCGACAGACCGCGTTTTGGTGCATTATCACGGCACGTTGGTTGACGGCAGCGTTTTTGACAGCTCTGTTGACCGTGGTGAACCTATTGCATTCGGTTTAAACCAGGTCATTAAGGGGTGGACAGAAGGCCTGCAGACCATGGTAGAAGGTGAGAAAACACGCCTGTTTATTCCTAGCGAGCTTGCTTATGGCAATCGTGGCGTAGGAAGCATCCCTCCAGGCTCAGTTCTTATCTTTGACGTAGAGTTGCTGAAAATTAATCCTTAAAAGCAAAATACCCACAACGCCAAGCGTTGTGGGTACCAAAATTCAAGAAGTCAAAAGTCAGATTTAGTTCTCAATATCCGTGATATCTGCCTTTTCTACTCTTGCCTTCAATTTTTGCCCCGGACGGAAAGTTACCACGCGGCGAGCCGTAATTGGGATATCCTCACCTGTTTTCGGATTTCGGCCAGGACGCTGATTTTTATCTCGCAAATCAAAGTTACCAAATCCGGATAACTTAACCTGTTCACCGTTTTCAAGCGCTTTCCGAACTTCTTCGAAGAATGCCTCAACGGTCTCCTTGGCGTCCCGCTTACTCATTCCAATTGTTTCTGAAAGATTTTCCGCTAGCGCGGCTTTGGTGAGCGCCATAGGTAATTCCCTCAAGCGTTGTTGAACATAGTTAATAAACTGAGTATCTACACATCGATACATAGGGTGGCATCATAATTCGGAACAGGTAACCAAGCAGGTCGACACACTTCCGATACCTCCACTTCCAGAAAGTTTAAGCCAACTGGCTGATTTACGCCAACTTTTTTCTTTCGATTTCCAATTCTGAGAATTATAAGCCAAACGAATGACTACTAAACAGGACAGAAAACCGGACAAGGTCAACCACCTGCATATATGCTATCCTATTGTTTTAATTAATAATTATATAGACACCATCTCTAATACTCTGAATTATTGGAAAAAAGTCACATTTTCGGACACGAAGATGTTGATGGAAACAGACAAAAAAAGCAGCCCGGAGGCTGCTTTAATTTGCTATGTTTATGGGTTGGCGCATTAAAAATTACGCAACCTTATAAGCAAGTTAGTCGCGAAGTGCTGCACCAAATTTCTCATTCAGCACTGCAACAACGGCTGATACCGCTTCTGCAGTATCCGCATCTTCCAGGGTTCGCTCCGGAGATTGAAGCGTCAGAGCGATTGCCAGACTCTTCTTGCCATCCTCAACACCCTTGCCTTGATAAAGGTCAAACAGACGCGCACCAGTAACTAGTTCGTTACCGGTTTCCAGGCATGCAGCAACGACTTCGCCGGCCGCTGTAGATTCGTCAACAATAACAGCAATATCACGACGGTTCGCTGGGAACTTGGAAACTGCTACAGCTTCTGGAATATGACGGTTAGCGATAGCGCTCCACTCGATTTCAAACACAAATGTACGGCCATTCAAACCAAACTTGCGCTCAAGTTCTGGGTGCACAGCGCCCATGTAGCCAACCACTTTGTCGCCAGACAGGATGGCTGCAGACTGACCAGGGTGCAGAGCCGGATGCTTTTCTGCGCGGAATGTCAGGTTTGCATCGGTCAGTTCCAGGATCGCTTCCACGTCACCCTTCATATCGAAGAAATCAACCGTGCCGTTTTCCAGGTTCCAGTGGTCTTCACCACGGTTACCCGCAATGACACCAGCCAGCATCACTTCCTGGCGGATACCGTTTTCAGCACCCTCTTCCGGAATGAAACGCAGACCTGATTCAAACAGGCGCACACGTGGTTGCTGACGCTTCTGGTTGTAGGCGACTGTGTTCAGCAGGCCAGTCCAGAGGCTTACGCGCATGGCTGACATATCAGCAGAAATCGGGTTTGGCAGCACAATTGGTTCGATTTCAGGAGCAACCAGTTTCTGCTGGGCTGATTCTACGAAGCTGTACGTAATCGCTTCGTGATAGCCACGGTCCACCAGCAGATCGCGAACGCGCTTCAGCGGCATGTCAGCTTCGCGGTGCTGATTCATATTCAGGTGAGCAACAGGAGCCTGGTTAGGGATGTTGTTGTAGCCGTAGATACGACCAACTTCTTCAACCAGATCTTGCTCAATGGCGATATCAAAACGCCATGAAGGAGCGTTCGCTACCCAGCCTTCTTCTGTGGTTTCAACACCGCAACCCAAACGGGTCAGGATTTCAACAACATCATCAGAAGGAACGTGGTGACCAAGCAGGTTATCCAGCTTGCTGCGACGCAGCGTCACAGTGTTATAGGTTGGCAAGTCTGATTGGGATTCAGCAGCAACGATAACACCGGCTTCACCACCGCAGATCTCAACCAGCAGTTGTGTTGCACGTTCCATCGCCTTGAACTGTTGCTCAGGGTCTACGCCACGCTCAAAACGGTGAGACGAATCAGTATGCAGGCCATAGCTGCGAGCACGGCCACGGATTGCGTCAGGTGCGAAGAATGCAGACTCCAGGAGAACATCCTGGGTTTCAGCGTTCACACCTGAATCCTGACCACCAAAGATACCGGCAATGGCCAGCGCTTTGTTGTGGTCAGCGATAACCAGTGTGTCAGTGTTCAGCTCAGCTTCATTGCCGTCGAGAAGCGTCAGCTTTTCGCCTTGCTCAGCCATACGAACAACAATACCACCTTCGATCTTAGCAAGATCGAATGCGTGCATTGGCTGGCCCTGCTCCAGCATTACATAGTTAGTAATGTCTACGATTGGGTCAATTGAGCGCACGCCACAACGGCGCAGTTTTTCCTGCATCCAGATTGGGCTTTCAGCTTTTACGTTTACGTTACGGACAACACGGCCCAGGTAACGAGGGCAAGCAGCGCCTGCCTTCACTTCAACTGATACTTTGTCATCAATCGATGGTGCAACGTTTTCGAAAGAAGGCTCAGTCACTTCGGCGCGGTTAAGTACACCTACTTCGCGCGCCAGACCACGGATGCTAAGGCAGTCTGCACGGTTGGCTGTCAAATCAACGTCAATAGCAACGTCGTTCAGGCCAAGGTATTCGCGTACATCGGTACCGACAGGCGCGTCCGCAGGCAGTTCGATGATGCCATCAGCTTCAACATCGATACCCAGCTCCGTAAATGAACACAGCATACCGTGTGAAGGCTGACCGCGCAGTTTGGCTTTCTTGATTTTGAAATCGCCTGGCAGAACAGCACCAACAGTTGCGACGCAAACGCGCAGACCCTGGCGGCAGTTTGGAGCACCACATACGATGTCCAACAGTTCTTCTGCACCTACGTTAACTTTAGTTACACGCAGTTTGTCGGCATCCGGGTGTTGAGCACACTCAACCACTTCACCGACAACAACACCGTTGAATTGGCCAGCTACCGCTTCAACGTCGTCAACTTCCAGACCCGCCATGGTAATTTGGTGGGCGAGTTCTTCACTGTTTACTGCTGGTTTTACCCACTCGCGCAGCCATGAATCACTGAATTTCATTTGTCTCTCACCCCAATAATTACTTGAACTGTTTCAGGAAACGCAGATCGTTTTCGAAGAACGCACGCAGGTCGTTAACACCGTAACGAAGCATGGTCAGGCGCTCAACACCCATACCGAAAGCGAAACCTGAATACTTTTCAGGGTCGATGTTTACTGCACGCAGTACATTCGGGTGAACCATACCGCAGCCCAGAACTTCCAACCACTTACCGTTCTTGCCTTTAACGTCAACTTCAGCAGAAGGCTCAGTGAATGGGAAATAAGACGGACGGAAACGCACTTCCAGATCTTCTTCAAAGAAGTTACACAGGAAGTCATGCAGAATGCCTTTCAGCTGGGCGAAGTTTACGTTTTCGTCAACCAGCATACCCTCTACCTGATGGAACATTGGGGTATGGGTCTGATCGTAGTCATTACGGTAAACACGGCCAGGTGCGATAAAACGCAGCGGTGGCTGACGTTCTTCCATAGTCCGGATTTGTACACCAGAGGTATGGGTGCGCAGCATCAGTTGAGGATTGAAGAAGAAGGTGTCGTGATCAGTACGGGCTGGGTGATCCGCCGCAATGTTCAGGGCATCAAAGTTGTGGAAATCATCTTCAATTTCAGGGCCGGCCTCAACAGTAAAGCCCAATTCTTTAAAGAAGCTTTCAATACGCTCGATAGTGCGTGTCACCGGGTGCAGGCCACCATTTTCAATACGACGGCCCGGCAGGGTTACGTCAATGGTTTCTGCTGCCAGCTTAGCTTCAAGCTCTGCACGTTCCAGGGCTGTTTTACGCTCAGCCAGAATCTGTTGAACTTTTTGCTTAGCCTGATTGATTGCTGCACCGGCTTCGCGGCGCTCTTCAGGTGGCAATTTGCCCAGAGATTGAAGTTGAAGAGTCAATTCACCTTTTTTACCCAGGTACTTAACCCGGACTTCATCAAGCGCCGCAACGGAATCAGCCGCTTCAACGGCTGCATTGGCGCTAACAAGAATTTCTTCTAATTGTTGCATCGGTTCCTCGTCCACCCTTCTACGGTGGTGTCCATACGGGATAGTGGTAACGTCACATAGTAAATAAACAGGCGTCCAAATCCAAACGCTAAAAGGGGTTTCTAAAAAGAAAAGTTGTCAATTGCGTAAATTTGGTTCTGTGAATCCCATAACGGCATAAAATTTGGGAATTTCTGGCACAAAAAAAGAGAGCCGAAGCTCTCTTTTTCACAAAATCAGACTCAATTACTGAGCAGCTTTTGCTTTCTCTACCAGCACAGCAAAGGTCGCTTTGTCGAATACAGCGATATCTGCCAGGATCTTACGGTCGATTTCGATAGACGCTTTCTTCAGACCGTTGATGAAACGGCTGTAAGACAGGCCATTCTGACGAGCCGCAGCGTTGATACGTGCGATCCACAGTTGACGGAATTGACGCTTCTTCTGACGACGGTCACGATACGCGTACTGACCAGCTTTAGTTACCGCTTGGAACGCAACACGGTAAACACGTGAACGAGCACCGTAGTAACCTTTTGCAGCTTTAAGAACTTTTTTATGACGTGCGCGAGCTTGCACACCACGTTTTACGCGAGCCATTATATCTCTCCTAAACTAATTCGTGATTACATGAACGGAAGCATGCGTTCAACAGCAGCTACTTCGCACTTAGCGAGCAGACGGTTTGGACGCAGGTGACGCTTGTTCTTAGTAGTACGCTTAGTCAGGATGTGACGCTTGGTAGCGCGCTTGTATTTGATACCGCCAGCAGTTTTCTTGAAACGCTTAGCTGCACCTTTGTTGCTTTTCATCTTTGGCATGATGAAGAACTCCGCATTGTTGAGATTAATATTTAGTAATCAGGCGAAAAATGACCGGCTAATTGCCGGCCATTTTTACTTGTATAGGCCGTAATTACTTCTTCTTAGGGGCAAGGACCATTATCATCTGACGGCCTTCAATGCGCGTCGGGAAGCTTTCTACCAAAGCGATTTCGGCAGTGTCTTCCTTCAGACGATTGAGAACGTCAACACCGATATCCTGGTGAGCCATTTCGCGGCCACGGAAACGGATGGTGACTTTAACTTTGTTGCCCTCTTCAATGAAGCGAACCAGGTTGCGCAGTTTTACCTGATAGTCGCCTACATCTGTACCAGGACGGAATTTTACTTCCTTAATCTGGACAATCTTTTGCTTTTTCTTCTGCTCTTTCTGAGCTTTAGCTTTTTCGAAGAGGAATTTGCCGTAGTCCATAACTCGGCACACTGGCGGCTCGGCGTTAGGGCTGATTTCCACCAGATCCAGACCTGCTTCATCAGCAGTGGCTAGAGCGGCTTCCAGACTAACGATACCAACCGGTTCACCATCAGCGCCAGTCAGTCGAACTTCGCGGATGCCACGGATTTCACCATTGATACGATGAGCATTTTGTTTGCCAGGGGCTTTCTTTGCGCCTTTAATACCTTATTCCTCCACTAGGTTGAGCTTGCGGGTGCGCACTTCTTCAGTCAGTGCTGCAATGAAGTCATCAACCTTGAATTTACCTAAGTCTTGACCTTTACGTGTACGGATGGCGACTTCGCCAGCTTCCACTTCTTGGTCTCCACAAACGAGCATGTATGGTACACGCTTCAGTGTATGTTCGCGGATTTTAAAGCCAATCTTCTCATTTCTCAAGTCTGCTTGAGCACGGAAACCAGCTTTTTGTAGCTTACGGGCTACTTCTTGAACATATTCAGCCTGGTTATCGGTAATATTCATTACCACAGCCTGTTGAGGCGCCAACCAAGTTGGGAAATGTCCAGCGAATTCTTCAATCAGAATTCCAATGAAGCGTTCGAGTGAGCCAAGGATCGCACGGTGAATCATTACCGGGATATGGCGCTCGTTATCTTCGCCGACGTAAGTTGCACCCAAACGTTCTGGGAGCGCGAAGTCTAACTGAACTGTACCGCATTGCCAAGCACGATCTAAACAATCGTGCAAAGTGAACTCAATCTTAGGACCATAGAACGCACCTTCGCCTTCTTGGATCT
Source organism: Parasalinivibrio latis (assembly GCF_036825535.1). Taxonomy (GTDB): domain Bacteria; phylum Pseudomonadota; class Gammaproteobacteria; order Enterobacterales; family Vibrionaceae; genus Parasalinivibrio; species Parasalinivibrio latis. The sequence continues at coordinate 1,959,510 of NZ_CP098812.1, forward strand.
CATATTCGATATCCATTGAAGAAAGTGCTTCTTCCAGTGCTTTCTCAGCACGATCCCACATTTCATCTGAGCCAACACGCATTTCAGGACGGGTTGAAAGCTTCACGACAATGCTGTCAAAACCAAAGGTCTTGTAAGTGTCGTATACCATGCGAATGCATGAAGTCACTTCTTCCTGTACCTGTTCTGGGGTACAGAAGATGTGAGCATCGTCCTGGGTAAAGCCACGTACACGCATCAGACCGTGCAGAGCACCTGATGGTTCATTACGGTGGCAGCTACCGAATTCAGCCATACGAAGTGGCAGGTCACGGTATGACTTCAGACCTTGGTTGAAGATCTGAACGTGACCAGGGCAGTTCATTGGCTTAATCGCGTATTCGCGGTTTTCTGAACTGGTAGTGAACATGTAGTCTGCGTACTTGTCCCAGTGACCTGAACGCTCCCACAGAACGCGGTCCATCATCAGAGGACCTTTCACTTCCTGGTAATCGTATTCAGTCAGCTTATCGCGAACAAATACTTCCAGTTCACGGAAGACAGTCCAGCCATTGTGGTGCCAGAAAACCATGCCCGGTGCTTCTTGCTGCATGTGGAACAGATCAAGTTGCTTGGCCAGTTTACGGTGGTCACGCTTGGCGGCTTCTTCCAGACGGATGAGGTGAGCTTTCAGCGCTTTCTTGTCTGCGAAAGCAGTACCATAGATACGCTGCAGCATCTTGTTATCGCTGTTACCGCGCCAGTATGCACCGGCAACGTTCAGGATCTTGAAGTGCTGACAGAAGCTCATGTTCGGCACGTGCGGACCGCGGCACATGTCGATATATTCTTCATGATGGTAAAGGCCAGGACGGTCGTCGCGTGCAACGTTCTCATCCAGGATTTCCATCTTGTAAGGTTCGCCACGGCTTTCAAACACATCACGTGCTTCCTGCCAGCTAACCTTCTTCTTAACAACTTCGTATTTGGTCTTAGCCAATTCCTGCATGCGCTTTTCAATCGCATCCAGATCTTCCTGGGTCAGCGAGCGGTCAAGGTCTACATCGTAGTAGAAACCTTTATCAATCGTAGGACCGATGGCCATCTTCACTTCTGGGAACAACTGTTTGATCGCGTGACCAAGCAGGTGAGCACATGAGTGACGGATAATTTCAAGACCATCTTCATCACGGGCTGTGATGATTTCCAGCGCTGCGTCTTCTTCAATCAGATCGCAAGCGTCGACACGCTGGCCATTTACTCGACCGGCAATACATGCTTTCGCCAGGCCCGGACCGATGTCCATAGCCACATCCATAGTAGAAACCGGATGGTCGAATACACGTTGACTGCCGTCAGGAAGGGTAATTACAGGCATATAATTTCCTTACAGTGGTGCCACACACCAAGTAGCACATGCTTTGGTTTATACGCATAGATTTCAATTAGGGTCGAAAAATACACGCTTCGAATGCTTCCGGCTGGTGCACATTTTGGTACAAATCAAAATGCGTGCACCCGGAAGGTTTCAAATTGTAAACCTGTGATGTGATAACGCAAGCGCAATTATTCTCAAACCAATAAGTTTCGGCTATTTGAGTCCCACGCTACATTAAGCATCACTGTTGGATGACCCCGTCCTTCTTTTATCAGGTAATACTTGACGCTTGATACTTCCCATCACACACTGCATTTGTATAGACATTTACGGTTTAATGTATCCCCATGCAGAAATTGCCCAGATTCCAGCAGATAAAGACCTATATCGAAGAGAGGATCGCTTCTAAGACTTGGCCTGCAGGCCACAAAGTGCCCACGGAAGCGGAACTGTGTGAGCAGTTTGGGGTAAGCCGTATGACGGTGAACAAAGCAATCAGGGATTTAACCAACCAGGGTTTGCTTGAAAGAACGCCTCGCATAGGGACTTTTGTCTGTCACCGCAAGGCGGAATCCCCGTTAATGGATATTCGAAATATCGCAGAGGAAGTAACATCCCGCGGGCAGCAATATCATAGTGAAATTGTCATTCTGGAAGCACAGACTGCTTCGGAAGAAGTCGCAGTACGGCTTGGTGTGATGACCCACGCAGAGATTTTTTACAGTGAGATCGTCCATTACGCAGACAGCCTCCCTATTCAGGTTGAACAGCGGTGGGTGAACCCCAAATATGCGCCTAACTACCTGAGCCAGGATTACTCTCACCTGACACCGAATCAGTATCTGTCTGAAAATTGCCCCTTGAGTGCCGTTGAACACACGGTGGAGGCAATCGTTGCTCCGGCGGCTATTGCATCTTTGCTAAAAATGGAGAAGACCGTGCCTTGCCTGCTTCTTCACAGGCGGACTTGGAGCCAGGATAACCTTATCTCTGCTGCCCTTTTGTACCACCCCGGAAATCGTTACAAACTCAGTGCGCTCACCAGCACCGAGAGGTAATCTGCCTTTTCACGAACATCAGGCTGGTTTCGGCCTGTAAAGCTTCATTGACACTGTTTTGCCATCTGTTTATTAACCCTCCCAAGACTTCGATCACATACTCATAACATCAAGTATTGATCCTCACCCTATATTGTATATACATTTGTATATACATTCTGAGTATGGAAGTCGGATGAAACAAATGGAGTGGGTACTAAAAAATTGTCGCCTGGTAACAATGAATCCCACTGACACTGATCTTGGGTACACACCGGTGGACGCTGCCTGGATTCATATTTGTGATGGCCACATCGTTGCCATAGGCCAGGGAGAGCCCAATACCTCACTGCCCTCCCTTGATGCACAATCCAAGTTGGTTACACCCGGTTTAATCGACAGCCACACACATCTTGTATATGCCGGCAACCGGGCAAACGAGTTTGAGCAGCGACTTAGCGGTATACCTTACTCAACAATCGCAAAAAACGGAGGTGGCATTCTCTCAACCGTAAAAGCCACCAGGAATGCATCTGAAAATGAACTGATTGATATTTCATTGCCAAGGATCGGCGCATTGATTCGTGACGGCGTAACAACCGTAGAGATTAAGTCTGGATACGGATTAACACTGAAAGACGAACTTAAGATGCTCCGGGCAGCCAAAGCCCTGGGAAACCTTGCCCCCGTACGGGTGACAACCACTTTGCTGGCAGCACATGCCCTCCCCCCTGAATATTCCAACCGGGCAGACGCCTACATCTCTTATATTGTCGATGAAATTATTCCTGCCGCAGCTGAGGAAAAACTCGCAGATGCTGTAGATGTATTTTGTGAGAATATCGCGTTCAGTTGCGAACACATGGCCCGGGTCTTTGGGGCAGCTAAAAAACACAATCTCAAAATAAAAGGGCACACAGAACAACTTTCAAACATGGGTGGCAGCAAGCTCGCCGCAGAAATGGGAGCCTGCTCCGTTGACCACATTGAGTACCTTGATGAAGATGGCGTAAAGGCCATGGCAGAAAATGGGACCGTTGGAACACTGCTCCCCGGTGCCTACTTCTTCCTTCGGGAAACCCAGAAGCCTCCTGTAGATCTTCTCCGCCACTATAACGTCCCAATGGCAATCGCCACCGACTTTAATCCAGGCACCTCGCCCTACGCATCCGTGACCCTGATGATGAATATGGCCTGCACCCAGTTTGGTCTGACTCCCTGTGAAGCAATTCAGGGAACCACGGTCAACGCTGCAAAAGCACTGGGTCTTTCCAATATCGGTTTTCTTGCTCCCGGTATGGCGGCTGATATCTGCGTATGGGATCTGGAAGACCCCGCATCCATCAGCTACCAATTTGGGTTAGGCGTACTCAGACACCGTATCTTCCATGGGGAATATACCCATGACTGATCAATTCAGAGACAACAACCGTCGGGTTGACATGTCTGTCTGGCAAGGCCGGGTTGATGAGGATGACGGCACTGCAGGGCTTCGTTTTCACCAGACTGTAAAACCAGCCAATGCCGCCAACGAACCGGGTATTATGCTGCTTGGGTTTGCATGCGATGAAGGTGTTGCCAGGAACAAAGGCAGAACCGGGGCGTACCAGGCCCCCACTATCATTCGGCAAGCGCTGGCAAATATGGCATGGCATCATCTTTTGCCCATTTATGACAGCGGCGACATTGCGTGCGACGACCACAACCTTGCAGAAGCGCAAAACCGGCTTTCTGCTGACGTTACCGAGGCTCTGCGCCAACAGCACTTTCCCGTTGTCATTGGCGGCGGCCATGAAGTTGCCTGGGGGTCTTTTCAAGGTATCGCCCGTTACCTTTCCCAACGTGCCGGAAACCGGCCCCCCCGAATAGGAATCATTAATTTCGACGCCCATTTCGACCTCCGTCCCCTGTCAGGCGACAGCAAAATGGGAAGTTCCGGCACCCCCTTCACACAGGCGGCTAACCTCTGTGCCCAAAATCAGTGGCCTTTTCACTACGCCTGTGTAGGCATCAGCAGAACCAGTAACACCCAGGCTCTTTTCAATACCGCAGATAAGTTAGGGGTCACCGTTATCGAAGACTGGGAGATAACCCAGGAAACCTCGGGCGGGATCATCAAGCAACTGGAGCAATTTGCCTGGTTGTGTGATTTCCTCTACATCACGGTCGATCTGGATGTGTTGCCGGCCTCCGTTGCCCCTGGTGTTAGCGCCCCTGCGGTCCATGGGGTCAGTTATTCCATCCTGGAATCCCTATACCGACACCTTGTTTCCTTAAGAAATGAAGATGGTTCTCGCAAAGTCATCCTCGCCGATTTTGCCGAATATAACCCCAGATTTGATTCAGACAACCAGACTGCGCGTATAGCGGCTCGCCTTATATGGCAAGTGTGTCGCGACATCAGCACCGAATAAGTAAAGGAGAAAGTAATGACAGATCCACGTATGGACAGCAGCCGGGTAATTGAAGCCCCGACAGGAACAACACTGAATGCTAAGTCCTGGATGACTGAAGCACCCCTTCGGATGCTGATGAATAACTTGCACCCTAACGTCGCAGAACACCCGCAGTCTTTAGTGGTGTATGGAGGCATTGGCCGTGCAGCACGCAATTGGGCCTGTTATGACAAAATTGTAGAGGTACTGAAACGGCTCGAAGATGACGAGACCCTGATGGTACAGTCCGGCAAACCTGTCGGTGTTTTCAAAACTCACAAAGACGCACCAAGGGTTTTGATAGCAAATTCAAACCTGGTTCCACACTGGGCAAACTGGGAGCATTTTAACGAACTCGATAGGCAAGGCCTTGCTATGTACGGCCAGATGACCGCCGGCAGTTGGATTTATATCGGATCGCAGGGCATTGTCCAGGGGACCTATGAAACCTTTGTCGCTGTCGCCAAACAGCACTTTGGCGGAGATGCATCTGGGAAGTGGATCCTTACCGGCGGCCTCGGTGGTATGGGGGGTGCCCAGCCCCTTGCTGCAACCATGGCCGGGTTTTCAATGATTGCCGTCGAATGTGATGAAACACGTATCGATTACCGTCTTCGTACCGGATACGTAGACAAAAAAGCGACAGACATAGATCAGGCACTGGCAATCATTGAACAGGCCAAAAAAGACGGAAAGCCGGTTTCAGTTGGCCTGCTGGGTAACGCGGCTGATGTATTCCCGGAACTCGTAAAAAGAAACATCACCCCCGATGTCGTCACAGATCAAACCTCTGCTCACGACCCGCTGAACGGCTACCTGCCTATTGGCTGGAGTATGGAAAAAGCTAAAACCGAACGGGAAGCCCAGCCGCAAACCGTGGTGGAAGAAGCAAAAGCATCAATGGCTATTCAGGTGCAGGCAATGCTGGATCTTCAGTCTCGTGGAGCAGCAACATTGGACTACGGTAATAACATCCGCCAGATGGCACTGGAAAAAGGTGTTACCAACGCTTTTGATTTCCCAGGATTCGTCCCGGCATATATCCGGCCACTTTTCTGTCAGGGTATTGGCCCTTTCCGCTGGGCCGCACTTTCCGGGGATCCGGAAGATATATACAAAACAGACCAAAAAGTGAAAGAACTCATCCCGGACAACCCGCACCTCCACAATTGGCTCGATATGGCGCGAGAGCGGATCCAGTTCCAGGGGCTACCGGCACGCATTTGCTGGGTGGGGTTGAAAGACCGAGCCCGCCTTGGTCTCGCGTTTAATGAAATGGTGAAAAACGGTGAATTAAAAGCCCCGGTTGTTATTGGCCGCGACCACCTGGATTCAGGTTCAGTTGCCAGCCCCAACCGCGAAACCGAGGGTATGCTGGATGGCTCGGACGCTGTATCTGACTGGCCTTTACTCAACGCACTTCTCAATACGGCATCCGGTGCCACTTGGGTATCCCTCCATCACGGCGGTGGCGTAGGCATGGGCTTTTCCCAACATTCAGGTGTAGTCATTTGTTGTGATGGTACGGACGAAGCCTCCGCCCGAATTGGCCGGGTACTTCATAACGACCCTGCCACAGGTGTGATGCGCCATGCAGATGCAGGCTATGGCATTGCGATAGACTGCGCCCATGAGCAACAACTGGATTTGCCATTGCTTGATTTACCCAACCAACCAGTACGCTGAGTGATACGGAGAAAACAGATGTACGAACTGACTCTCACCCCCGGTGAATTGACCCTCGCCCAGTTGCGCCGGATCAGCCGCGAAAAAGTGTCGCTGAAGCTCGGCAAAGATGTAAAAGATATCATGCAATCCAGCACAGATACCGTCACATCACTTATTGAGGAAGGCCGGGTGGTTTACGGCATTAATACCGGTTTTGGACTGTTGGCAAATACTCGTATCGCGACGGAAGATCTTGAAACCCTGCAGCGAAGCATCGTGCTATCCCATGCAGCCGGGATAGGTACCTTCATGCGTGATGAAACAGTCCGCCTGATGATGGTTCTTAAGGTCAACAGCCTTGCCAGGGGGTATTCAGGTATCCGGTTTTCAGTGGTCCAGGCGCTTGTCGACCTGATCAATGCAGAAGTCTATCCATGTATTCCCGAGAAAGGGTCGGTCGGTGCTTCCGGTGACCTCGCTCCCCTCGCCCACATGAGTACTGTCTTGCTTGGTGAGGGTCAGGCTCGCCACAAAGGTGAAGTCATCTCCGGCGCTACTGCACTTAAAATAGCCGGCCTTGAGCCAGTAACCTTGGGACCCAAAGAAGGGCTGGCACTGCTCAACGGGACACAGGCTTCAACCGCCTTTGCGCTGGAAGGGCTATTTGCTGCCGAAGATCTATACGCTTCGGCTACGGTATGTGGTGCACTGTCTGTTGAAGCTGCATTAGGCAGCCGGAAGCCTTTCGACCCCAGGATCCACCGGGTAAGAGGACATCGCTGCCAGATGGACGCCGCAGGTGCTTATCGCCATCTGCTAGAGGCAGGCAGTGAAATAGGTGACAGTCACCAGGACTGTGAAAAAGTCCAGGATCCATACTCCCTTCGCTGCCAACCGCAAGTAATGGGGGCATGCCTCCAACAGATCCGTAATGCTGCAGACGTATTGGAAACTGAAGCAAACTCGGTTTCGGACAACCCACTGGTGTTCCCGGATGACGGTGACATCATTTCTGGCGGGAACTTCCACGCAGAACCGGTTGCCATGGCTGCTGATAACCTCGCACTGGCAATTGCTGAGATTGGCTCCCTGTCAGAGCGTCGGATGGCCCTTTTAATTGACAGTAACCTCAGCAAACTTCCTCCTTTTCTCGTTAACAACGGCGGGGTGAATTCCGGGTTTATGATTGCCCAGGTCACATCAGCAGCCCTTGCCAGCGAAAACAAAACACTGGCCCACCCGGCCTCGGTAGACAGCCTCCCAACGTCGGCAAACCAGGAGGACCATGTGTCCATGGCGACTTTTGCCGGCAGACGGCTTGCTGATATGGCATCCAATACACGCGGTATTCTTGCTGTTGAATTGCTGTCGTCCTGCCAGGGAATCGATTTCAGGGCGCCATTGCAGACATCTTCCCGTTTGGAACAAGCTAAAGCTGAACTGCGAAGCCATGTTCCGTTTTACGACAAAGACCGGTATTTTGCGCCGGATATTGCCAAAGCTGACAGCCTGCTGAAAGAAGCCAGCTACAACAAACTGCTCCCCGCCGGGTTACTACCCAGCCTTTAAAAAAGAAATCTGCCACAGACATTGCGGTATGTGGCAGATTTCAATGAAATTCATTTTTCCCGTCTCAAATTCGAGCTTCACCAAGGAATGTGGCGTATTCCACAGTTCGTTCCCCTACTAGTGAACTAAGATTATGAAATACCAAGGTGTATTTCGATTCATCTTGAAAATTTTCCGATGGCGACATTAGGGGATCTACTATGTGGAACGCGCTGTCCATGCAGTTGGCCGAGGTCACAGGAAATGACTTTACGATCAAGGAACGAATAGCCGTAACCGGCGGGGATATAAACGATTGTTTCTGTATCTCTGACGATACCGATAGGCTGTTTGTAAAAACCAACGACCGTGAAAATCTGCCAATGTTTGAAGCGGAGGCAGAGTCTCTGATTCGGCTCGCTGAGGCCGAAGCGATAGAGGTACCTCAGGTAATCCACATTGGTACTGTAAAAGACCATGCTGTACTGGTACTAAACTACCTCCCCTTAAAACCTCTGGACGATGACAGCGCCTACACACTGGGTGTGCAGCTTGCCAGGCTCCACCAATGGGGCGAACAGCAAGAGTTCGGTTTTGATCTGGACAACTATATTGGCTACACCGTTCAACCAAATAACTGGCACAGGAAGTGGTGCAAGTTTTTCGCCGAACAGCGTATAGGATGGCAACTTCAACTGGCATCCGAGAAAGGAATGCAGTTTGGCGATGTGGATAATATTATCGAGAACGTCAAATCTATCCTTTCCTCCCACCAACCGCGCCCCAGCTTGCTGCATGGTGATCTGTGGCAAGGGAACACCGGCTTATCACCGCTTGGGCCAGTTGTATTTGATCCTGCAAGTTACTGGGGTGACCGCGAATGTGATATTGCATTCACAGAGCTTTTTGGCCGTTTTCCTGATACCTTTTACCAAGGTTATAATGCCCAGTATCCGTTAAGTGAGCACTATGAAAACCGCCGGGATTTATATAACCTCTACCATGTGCTTAACCATTGCAACATGTTTGGCGGGCACTACTTAACGCAAGCGGAAAACATGATTCTCCGGCTTGAACTTAACGCATAATTCACCGTGTTACCCCAATCAACCTCCTGTTGTTTGGGGTGACGTCGTAATCTGAGCAATTCTTCAATGTTGAAAGCCGCAATTTTTGATATGGATGGTCTGCTGGTTGATTCTGAACCATTTTGGCAGCAGGCACAGTTGGATGTTTTCGGTGCGCTTGGCGTCACCATTACCCGTCAGGATACAATCAATACTACCGGTGTCCGGATCGACCAAATTGTTACCCTCTACCACAACAATCAGGGTTGGGAAGGCCCCACTAAAGACGAAGTCTGCCAACAGATCATCAGCCGGGTTATTGAACTTATCAAAGAAAACAAACCGATGATGAGTGGTGTGCAAGAAGCCATCGAAGCCTGTCATTCTGCAGGGTTACGTGTTGCGCTGGCCTCTTCATCTCCTATGACTCTGATTCAGGCTACGCTGGATTCACTGGCTCTCAGCAATGTATTTGAGGTTATTCACTCCGCCGAACAACTGAAGTACGGCAAGCCTCACCCCGAGGTATACCTGAATGCTGCTGACTCTTTAGGCATTTCTCCGCAGGAATGCGTCGCATTGGAAGATTCATTCACCGGCCTTTTAGCCGCTAAGTCTGCCCAGATGAAAACCATTGTGGTACCTGAACAATCCGTCTATGGAAAAGCAGGGTTTGTCATTGCAGATGCCAAACTTAAATCACTCCGCGAAGTAACTCCTGCATTACTTCACACTTTGAGCTAATGCTGTTTCGCTAAAACTCCCGGAACCTGAGAGGGGGACCGGGATTTTCCCATCATCACATCAGATTTTCACACATCCATTTATTTCTTAAATAAATGCTTACAGATACATGAATCCGTACAATTACTGATTCGCTATTCTAAGAAAGCAGTCATGGTTTTCAGTTATTTCACTGAAAAAAACAATCCCGGGATCTACTATCAAAATAGGTGGTAAACAAGCTCTCCGCCTGACAACAACGTTAGCCTGAATGGCACCCATTTTTGCCATTCACTTTTGAAGTACCGCTTAAATGAAAATAACGACTCTATGGAGCGAAGCATGCGTAACTATACAGAAAAAGGGATTAACTGCCCGCACTGCGGACACCGAATCCGCATTACCCTGGATACCAGCAATGGCGACCAGGAGTTTTATGACGACTGCCCGGCATGTTGCAATGCCATACACCTGAGCTTTCATGTTGATACCCAGCACAACAATGTCCAACTCTTCGTAGACGCTGACGACGAACAGATCTTCTAAAATTAGGTTACAAACTAATGCACCGGGCTAAGAACCGGGCTTAAACGATTAATACCTTCGCTTGCTCCAACTGGAAGTAGTGCTCAAGAGAGCACTCCTTTTCCTTTAAACAGATCGCCTAGCTTCTGCTTGCCAAAACCCGCTCTACGGTATCCACAATCGCCTGCGTCTGGGGATCGACTTCAATGTTTACCCTGTCAGAGATCTTTCGCCAACCCATATTGGTTCGCTGTAGGGTTTCCGGGATTAAGTTGACACAAAACCGGTTTTCCCTAACATCTCCAATGGTTAAGCTAATTCCGTCAATACCAATATATCCTTTATTGAAAACGTATTTCGTCAGGCTTTCAGGCAATTCAAACCATACCTGGCGATTATTTTCGCTGTCGATCACATCAAGAATTTCAGCCGTATCCATAATGTGACCGGACATGCTGTGCCCGCCAATTTCATCACCGAAACGCGCAGCACGTTCAAGGTTCACTGCGTCCCCAACGCTGATCTCACCAAGGTTCGTTAACGCCAGCGTCGCTTGCATCAAGTCAAACCAAACGGTATTTCCGTCAATACGGGTGACCGTCAGACAACAGCCGTTGTGCGCCACAGATGCCCCTGTTTGAAGGCCTTCCAACATCCCCGCTTCAAACTCGATGGCATGGGAGCGGAACTTTTCCTTTTCAATAATCTCGGTTACCTTGGCGGTACCTTGCACTATCCCGGTAAACATACAAAATTCCCGTAGTTATCAATGCATCAGTGATTCGTTGAAAATATACCCTGTAAAGGCACCTCCGGCACAGAAAGAATTTACTGGTGGACGTTGGCTTAGCAAATTATTCCCCTCTATAATCCTCATCTTTCCTCCCCAGACTTTTCTGCACTCAAATTTTTGGAGTTTTCTGTGCATTCGATGCGGCAAGAATCTATCAATATCATTAAGTTGGGCGTTCCTGTTTTCCTTGCCCAAATCGCCCAGACATCTATGGGCTTTGTCGACACCGTGATGGCCGGTGCTGTCAGTGCAACTGATATGGCTGCAGTGGCAGTGGCTGCAAGTATCTGGTTGCCTTCCATCCTGTTTGGCATTGGCGTCCTGCTGGCACTGACCCCTATCATTGCCCAGCTTAACGGCTCCGGACGCCGGAATAAAATCCCCTTCCAGCTTCACCAGGGACTGGTACTTGCGCTGATTCTGTCGGCGCCGATTATGCTGATTCTTTATAATGCCGGCGCGATAATCCACTTTATGGATGTAGAACCGGTACTGGCAGAAAAAACCGTTGGCTACCTGCATGCAATTATGTGGGCCGCACCGCCATTTCTGCTGTTCCAGGCGCTTCGCAGTTACACCGAGGGTGTTTCCCTGACCACACCAGCCATGATCATTGGTTTTATCGGTCTCGCGGCCAACATTCCCCTTAACTGGATTTTTGTTTTCGGTAAGTTTGGCGCACCGGCGCTTGGCGGTGTGGGCTGTGGTGTTGCAACCGCCTTGGTCTACTGGTTGATGTTTTTTGCCATGCTGGCCTACGTTCTCATCACGCCAAAGCTCAAGCGTATGGAAGCGTTTAAAACTTTCTACGCACCTGAGCCTGCGGCAATGTGGCGTATTTTCAAACTTGGTTTCCCGGTCGCCGCAGCATTTGTATTTGAGGTTACCCTTTTTGCTGCAATTGCCCTGTTGATCAGTCCACTGGGCCCGGTGACTGTCGCCGCACACCAGATCGCGATTAACTTTTCGTCCATGATTTTCATGCTGCCAATGAGTATTGGAACGGCAGTCAGTATCCGCGTTGGTCATCAATTGGGTGAGAAGTCTGTAGAAGGTGCCAAGCGCTCGGTGAAAGTCGGTCTGATGATCGGCCAATGCACTGCTTTGGCAACTGCGGGGCTGACTATCCTGTTCCGCTACGACATTATCTCCCTGTATTCAGGCAACCCTGAAGTTGTAGAACTTGCCGCTCACCTGATGATCATGGCTGCAATTTACCAGTGTTCGGATGCAGTCCAGGTTATTGCTGCCGGCTCCCTACGTGGCTACAAGGACATGCGTGCTATTTTCAGCCGTACCTTCATTGCATACTGGGTAGTTGGGATGCCTTTGGGTTACATCCTGGGTATGACCAACTGGCTTGTGCCGGCTATGGGGGCAACCGGTTTCTGGATCGGTATTATCATCGGCCTTTCAACTGCTGCACTTCTATTGGGTATCCGTCTTAAGTGGATCAGCAGCCAGACGCCCGAGTTCCAATTGGCGATGTCTGAGAAGTAATCTCACATCTCCCAGAACAAGAAAACCCGGGGCAACCCGGGTTTTCTATACTTCCAATTAACAGGCAGTTTATATCAACCTTCAATCGCCAGCACTTCCCGGCGGCGCTTCACCATAATGTAAGCGAAACAACCAAAGTACAGTGCGATAACCAACGCCCCTACCCACTGGATTTCAAGAAAATCCAATTTAAACAGGATTGTCAGAGCACACAACGCGACAACATTACCGATGATGTATTTTCCTTTCCCCACCCTCTCTGATGTGAGTTTGAGGTTTTCAGTGTAAAGGCGAATCAGTGAATCCAGTGAGTTAATCACAAACGTGATGCCCACGATTACCATGGAAATCCCAACAAAGCCTGAACTGTCCAGCCCATTATTATGGTAGAAAAACAGTACGCTGAACCAAACCGCAAGTGGGATGGAAGGGAAGATCAGCAATGCAGCGAGAAGTTGCCATGTCCGCAAACCACCTACAAAACGAGATGTGAACTGGCCAATCATAATGCTCCAGGCAAACCACCAGAACAGATAGAACGCATGGTAGTCATTCAGGGGAAGGACAAACTTGTGAATATTGACGAAATAATCACCAATCATGTTTGCAGCATTCAGCAATTCTCCCATCCCCATTGCGGCAATCATCCACATAAAGGCAATGAGTGCCAGGAACAGCCAGGTAGAGGCAAGGCTGAGGATCCGGACATATTTGATATCGGTACTTGAAAAAACTGCAGCAAGAATCACGGCAAACACGATCACATAAAATGTGGTTACCACGGAGCCTTCACTGGTCAGTTGAGGAAGATACCAAGGCAGGTTCGCCAGCAGAAGATAAGCAGTAAACGCACAGGTGCCGATGATAACGATATTGTTTATCCACTTAACCACTGATATTTCAAAAAAGCCTACTCGTGGCTCAATGACACAAAAATAGAAACTGGTCAGGAAATAGAATCCCCATATCAAAAAGCCCCAGTAGGCAAACTCGATTGCCAATGGATTGGTAAACGCATATTCTGGGCTGGCCTCATGGTCTGCATACCCTGCAAACTCAGTCAACGGAAACATAATGAGACCGACATCCAGGCCGGAAGTAAAAAGAATTGCAACAAACGTAAAGGTTTTTACCGGCGATGTACCGGTACATTTCATATTGCCCCATCTGAGCAGGCAAAAGCCGATCACCAGCAGGGTAAAAATAATCCCTGCACTCAATAACACATTCATCTGACACTCCTTGTCACTTTACTTTTCTACAGCACACCCGGTCTCCCGAGGCGTTGTGTTTCAAATTCATGAATGGGTTATTATGTCAGCCACTCCGTACCACCCCGCTTCAATCGCGGCATGACTGGTTGCAAATACGACGATTCTGTCGAGTTGTCATATCCGCAAGCGGTGATACAGCACACAGGAGCCAAATAATGTCCGTCTACAATATATAGAGGACAAACTGGTCTTCCTGCCCGGATAAGACGTATTGTTGTTTTGGACGTTTCTGCGAATGCGAGCAACAAACCTTCTGACCATGAATCGAATTACGCCTGTTATCCTCTCACTGTGTCTCACAGCCTGCTTCCCGGCCCGGGACACTGAAGAAGTCTTCCTCGAATACCAGAGCAGAGTTGCTAATATCTCCGAAAGAGAACTGCTGCCCACCGATGACAGCGATCCACCAGCCCTTCCCCGCAAGCGAAGCCTTGCATTACCGATGGAAGACATACGTGTGGGCTTGCTTGACGCCTATGAATTGCACGAGTGTGGTTTGTTTCAACACATCGCAGAAAGAAACTCAGTACTCGGGAGAATTCAGGATGATTTTCAGTTGCTCGATTATGAAATGACGTTTCTAGGGAACATTCAGCGCTGTATAGTCGAGCTGGATGATGATGACCTGAAAACACAGTTGCTATCCATCGCCACCCGGAAAAAAGCACTTTTTCGAAAACGCTACTGGAATGCAGTAGGCACCACGGATGCATGGCAAAAACAGCTAAAAATCCCACAAACAATGCTGCCTATCGAAAACTCCCCACCCCATGCTGGCGCACTGACTGCAATAAGTACCTTCGCCACCATTTCACCCAAGAATTCATTCGAACCCGGCTCGATTAAAGCCTTACAGCAGTCCATTGAAACACAACATTACGCCGGAGCTTTGTTCTACTCTATGCACCGTACCACCCAGTTGCTGGTGACGATAACCCGTCAATTGAGGGAATCAGACAATCAAATAGCCTGTGGCCCGAACCGAAACCAAACTAAAGCAGAGTACCTGAGCAATGTATTCTTTAAATATTATGCAGGTCCAATCCAACCCTATCTTGCCCGGCTGGACAGCATGTACCGGGACCTCGCGCCACCGTTAAGAAAAATACTCTCAAACACATCCCCACCGGATGCATTTACCCCTTACCGTCAGTACTACATTGAAGGTGGCATGTACACAGCATTCAGAAATGCCATCGACGGCCACGTTGAGTACTGGCAGCAACTGTTTAAGCGTTGCAACATAAAGATAGGTGCGGCAAGAGGATAAGGGCGATCACTACCTCATCAAATTGCTGATTCAGTAATCAATCGCACACGAAGAATGAAAAAACCGGGGTTTGAGGCTTGCACCCGTCATAACCAAACAGTATTATCAACAGCGTTCTCAGGAACAAAGTTCGAAAGAACAACAAGATGCGTCCGTAGCTCAGTTGGTTAGAGCACCACCTTGACATGGTGGGGGTCGGTAGTTCGAGTCTACTCGGACGCACCATTTTCCTGAATTCAAATATGCGTCTGTAACTCAGTTGGTTAGAGTGTCACCTTGACATGGTGGAAGTCGGTGGTTCGAGTCCACTCAGACGCACCAAATTCCTGACAAAGCCCGCTTAAATAGCGGGCTTTGTTGTATCTGAAGGTCACCGTATTCTCCCTCCCTGCTATCTAATCCCCTGAAAGTCATAGAATTGATACAAAAGTCTTACCCTCCCTTCCCCTATTGTAGGTCTAAGCAGCCGTGATCCAGTCCAGGTAAACGGGCAGGAAAAAAATCAAAAGCGGCAGCCAAGGGCGAAAAGCCTATGACCTTATATGAGTTGTTTTGGGATAGGCAATGACGACATTTCACCTGCCAGGAGGCTTGAGTGCAGTCTTCATTGAAAAACTACAAAAGTCAGTGCGCGTTGGGTTTTCTTCTTCTAATGGGATTGTCAGGTTGCGGTGAACGGGAACAGGTTACCTACTATACCTGGGAAGGACTTGGGCCGGATAAATGGGCTTCTGCGTGGCTAATCCACCGCTATGCGGTCCCGGGCACCCAAATTGAGGTAATTCCAGCCGGATCCTCTGCACCTAACCCGGATCGTACGTTCGACTTCCCCGGAGCGAAGTACCTCCGGGTTGGTGATCAAACAACTTTCGAGCAAATCACTTCTTCTTGGTCACTGGACGCAAAAGATCCTGCTCTTTCCCGTATGGCCACAATCATCAATGATATTGAGGTGAACTTTTGGGGCAACACTGTAGACCCGGTATCAGATTATGTTGAAGCCGGATTCCGCACACTGCAACGAAACAGCCAGGGTAAGCCGGTTCCGCAAGCCTGTTATTTCTCTTTCTTTGACAGGGTGCTGGCATCTGCTGCAAATGCCCAACTGCTTTCGTCGCCAGATACCTTGCTCCCGGATGAAAGTTGCTTCTCTTCTGACATCGAAGCCACCGCATCAGCCAACAACCAGTTCATCCCACAATTACCTGTAAAAACAATCGCCGAATCCGTAGCCTCAGGGAGAAAAGTCGCCTTTATCGATGTGCGTGAGCCCTGGGAGTTTAGAGAAAACCATATCCCGACCGCCGTCAATGTCCCGCTCAGGAATATCGATAGTTTGAAGCCCGAAGACTTTGCGGACTATGACTATGTCGTCGCCTACTGTGTGAAAGACTTTCGCGGGTTCGAGATGGCAAAAGCCCTGAAGCTTAACGGGTTCAACAATGCAGTTATTCTCGAACCATTCGGCATCAAAGGCTGGATCAGTGAAGGGCTACCGGTAATGCGTGCAAATGGCATGAGCGACGAAGAAGCGTTTCAACAACTGAAGCTTTGCGGTACGCAAACGTCAACCTGCCAGACAGAGGGATAACATGTCGAACTCAACTATGCGTCATTCGCGCCTTGTGACGTTAATTATGCTTGGGCTTTTACCGTTGATGGTTTGGCTCGTTCATCTGGAAAATCCCTTGGTCTATTTCGGATACCAGACACCACCGGGGCAAATTCAATATGTGCTGTCAAAACTGGTGGGACTGTATGCCATATTCTTTATTTGGTTACAGCTTCTTTTAGCGCTGTCAACCAATAGTCTGAGGCGCTTTATATACCCGAAATTTTCAAATAAGTTGCATATTAGACTTGGACTGACTGCCCTGACTGCTTCTGTTTTACATGCAACACTTTTTGTTTGGGGCGTATCTGAACGGGCTGGACACTTTGCTTATCATTTACTCCTACCCAATTTCAACTCAGGCTATTACAACATAGCTGTTTCTCTCGGTTTATTCGGGCTGATTTTGATTATTGCTGTAGGCTTTTCCGGAAAAATAAGAAAAGTTAAAGCATCATATATTGCTAAATTAGTACATAGACTATCAGTCCCCACGTTCATGTTAGTATTTACACACGGCTTCATGATTGGGACAGAATCGCGTTTCAGCGTGATGTACTATTTTTATTTATCGATGGCAATCCTCTTATTTTTTTCAGTTTTATTTCGCTTAAACGAACATAAAAAGACCATACATAAAGTAACAGACAGTTAATGTCATGCTATAGCTGGCAACCCTAAGGCAGAGTATGAAAAACATCGTATCAATGGCACTGCTTTTCGTTGTGTCATTTCCTTTATATGCCGAACAATGCTTACCTAATGGCATGTTGATCACCGCATTGTCTGGAGACAACTGGCAGTTATATCTATCTGACGGGAAATGTAACTGGACTCAGGTAAAAACCGAATCTGAGCCAAGGACACCTACACTCTCTATCTCAACCAATTCAGTCGCCTACGTTGATACGTCCGGTCATGTCCGTGAAATAAACCTAGATTCACAGGAAGACAACATCATTATTGAGAAAACCGGGCTAGATGCCTATACCCAGCTTTCGTATGACTCGTCCGGCAACCTTTATGCCGTATTGCTGAAAGAGGGTAACAGTGTCGATTCAGACATTATTCTTTGGAACAGAAATAGCAGGAAAACAACTACCGTATTGAGCCAGCGTTCAGCACAATTTGAACCCTTCCCGTCAAAAGATGGGAAAGTTTATTACGGTAATGTTTCATGCACTGTTCAATGTAAAAAAGTCATTCAGGAAATATGGGAACTGGATAAAGCAGGTTCAATTGTAAAACAGCTGACCTTACTCAATGCCACATCAAGGCAACCCGTTTCAGATGGAAATGGAAATATTTATTTCAGCTCAAACAAGCACCACTTTTTCAATATTTGGAAATATTCTCAAAAAGACAAAAAAAGTGAAAGACTCACAGACGGGACAGTTGTCGATTTCAGTCCAGTGGTATTTTCATCAAAAGTATACTTTATTCGAAAGACGCCTGAAGGCGTCAGCCTAATGGTTTTGAATACGGGAAATAAAAACGCTAAACCTGTGACAATAAAAAGTCAGTTTGAAGACATTAAAGAATTACGGCTAGGCAGAACAGAATAATGCTAAAAAATGTGCGCTTTCCAAATGGTTTTATACTCACCATAGGCGGTTTGTTGACTTGGGTATTTGCATCCTTTTGCGTTGCAAGTACAACAACTTTGCCCGTACTTCTACCCCAAGAGCAGAATTGGTTGCTGGATACCTCCGGCGACACAACGCTCTCTGTCCCTATCCAAACTACCCGACCCATCCCGCAACTGAGTATTCAGCTTGTCAGTGGTGATGGCGATGTTGTTAAACAGTTTTCGATGTCTGACCTCAGCCCCGGACAGTTTTCGCTGACTTGGGACGGGAAAGATGACAATGGGCACCAGGTCCCGGACGAAGCTTACACCTTTGTTTTTCAAGGCACTGACAAGTCAGGAAATTCGTTTACTTTGGATCCTCGCCAATCGAGTGGCGGGGAATTGCTGCAGGATCTGAATACCCGGGTACTGGAAAACGGGCACATCAGTTACCAGTTAACAAAACCTTCCAGGGTAATGATTCGTGCCGGAATCCGCGGGGGCCCACTGGTTAACAGCATACTCACGTGGTCGCCGAGAACCACAGGGTCAAATATTCAGGCATGGAACGGCTTTGACCATTCAAACGTCGAATACCTCCTGGGCAATCCCGACCTTCGTGTACTGGTTGTCGCTTACGCCCTCCCAAACGCCACCGTTATTACTACCGGCAATCCATCAACAGATTATTTCAGCTATAGAAAGAAAAGAGGCTTCCCCGACGGAGAGATAAACCCGGAGGCCATTGTTTCCCAGCGGAACGGTCAACGAATCTCTCCGTTTTTTTTCATGCCTGTCAGTCTCGCTCAAGAGCCGGAACTCCTTTTTTCCATGAAGGAATCACCGGAGGTAAACGAAGCTGGACGGTATGTGTTGGATAAGCCCGTCACTGTCACCGTCGATTTGTCAGCCAAAGACCAGTGGCTGATGCAGCAAAGCCAATATGAAATTTCTTTTTTCGTCGACCATAAGTTCGTGGCCGAGGAAGAAACCGGATATACCCCCCTTTCCTGGCGCTTTGACCCACAAACTGCCGGGCCAGGCAAACATGTATTCAGCATTAATCTCGCCGGGTTGTGGGGCCACGTAGGTGTGTACAGCTTTTTGTTCGAAGTACCCGAAATTAAATGAATTCCCAACCTCTCGAGGTCTGGTGAGGAGTGTTTATGAACATCAAACGGATGTGCTGCTTCATCTTGCTGTTATCCCTGGGTTTACTCTCCGTGTCCGCAAGGGCCGGGATTATTCCTCTGGATCTCAACAATTTCTACTCAGATCCGACGGTAAGCATTGCGGCTGACGGGCAAAGTGCGGCACTTAATGAAGACCCCGGTTTCTCTTTTGTGTTGCTCTCCAATGACCCTGGGCTCGGTGACCCCAACATTATCATCCCAGCCATGAACACGTTTTTGCAGTTCGACTTTGTGTTCAGTAAGGCAGCAGCCGGTATCGATCAGTTTGCGGTTAACCTTACCGACACACTAGGCAATCCACTTGGAATGCCGTTTTCTCTGGTCCACAACGTATCAGCCAGTGGAACTGCCTCGTTTGATCTGTCGACATTGATTGGCCAGACATTGGGGTTAACGTTCCAACTTGTCTCGCTGCCTGGCGATAACGATTTCACGTCAGTTCTTAATATCAGGAACCTTAGGTTAGTGACTGAAACCTTGCCGGCTCCTGAACCGCCGCTTATGGCGTTATTCGTATTCGCGTCCCTCTTTTGCCTGCGCAGAAAGGCGAAAAACTGAATTCATTAACTTAAATTCAGCCTGAAATCGGCTTGCTGTATCGATGATGGCTCACCAGGAGAGAATCATGAGATACCTCATGCGCTGTTATGCAGCACTGGTGGCGGTGATGATGCTGGCTTTTGTTCCGCCTTCACAGGCAAGCATTGATCTGTCTTCCTTAACAGCAGTGCCGACAGACCAGGTTGGCGTAGAGTATGTTTCCACACATTTCAACCGCCGGACCGGTCAGGCAACTTACGAAATCTCAGTGACCAACAACGCCGGGGGGTCGTTGCCCGGCCCGATTTATGTCGTCGTTAACAACTTTCCCTCACAGGCAACGGTACAAAACCCTGATGACACAACCAATGATGGCAACCCGGTAAAAATCATTAACGCAGGCACGCTGGCAAGTGGAGATAGTGCGACCATTTCTCTGATATGGAAGCTTGAAGGCCGGGTTCGTCTAAGTTTCGATTTGGCACTTTATGTCTCAGACCTGTCACCGCCAACTATCACGGAATTTGTCAGCGCCAGTTACAATCTGGTTGCCGGGCAGTCCACAGAACTCTCCTGGCAAGTCGAAGATGCCGACAACATCACTCTCAGTCCTCCAGGCAGCCCGGTTGCCCCGTCATCCAGTCAAACCGTTTCCCCGACCGAAACCACAACATATACCCTCACAGCGTCTAATAGTGGTGGTTCAGTTTCCAAAGACGTAACAATCACCGTCCAGCCACGCCTTGGGTTGAGCATTAGGGCAAACCCGGCATCCGGAAATGCACCAATTTCTATTCGGTTTTCACCACTTACCGACACCTTTACAGCGATTAACCTTTACCGTTGGGATTTCAATGGTGACGGACGTTTTGACCGCAATGACACCGTTGGACGAGACCAGACGTTTTACTACAGCACACCAGGCATTTATGACGTATTGCTTGAGGCCACTGCCAGTGACGGCGCCGTGCAGCAAGCAACATACACTCTGAATATCCAGAACAGCCCTCCGGTAGTGTCAGCCTCTGTGAGTGTCACCAACGGTATAGTGCCTTTGACAGTTATGTTCGCGGTCAGCGGCAGTGACAGTAATGGTATCGCTAATTACGAATGGGATTTTGAAGGTGACGGAACAGTGGATTATTCAAATCCCAACTCCGGTTCCACCACTTATCTCTACCAAACGGCGGGGAACTATAAGCCATCCCTGAAAGTAACCGACCAGCTTGGCGCATCCACCACGGTGTCCTTACCGGACATTGAAATCCGGGCGCTTCCTCCAGGCAGTACCACAGTAGACCTGATTGCGGACACCACCATCGGAAATGCCCCTCTGACGGTCGATTTCTCATCATCTGTCATACCGGGCAATGGGCAGACAATATCAGGCTGGAGCTGGGATTTTGAGGGCGATGGTACCGTTGACAGCTCTCAGGCAAATACCGCCTCCCATACCTATCCCCTAAGCGGAACGTATTTCGCGACACTCGAAGTCACAATGTCTGACGGTCAGGTCGCCAAGGATATCGTCAAAGTCACTGTAAACGGTACTCCACCGGTCATGACACCTATTTCGGACCATACATTGAATTCCGATATCGGGGATACCAGTGAAATCGCCACACGACTAACAACCCCGACCCGGCTTCAGCTCCAGATTGAGGACAGCCGGGGTGACGTCGTCCGGACACTCATTCCTTGGCAGGTTCGCGACCCCGGAACCTACAACGACAATTGGGATGGTACCGATGACAGCGGCACTACCCTTCCAGAGGGTCCGTACTATGCAGTGCTGTTATACGAAGACGGCTCAGGCCAGCAACGCCTAGACCTGCGTGATTCCACCGGAGGGCGTCAGTACAACCCAAGACGTACCCGTATTCCGTCAAGGTTCTCGCCCTATGACAACGATCCGCTGGACATCACATTCACCGTCAACCGTCCATCAGAAATCACTGCCTTTATGGGTCTTTTCCGCACCAACACCCGGCTGGTGACTTTCCTTCAACGCGTCCCCCACGGCGCGGGCAGCTATACCGTTTACTGGAACGGTGAAGCGCCAAACGGGCAAATCATTGAACCGGTTCCGAGAAACCCTTTCCTGTTTGGTATCTGGGGATGGGAATTGGCATACAACGTTATCTTTGTGCGCAATGCCCCACAGGTTGCGGGCGTAGAAGTCACACCGGGTGTATTTATTCCTTCCGGGAATATCGATAGCAACGGTAACAGCATGGTTGATTTCACCTTGAGCAAACCGGCAACCGTTGAGCTTGTGGTCTCAGACGTGGACTCAGGAACAGAAGTGGCTCACCGCCAATATTCCTCATTGCCTTCCGGCGCAAACCAAATTCTTTGGGATGGAAAGAATGACCAGGGGGAACTGCTTGCACCGGGGGATTACCGCCTTGGCATCCGGGCTGTTGGCAGCAACGGGGCTAACTCGATGTTCATCTATGGCATGCAACGGATCTTCTACTAGGAGCGCACTATGAAGCACTTACTGAAAGTCATCATACCGGTTGCTGCCCTTTCATGGAGCACTGCGGGTGTTACCGAAGAACTCAGCGCAGAAACGTGGGTAGAAATTGAAATTGCCGTCCGGTCCCTCACCGTTGAGGGAATGGAAAACCGCCATGCCTTTCTCCAACAGGGCGCCTCCCTGGAAAGCCAATATGACAGTGATTCTGACATACAGAGCCGGATAGGCGACATCTACAGGAATAACGGAACGACCGCCGTAGATCACATCAATTTTGGCCGGCATAACCACGCGGATATTACGACGTGGTTGGACGGACAGCCCGGCTACCAGGATCAACTCGACAGCATCGACAGTGCATTTGCATCAGCCCAAGCGCGCATCGCCGCCCTTGAAGCTGATTAGCCCAGGGAGAACACGCAATGTTTGGCATCAAGAGTTTTAGATTCACAACGCTACTTGTCATGCTGGCCACCTGCCTCGCAGTTTTCCTGGCAGCTGAAAGCTCGTATGCGTACCACTACCCCTGGGATCAAGGGCACGACACCACTAACCCCAATGACCCCAATGCCCCTGGCCCGTGTGAAGGACCCAATTGTGACCCTTGCTCCAGTACCGGCTCACCGGTTTACCTCCAGACAGGCCATTTAATCTGGACCGAGAAGGACATTGATATTCCGGGCCGTCCTGGGTTGTCCCTCGGCCGGACATACAATTCTAACGACCCGCGAAGCGGTGCCTTTGGTAATGGCTGGTCGACCGGCTGTGAAGTGGGCTTATATCAAGTCACTGACACCATCGTGGGAACGGGAGGAGCTGTCGTTACTGAAAGGTACTACGTCTTCCGCACCGCCAACGGTAAGCGGTATCCCTATAAGAAAGATGCATCAGGCAACTATGCTCCCCCAGGTAAGCTCACCAATCGCCTGACAGAAAATAGCGACGGCACGGTGACGCTAACTGAAGAAAACGGTGCCTCACGCACATTCAATGCATCCGGGTCTCTGATCAGTGAAGCAAGTCCGGCAGGACAGGCTCTCAGTTACAGTTATGATAACAGCGGGCGCCTGACCCAGATTGCCGACAATGCAGGCCGATCCCTAAACCTTGCGTATAACCTCTCAGGCCGCGTCTCCTCAGTCTCTACTCAAGGTGGAGTTCAGTGGCAGTACGCCTACGACGCCAGCGGAAACCTGACCTCAGTGACCAATCCGGACGGCGGTACTCGCAACTACGAGTACCTCCAGAGGGATATTCCCGGTGACGCCCAGGATTATCACTTACTTACTAAGGTCGTCGATGAAGCAGGCGTCACTGCTACAGACGTCACCTACGTCAGCGGTTCTACCAAAGTCTTCTCTTATACGGTTGGCGCTAACCGCTTTACGTATAACTACATCAGTGACACCTCTGTCTCGAAGCGAGATTCAACGGGTGCGTCATGGAATTACCAGCTTAACGATAAAGGTGAGATTACCCAGGAAAGTGCGCCAAGTGCCGGTGGCACGGTTATTGTCGATCGGTTCGCCTATGACGAAAACGGCAATATCACCGTCTATACCGATCCCCTCGGTAACCGTTGGGAATCCACATACGACGATCAAAATCGCAGGCTTTCAGCCAAAAACCCGGCCGGCGACACTATTACCTGGGAATATGGTGTTGGTTCAGCGCTTTTCTCCCCAACGAAAGCAACTTCTCCGCTCGGCCGGATTACCACGGCCAAGTACAACAGCCACGGCAACATCACCGAAGTTACGGATCCGGCTGGCGGGAAAACGGTGTATTCATGGAGCACAGAAGGCTTCCTGACATCGGTGACTGACCCACTTGGCAATACGCAGTCATTCTCCCTGAATGCGGCCGGTCTCCCCGTCACAGTCACCGATGCTGACGGTAAAAAAACTGAGCTCGAATATGATGCCCTTGGCAACATCACTGGCCTGACCAACAACGCAGGAGAAAAAACCAGCCTCACCTATAACGCTCTTCGCCAGCCTCTGACCGTCACTGACCCATCCGGAGCAACCACCACATATACCCGGGATGCTGCTGGTAAGCTAACCGCAGTAACAGACCCGGCGGGAAATACCACCAGCTTCACCTACGACACATATGGCCGCCTTAGCACCCGAACAACTGCAGACGGAAAACAGACGGCCTATACCTACCGCACAGACAATCTGATTTCCAGTGTGACCCGTCCTGATGGTACGCAGGAAAATTACACCTATGACAATGCCAAACGACTGACTCAACGCAGCCTGGCCGGTGTAACAACTACCTTTTCTTACAACTCCAATCATGAAGTCACACAGGCGGCTGGTGTAAGCAGTGTTGTTTCCTTCGAATACGACAACGTAGGACGCCTGACGGCAGAAACGCAAAGCTCCACCGGTGTACGTTTTGACTATACGTACAACAAGGAAGGTGAACGCACCGGAACCCATTTCCTCGGCAAATCCCTCAGTTATGACTGGGGGTTACAGGGGATGGTTTCGCGCATCACCGCACCGGAAGGTGATTTCAGCTTCACCCACGATAGTGTCAGCCGCCGCACTGCGCTGGATGGCCCGGGAACGGATGTAAGCTACACCTACAACAGTGCCAACCAGCTGACACAACAGGCATTTACCGGTGATTTCAGTGGCCAGTTCGATTATGCCTATGACGCCAACGGGCTGATAACCGGCATCAACGATGGCGGAAACAATGACACCTATGCCTACAACGCAGATGGATTCCTGACCGGAGCAGCAATCAATGGCCAGAACTTCACCTATCAATATGATTCAGCGGGTAACCGAATTGGCAACGGTGAACAGTACAACGATGACAACCTGCTAACCGAAGACAACAACCACACCTTTACCTATGACGGTCGCGGTAACCTTACCCGCAAGCAAGACAAAGCGACCGGGGCGAAAACCGAGTTTACCTGGAACGGTGCCAACCAGCTGATCACTGTAAAACGTTTTATTGATGGCATCGCCACTGCACCTTACGAAACGGTTAACTACACCTACGATCCTCTTGGCCGCCGGTTAAGCCGCAGCGACGGTACCACAACTGAAAAATATGCCTATGACGGATATGACCGCGTAGCAACACTCGATCAATCCAATACTGTCGTCACTACTGTCACCTTCGGGCCACAAATCGATGAACCGCTGGCCTACACACAGGCAAACGGAGACAGCTACTACCTGCACCGCAGTCAACAAGGCTCGGTCATTGGTGCTACCAGTAACGGTTCGCTGGCAGCAGAATACGACTATTCACCCTATGGCGAATCGCTAAACACACCGGCTGATATTGGTAACCCGTTCCGCTACGCCTCCCGGGAATATGAGTCTGACGATCTATACCACTACCGGGCACGTTATTACGACCCGACCCTTGGCCGTTTTATCAGCCAGGACCCACTGGGGATTGCAGGCGATCTCAACCTTTACCGTTATGCCGGAAATAACCCGGTTCATATCCGGGATCCGCAAGGTGAAGCTGTCTGGTTTGCTATACCGATAATCTGGGGGGCTGTCGAAGTCGGCCTCTCTATTTATGATGCCTATGACACCGCTGACACTATCTTCGACCCATGTAAAACAGCGGGAGAGAAATGGCTGGCTGGCGGGTTGTTTGTTGCAGGCGCCTTACTTCCGGGTGGTGGCTATTCTGTTGCAGATGACATCATCACCAGTAAGCCGGTGAAAGAAGGGATTTACGAATTTGTCGACAAAACCGGTAAGAAGTACGTCGGTCAGTCCAACGATATCCCCCGTCGCCTCAAAGAGCACGTAAAAAGCGGCAAGCTGGATCCAAATACCCGGGTTGACGTCAAATCCATGCCCGGCAGTTCGAAGACCCAGCGTGAAGTCGCCGAACACAAGCGGATTCAGGAAATCACTGGTGGTGTGCCAGCACGGCAGTCTGATAAAGTATCCAATAAGAAAGACCCTATCGGTCCTAACCGACAACATCTATTGGATGACTGATTAATGTTTGGATTCGGCAACACACCTAAAGGTGCCAAAATCATGGACCACGAGCAGATAGATGCCCGGGTCCTGATTTTGGAGGGCGCATGGAAACCTGATTACCGGGAACTCTTTACCAAAGGCAAGGTAAACGGGGTCAGACTCAGCCGCTCTATGGGCTGGAAAGCTGAAGGCTTGGGCTTTCTGGCCGAACTTGAAAACCTCATCTCGGTAGAAATTTACCATGCCGATGTGAAGGATCTTTCTGTCCTTTCAGATTTAAAAGATCTCCGGTATATCGGGCTCGAATGCGCATACCGTAAATTCAACTTTTCTGTTTTCCAAAATCTGGAAGGCTTTGCCGCAAACTGGCGAAACGGCTGTGACAGTGCACTTTCCACCGCCTTTCTTCGGTATATTAACCTCAATGGATACCCTGCAACGGATTTACTACCCTTCCAGTCACTTTCCAGCCTGTCTAGGCTGTCACTTCAATCACGCAAACTGGAAACACTCAACGGTGCGGAACACCTTCCGAACCTGAAACAACTGGATCTGGCGTACTGCACTTCCCTTAGCGATATTTCAGCCCTGAAAAATCATCCATCCCTTTCCACTATGTCGCTGACAGCTTGCAAAAAAGTGTCTGATTACTCGGCTCTTGGCAGTTGTAAGAACCTGACCCGAATCTGTGCAGAAAATGAAAGTGCTTCGCTGGATTCCATTCAGTTTGTTGAGTCACTAACAGAGCTGGAATGGCTATTGCTGATTGGCATGAAAGTGGCAGACGGAAATCTGCACCCACTTTTGAGTCTTAAAAAGCTTAACAACCTCGCACTTCCTTCGCACAAACACTACTCTCCAAGCCGTGACGAAATACGTGCTCAGCTAGGGTTATAACTTTTCAGGAGCGAGGAAAAAACCGAAACGCCAATCCTCCATATTCCCCAAACACACTCATAAATTCCTGTTTATGAGACATTATCTTACTTTTGATTCTTGAATGCCTCATATGAGAGACTATTTTTAATTTAGGGGTTCTTTGCTGCACATATAGATACACACTTTCAAATAACCAGCAGTACGGTTAGGGGAAATGACGAAAACAGACAATGCATTCAAAAATCACGAAGCAACAACCCAGGAAAAGTTAGTCAACTTTATCCTTACGTTAGGAAGTGCCTATGCGGTGCTGGTGATGATTATAACCACCGTAAGGGCTACTGAATTCGGCTTTGATCTCGTGTACTTTGTTGATTTACTTACAGTAGTAGCTGTATGTGCTGTAGCTGTTTGCAGGCATCGTATAAAAACCCGCCCCAAAGCGTACCTTGTCATTTTTATTATCTGCACTAACTTTTTTACCAATTTTGTAGCTTCAGGACCCATGGCGGGTTCAACGGTACTGTTTCCACTCAGTATCTTTGTCGTTGCCATGATTTTTAAAAAACGCACTACCGTCCGCTTTATTAAGTTCGTGGCTGTCAGTATTTCTTTGTTGGCATATGTGTTCAGCCAACATTTATTGACCACAACAAACAGCTTGGACACGCTCATCCGCAGTGAAACACATTGGCTTGTCTATGTATTTTGTATGATCATGTTTTTCGTTGTGACCGGTTATGCTCTCCATACGTACCGCGAAGAACACCGGATTCTGATCGACAAATTGCAGCGCCAACAGGAAATGATTGAGTGGCAGGCCAACCATGACAACCTCACCGGCCTGCCAAATTATGAACTTGCCCAAAGATACTTTGATCAAGTTCAGCAAAGTGACTACGTCAAAGCGACGGTATTGTTTATTGATCTGGACGGATTTAAAAAAGTGAACGATACCTATGGCCACGACACCGGTGATCACTGTCTAAAAGTGGTAGCCCGTCGAATGCGCCGCCACCTGCCTGAGACGGATTTGGTTTGCCGTGTGGGCGGTGATGAATTTCTGATTGTTCTCAACCATGTAAACAATGAGATTCATATAGACCGTATTGTTGACCGTATCCTGGATGCCCTCAATGACCCTATTACCCACGATGAACACAGCTTTCATATCGGAGCGAGTATCGGTATTGCAGTGGTACCCAATTATAAAATCACCCTGGACCACATCAGGACAATTGCCGACCAGGCTATGTATGACGCAAAACGGCAAGGGAAAAACCAGGCTGTTTATGCATGATACATACATGCTACTTACTCTGCCGTGTGATGGGGTCTTTCATTTTCACGCATATCTATTCCATAGTTTGTTATCAAGTCTTCAGGTGAAATCGACGAGCTAAAGTACCACCCCTGGATGGTAATACACCTTCTTTTGGGTATTACCTGCATTTCCTCCTCGGTCTCCACTCCCTCTATCACAACAGATAACCCTAGTTGTTCAGCAAAATTCAGCAAGCTCATCAAAACTTGTTTGCCCTTTTTATTCTGAAGCCCCTTAACAAAACTACGGTCTATTTTAATTGCATCCACATCGTAACTACTCAAATATCCCAGCGCAGAATAACCAGTACCGAAGTCATCAATCGCAATTTTTATTCCTTTATCATGGATACGGCCCAGTACTTCGTGGATACGTGTCCCCTGTTTGAGCATTGTATTCTCAGTGATCTCAAAGCTAATCCGGTCATCGCAGGCTTTTACTAGAGCTTCGATTTTCGACATGAATTCATCATCCAGCAAAGTCTCAGGTGAGATGTTGACACTGACGTTTGTGCGGTAACCACTTTGTTCCCACATAAACATGTCAGACACAACTTGCCTCGCAACCCAAAGATCCAAATCTTTCATTAGTCCACCACTCTCCAACCACGGCATAAACTGCCCGGGCAGTTCAACTGCACCCTTTGCACTCTTGGCCCTTACTAACGCCTCGCAACCCACCATACGACCATCCTCACGGCTAATCTGTGGTTGGTATTCGATAAAAAATTCCTTCGAACTCATTGCCTCTAATGCATCCTCTAGAACAACCTGAGCCTTACGTGTTGCGGCGGCCTGCTGAACGGGGTCTTCACAAAGTGCATCAGCTTTCTCTTTACAGCGTGCATAGGTTGTATCTAATGCTTCAATATCTATAGTTTTGTCACTCAGTTGGTCATCCAAGTCTTTTACCGCGGGTGCATAAATAACAGCACCTATAAGAACATTAAAGAGTTGGAGCCCAACGCTGCAAAAATCGCCTTCTGTGGCCATCAGTGCGTTGAAAAACACCGGGCTAACAAAAGGAACTGCAACGCTGGGAATAGAAACCAAGCCAGCATCAATCGCCAACATACTGGTCAATACATTTACCATTGGCGCTAGAAGAAACGGAACAAACAATCGCGGATTTAAGATAATTGGTAATCCAAAAAGTAAGATTTCATTAATGTTGATTAAACCGAAAGGTATTGCTGCGATTGTGATAACACGCAGTGATTTACTTTTTGTAAAGACCAAGCAAGCCAGAATCAACGACAGTGTTGCCCCACTTCCACCGATAAATACAAACGAACCCATAAACGCAAGGTTCATCGGAAACAATTCACCATCACCTGCTACAAAATTTGCTGATGGAATCGTCATTGCTTCCCTTAGTACCTCTACAAGCGGTAAAAGGGCGAAATAGCCATGTACACCAAAAAACCACATGACAGAATTTAGTGCGGAGAATGCCAATCCAAATTGGTATGGCTCATTGTCGAAATTCACTAAAATTGGTTCAAAGTGTACAAAACATGATATTAAAGTGATTATACCTGTACTGATTACAATGAAGGGTATAACAGTTAACAGAGAAGGCAGAATGAGATTCAACGACTCTTTGAGGGTGTTCCCTGCACGATCATAGCCAAAATCTTTAATCCAGTTTATTTTGTTAAAAAAATAGAGTATTGGAACAGAGTAAAGGGGGGTGAAGATAGCGAGCACAATTGAGACAGCGTCTGAAATTTCATCACTCGGAGACAATGGAAAATAAATTGAAAGTAACGCAATTGATATGATGGCTGTCGGTGGACGTGGTAAACTATAATGTAAAGCCAACATGTAAGAAATAGAAGAGGTCAAAAGAAATGGAAACATTGACATCAAGTTATCATTAAGTGTAAATAGAATATTCGACCACTCATGATCCCCGTAGTAGAACATATCAATCATCGAACTAGCGAACAAAAGCATCGATGAAAAAACCAAGCACGGTAAGACCCAGAGCATACCTTCGCGTGTTGCTCGAAGCGATAGAGTCAGATGAAACTTAATATTTTTTCGCCATCTTTCATATAATGAAAAATTCCCAATACCTGACGTCATCACTGCAAGTACCTCGTGTTATATCAATTTTATAATTAAATGCTGACCTTACGTCATCGCATCATATCAATCCCAAAAGCAATTCGAATAAAAAAACCGACGCTCATACGCCGGCCGAACACCATTGATATCAGTAGTTAAACTGCTCAAAACATTGTAAGTAATTTAAGTTCAGTACTTCGACAAACTCAAACTGACCCATGTCGCCGAACTCATATCAATAATAATCCATTAATTGTGGAAAGTACAAAATCTTACATAAAATATATCAATTAGATCATGGTTTTGTGGATTATATCATAATCAATAAATCACCAAATAAACTGAATGTTCATTCTGGCACTTAATATGCATCATATATTCACAGAAAGCCAGTCACTTTATTATTCTCACTTTCAATACATTATCATATTTGAGATTTTCTTTAACGGCCTCAAAAAAAACCTTGTTGAATAACAAGGTTTAATTCCTACAAATGTAGAAATGGTAATCCAAGCATATGGATAATAATTTATTTTGATTTCCTTTTATTTTCATACATTGATTGGTCAGCCTTTTTTATGATTTCATAATAGTTTGGAAATTCATATGGGCCAACCTGCTCCACTCCTACACTAAAAGTTACACCATCTAATGATTTTTTGATCTCACTTTGGAGTCGTTCAGCATATATTTTTATAGCATCATCTCTTGTACAATTAGGCAGAAATACACAAAACTCGTCTCCCCCGCACCTAAAACATGCGTCCTCAGCTCTGGATATTGCCTTTATTGATATTCCGAATTGACTAAGAACTTCATTACCATAGCAGTGACCATAATTATCGTTAATTTTTTTAAAACTATTAATATCTATATAAACACATGATAATGGTTCGTTCCTCCTTTTTGCTGCCTCGACCATTGTTTTTAGTGTTTCCATCATATACCGTACATTAAATAATCCAGTGGTTGGGTCTTGACCGACAAGTTTACGGCTTTCCTTAATCTTCGTTTCCAACTTAGAAATGTAAATAGACATTTCTCTATTTATATCTTTTTCTTTATCAACCACTTCATCTATAAACACGTCTAGAATCAGGTATGAATCGAACATGATTATTTTATCTAGTGATCTAACCAGCATGTACAAGTCACCACTTTCCAAATCAGTATGTATATTGTGTAGAATGGAGTGTTTAAGGATATTTATCATGCACAGTATCGTATCCACTGAAGCACCGATATTTCTGTACCAGCGTCCTATTTCTATCCTTTTCCTTATATATTCATCATCGTATTTCCCTGATACTAACTGATCAATATAGTCACTCATCATAACGCTAAATACCTGATTTTTAATTATTTTTTCCAACTCACTTAAAAATGGCTCACTTTTTAAACATTCTTTAACTATAAGCTCAACTATAGGAGTCAGTTTTGATTTAATAATGTCTTGGTGAGCAGATAAAATAAAAACATCCTGCTCTTCAAAACCAACAATGTACTTTCTTCGAAAAACTTCTTCTTGGTTCAAACAAAATAAACATGTTTCATTGTCGTGGTAATCGTCCATAATCCCCTCATTTATTAATGGGTAGTCAACCATTTAACGATAAATGCTTATCTAGAGCTCCAATATTCATTGGTTTACCGAGAATCCAGCCCTGTCCATATTCAACGCCCAATTCCTCCAAAGCATTAACTTGTTCCTTGGTTTCGATACCCTCTGCAATAACATCCAATTGATGTTGTTTTGCTATTGTCACTATATTATTTAGAAGTGAAGACTTCACTGCGCCCTCTTTAATGTCCATCACAAACACTCTGTCTATCTTTAAAATTTTACTTTTTATTTTTCTTAACTGATTAAAATTTGAATAACCTGTCCCGAAGTCATCTATTGCAACAAATATTCCTTTTTCTTTAAGAATTGCCACGCTGTCCATGGCTTTTTCATCTTCAAGACATTCACTTTCAATAACTTCTAGTATAATGTTTCCACGAAATCGTTTAACACATTCCAATTCATCCAATACTACAAGCTCATTTTTTGATAAATCTTTCGGAAATATGTTTATATTGATCATAAAGTTCTCTCTGGCACCTTTTATCCCGGATAGTTCGTTTAGAGATTTAATCATCATCGCCTTTGTGAATTCCCAGGTCATATCAATCTGGCTAATAATAGGAATAAACTCACATGGGCTTAGGTTACCGTACCTGTCATTCAATCTTGACAGCAACTCAACACCAACCACTTTTTTAGTCTTTAGATCTACTATTGGTTCATAAACACAGCTAAAATTATTATTTTTTATTGCACTTCGAACTCTTTCTTCATTAGTATCATCGACGTGTATGCGATTTCGAATTAATAAGTAAAAGTAGGTTGATACTAACAAGCAAAGCAAAAAAATAAATGGATTTGAAAATTTCCCCGACGAGTCAAAATGAGAAAGATTTCTCTTCGTAACTAAACATATATTTCCTTGGTTAACACAACTCATATAGTTAAACTGAGGAATTGAGAGTAATGAGAATTCACTACCATCATCGCTTTGCAACTCAAATTTATTGATTCCAGCAAAGTGAACCAACTTGGAATTTGATTTTAACATTATTCTCCATTGATATTTTCTATCAATTAGATTTCTTACTGCATTTGAGTCAAGTGCTATTACATAGTCACCCAACTTTATTATTGTTGATGAAATAGTATTTCCAAGAATATCATAATTGAATTCTTTCCATATTTGATAACCATCCTCTGTGATTATATCCGGTTTTTTATTCTTTACTATTTGATATGGGATCCAACCATTTTCAGCAGAGCACAATGTTGAATTCTCACTTATAAAACCTGCATCTTTTGTGTATGATGATATCAAAATCAATTTTCTGATCTTATGTCTGGCTTTTTCATTACAAACTCTTATCCCCATATCGCTTAAATTAGAAAATATGATTTCTATATTTCTATACGCGCTGTCAAAATCATTTAATATTTCACCCGCTTCAATAGTTATCTCATTAACTATCTGAGCTGTAACCATCCTATGGCTTATCACATACGTAATTACAAAAATTAACGCCGAAATTATAACAGCCAGTGCCGTTGAGCTTATTCTAATCATTGTAAACCACCTCAAAAATAAAAATAGTTACAACTTCAGACATTACTTACTAAGTTTAACTATTAAAAAACTTATTATAATCACTCGAAATTGATATAAGATTAATAAAACGATAATATAATTATTATATTTTTGATAAACCAATCCAATACCATTTCAATTATCCTTCTTAAATCCTTAATGTTTTTTAGTAGAAATATCAAAATATATAGTATTAGGAGTTATTACTAGCGATATGGATTAACTATATTAAAAACCCCACGTTGTAAATTAATATACTAAGTAGTCAGTAATTTATAATATTGGCTCATGAAGCTCGCCACTTTCATGGTGGCGAGCATTTTTAGTCCTCATCCAACTCCAGATACCTTTGGCGTTTTTTAAGCAATTTTACTTGGAGCATTGCCTCTCCGTATGCAGCATGAAGATCTTCAATTTTCTTCTCATACTGCTCAGTAACATTTCTAGGATTTGCCCTCAATGCGTTTTCCATTCCGTTAAGCGCATCCCCAACCCATCGCTCGACCTCTGCGAGTGTCAAATCGTATGTTCTCGCAGTCTCTTTTGTCGTCGTTGTACCTTTTATGATTTCTTTAACCAGTTCCAGCTTTCGCTTCGCAGTCCAGCGTTTGATTTCGGTGTCATGACCCATCATGCCTCTCCCTCTCTTTCACCTGAATCCAGTCACTGCACGAGGCTATGCAGAGCCTGGTATTATTCACACGACTCACCTAACTAGAGAATGAAGTCCACTAACGTCTTTACGTATTATCAAACACTAATAACATTTCGCTTTCCAAAACTTATTAAAACACCCTCCTTAAAATAGTCATTTCTCCGTGACTTTAATAACAACTAGTTACAAATGAATTGGTCAGTCATTCAAACGGAGAGAACACCTTTCTATACTAGTATGATATAGCTCATTACATTGATATGCATATCAATATATTTAATTTTATTTCAAAATGTTGCAGACATCACAAACGTTTCAACCTTTCCATTTCATATTTTTATTACTGGCGAAAATTTTGTTTGATTTCAAATTCACTACATCATGTAAATACCCTCAAATTATACCTATGTAACCATCTGTTTAGTATACATTTTTTAAACAATAAGCCATTCATGAGGGATTGGGGAAATTAACTGGTAAGCTGTCTCAATTCATTATTAGATTTTTAATACAAACCTGAATGTTCATTTAGATAAATGGAATCAATTGATTTTAATTTGTCGTATGATTAAAACCAAAAATTATGGCACAACAAATTTATATCATACATATAAGCGACGGTCTTGTTGCTTCTGATTTTTCAATAACCTTCCACTTTGAATATTTTTATGCCTCAAGTCATAATTATTAATGTTAATTTACTATTATTTAGTTATTTGATAATTATCCAAACATAATGAATTAGTTATCTCCTCACCTCTTAAATTTGCAAATAATCAGAGGCCTCCTATATTTTCTTAATTTTCAAGCAATCGCGTATTACCCATCGTCTTTACACTGGCACTAAAAGAAGAGTCAGGATTGGTTTTCACACTTAAGGATACTTGACTTGTAAAATGAAGATTCCATACAAAAAGCGTCTAGTTCCCATTAGGTTACCTTTCGAGCGTGCAGTACTTCATTCAATTCAAGGCAATATTTAACTAGCAAGCATTCAAAGTATTATGTGGGCTTTCTCCCAAGCAAAAGCACTATGGCATTGCTTCATTATCATCTACACGTACCAAGTTGCTTGCTGTCTAACCGGTTGAGACAAGGAAATTGGCAACTTCCGTGGTGCTAACAACTAATTAGACGATCCAGATCTCATTTCGCCCCTTCATTGTGTGTGGTCATTTTTCAAATATCGGATAATCCTCACAGTTATTCTTCTATTTGCTAGTCGTCTAGGGAGTTACATCTCATTTATTCTCCCTATAAAGAAAAATTCAGGATGTACAACTCCTATGTGGATACCTTCTAAGCTGACCGCCCCGGCTCCGCTCCATAAGTCGATTCAGCGGGCACGCCTTCTCAGTGACCTGGAGCATGCACATCACTACAGGTTGGTGCTTTTCCAGTCTCCAGCCGGGTTTGGGAAGACAACCATGGCAGCACAGTGGCTGTCGACTTGCCAGAATGTTGGCTGGTTCAGTATTGATGAATCTGACAACGATCCGTTTTCTTTTGCCAATTACTTCACCGGTGCGCTCAATAAAGCCACCGATGACAGCTGCCCCAAAGCAGCATCTATCGTTCAACGAAGCCAGTTCGGTAACTTAAAGAGCCTGTTCAATCAGCTGTTTGCCGAGCTTGCAGGTTGGCATGAGCACGCCTATCTGGTTCTGGATGACTACCACCTCATCACAGATGAGGATATTCACAGTGCGGTCACCCATTTCATAAAGCACATGCCACAAAACCTGACATTGGTCATCACCTCCCGTACACAGCCGCCCCTCAGCATTGCGAACCTTCGTGTACGCTGCCAACTGCTTGAGGTTGATAACCTTGCCCTTGCATTTGATGACGATGAAACCCACCGTTTCCTCAGTCAGTTCAACGATCACCTTGCGGACGAGAACCAGAACAAAGCCCTCCGCGCCCAGGTAGAAGGCTGGCCGTCAGCCCTTCAGCTGATTGCACTGAATGCCCAGCATTCCAGAAGCATCCCTACCCTGTCCGGCAGCAATACGCTTTCCCACCTATGGGATTACCTCGCAGAAGAGGTCTTTGACCAGCTGGATCAGGACAGCCGGGAATTTCTGATGCAGTGCTCTGTGCTTGACCGTTTTAACCATGAACTGGTCAGTATGGTTACCGGACGTGAGGATGCACTGGCACGATTGGTAAACTTCAACCGCCATGGCCTCTTTATTAACGCCATTGATGCAGATGAACAGTGGTACCGCTTCCACAACCTCTTCGGTGAATTCCTCAGCCACCAGCGCCAACGCCTGATGCCGGGAATGGAAGATGAACTGCGTGAACGTGCTGTAGATGCATGGCTCAAAGCTGAAAACCCCAAGCAGGCACTCTCTACAGCGCTTGGGGCAAAGGACACATCACTCCGGGTAAAAGTTCTGCTGAACCACGGTTGGTACCTGTTTAACCATGGAAACATCCGGTTGCTGACAGATGCACTCAAAACACTGGGGGAGGATGAACTTTACAGTGAACCGCGACTGGTGTTACTCCGGGCATGGCTGGCGCAGAGCCAGCACCAGTACAACGAAGTGGGTGAGTTGCTTGAACAGGGGATGCGGGAAATGGCATCCAGGGATATCACCCTTAAAAGTACTGAACAAGGCGAGTTCAATGCCTTGCTCGCTCAGGTTGCGATTAACCAGAACAACGCTGACCGCGCATTGGAACTGAGTGAGCAGGCTTTCGAACAACTGCCTACCAATACTTACCATTCCCGTATTGTTGCCACATCAGTCGTGGGAGAAGTCCACCACTGCCTCGGTCAGCTCAGCCGGGCCCTGCCTCTGATGCAGCAAACGGAAAAGCTGGCGCGCCAGTATGAAATCTACCATCAGGCACTCTGGGCTATGCTGCAGCAATGCGAAATCTACACCGCACGCGGAGCAACTCAGTCAGGCTTAGATATTCTGGACAAAGCCGAAGCGCTGGTTAAGAACTACCACCTTGAGCAGGTTCCTCTCCATGAGTTTATGCTGCGCTTACGGGCCCAGGTCCTTTGGAGTATGAACCGCCTTGATGAATCCGAGGCATTGGTGAACCGCAGCTTAGAAGTGATGTCCCACTACGATGCCACCCGTTCCCTGCCCTCTTACACGACTCTTGCGAAAGTCTCACTTGCACGGGGCGAACTGGATAAAGCAGAAAGGCACCTCGAACACTGTGAGCAACTGCTTGGTCAGGCGGATTACCACCTGGACTGGCGTGCCAATATCTATATGGCTCAGCTTATCCTTTGGCAAATCCGCGGAAACGAAGACCGGGCAGCCGATTGGCTCACCCAAGCAGAAACGCCAGCAGGCGCTGCGAACCACTTCCAGCAACTGCAACACCGCAACCTTGCGCGGGCACATTTTATCTGTAGCAACACTGAGGAGGCAGAATCCATTCTCAATCAGATTCTTACCAAGAGCCGAGAACTGGATTTGGTTGCCGATACCCAGCGCAATCTTACCCTCCTCGCGTCAGTCCAGGAGAAAGCAGGTAAAAAAGGTGACGCAGAGACGTCGTTGACAGAGGCAATCAATCTTTCAACGGCAACCGGGATGACTGTTTGTTTTTATCTTGACCGGGTTGATCTTCAAGCTGTGTTCACACGATTAGCCAAGCAAGGCGACGTAGATCAACTGGTTCGTCACCAAGCTCGCACCCTGCTCGAGTCAATGAACCGCAACAGCCTCTCCCGCGCAGTACATTTCGACGAAGAACTTGTCGAAAAACTGCTTGCGAGCGAGACA
This sequence comes from Parasalinivibrio latis, assembly GCF_036825535.1. GTDB lineage: Bacteria > Pseudomonadota > Gammaproteobacteria > Enterobacterales > Vibrionaceae > Parasalinivibrio > Parasalinivibrio latis. The sequence continues at coordinate 1,997,930 of NZ_CP098812.1, forward strand.
TTGCCGGAAGCTGTCAGAACCAGTCCCCTCACACTCAGAGAGTGGCAGGTACTTGGCCTTATCTACTCCGGCTACAGTAATGACCAGATATCATCAGAGTTGGATGTGGCTCCTACCACTATCAAAACCCATATCCGTAACCTCTATCAGAAACTGCAAATTGCCAACCGCGATCAGGCAATTGCTATTGCAGATAAGCTGATAAAAGCCATTCACTACTAAAAAACGCAAGCCTGGGTGGGGTGACTACGCCCCACCTTCCTCCTCCCCTTTTTTACTGCTTCCTTCACTCTGTCGGGACAATTGGCACTGTATTTCATTTTCCCCTTCTAGGAGCAAAATTTTTTCGCACCAAATCAGTGAGAAAACCTGTTTCATATCTCTTTTTTTGGCAGTTTCGCCAACTCTTTTGTGAGCGACTTAACAGGAATCTGCTACGCCCCGTTTTCTCATCCCCAAGTAATTTTTGGAGGGAGGATGAAGCGCGACATGGCGGGGAGCAAACTGGCATCAGTGAAATACAACGCCGATATGGCTCCCTCCTAATGTGATTGAAGAGGCGACAAAATGAGAACTCAAACCCAAGCGGCTGTGTTCAACAAGACAGAATTCAAGAAAGCAGTACTGGCACACCTGACCGGTACCTATGCCCAGATACCTGAGACTGCGAATGACCGTGGCTGGTACCTGGCAATGGCAAAAGCCCTCACCGATATGAGCATCGGTAACCTGATAGAAACCGAAGCTACCCTTGCCAAGAAAAATGCCCGTAAAGTTAACTACCTGTCGATGGAATTCCTCATCGGCCGAATGACCGGCAACAACCTGATTGCCATGGATATTTACCCGCAAGTTACCGAAGTCATGGCCGAATTCGGTATCAACCTGACCGATCTGCTCGAAGAAGAACGCGATCCGGCGCTGGGTAACGGAGGCCTGGGCCGTCTTGCTGCCTGCTTTATGGATTCACTGGTCGCGCAAGAATTCCCGGCAGTCGGCTATGGCCTCCACTACGAATACGGTCTCTTCCGCCAGTCTTTTAAAGACAGCGAGCAGAAAGAATCACCGGATGCATGGCGCGGTATTGAAGGCTACCCATGCGAAGTGGTACGCCCTGAACTGACACAAACGGTTGGATTCTGGGGTGACGTTGAAACCTATCAGGATGAAAACGGCAATACTCGCCGCCGCTGGAATCCCGCGATGGAAGTTGAAGGCCGCGCCTGGGACATTCCTGTTATTGGTTACAAAAACAACAGCACCTACCCGCTGCGCCTGTGGGAATGCCATGCACCGGCACCATTCAGCCTCGCCCGTTTTAACGACGGCGACTACATAGGCGCACAATACGGTGAACTGGAAGCTGCAAACCTGACCAAGGTGTTGTACCCGAATGACAACCACGAGCAGGGAAAAGTACTTCGCCTGATGCAGCAGTATTTCCACTGCGCATGTTCCGTGGCTGATATCCTCCGCCGTCATCTTGCTCTGGGCCGTACATTGGAATCCCTGCCAGAGTTTGAAACCATTCAGCTGAACGACACCCACCCAACCATCGCGATCCCTGAGCTGATGCGCGTCCTGATGGACGACCATGGCCTGACATGGGACAAAGCGTGGCATATCTGCAGCCGCACCTTTGCCTATACAAACCACACACTGCTTCCAGAAGCACTGGAAACCTGGAGTGCTGAGCTGATCGGCCGACTGCTACCACGCCACCTTGAAATTATCTTTAAGATTAACGCCCAGATGCTGGCTGAAGTTGAAGCAAAATGGCCGGGTGACGTAGCCAAGCTGCGCAAACTTTCCCTGATTCAGGAAGGCGACCACCAGATGGTTCGCATGGCCAACCTCTGTGTTGCAGCCTCCTACGCAGTTAACGGCGTAGCTGCCCTGCACTCAGAACTGGTTAAGAAGGATTTGTTCCCCGAGTTCAATGCGCTTTACCCTGAGCGTCTGTTGAACGTCACAAACGGTGTTACCCCACGCCGCTGGCTGAAGTTCTGTAACCCAGGCCTGTCTGCTCTTATCAATGAACACTTGGACGGTGACTGGGCAGCAAATCTGGAAAACCTCTCAGAATTGAACAAACTGGCTGGCAACAAAACCTTCCAGAAAAGCTTTATGGCAGTGAAAAAGCAGAACAAGCAGCGTCTGGCTGACTGGGTGTCTGCCAACATGGGTATCGAACTCAGCACTGACGCTATTTTCGATGTCCAGATCAAGCGTCTGCACGAGTACAAGCGCCAGCACCTGAACCTGCTGCACATTCTGTCACTCTACCAGCGACTGCTAAATGAACCGGGCTTCGATATGCACCCTCGTGTGTTTATCTTCGCTGCGAAAGCTGCACCGGGTTATGCGTTGGCGAAAGACATTATTTATGCCATTAACCGTGCAGCAGAAACCATCAACAATGACCCGCGTATCGGCAACAAGCTTAAAGTGGTGTTTATCCCGGACTACCGTGTCAGCCTGGCAGAAATCATTATCCCTGCTGCGGACGTTTCCGAGCAGATCTCCACTGCAGGTAAGGAAGCATCCGGTACCGGTAACATGAAGATGGCCCTGAACGGCGCCCTCACCATCGGCACCATGGATGGCGCGAACGTCGAAATCCGTGAGGAAGTGGGTGACGACAACATCTTTATCTTCGGTCTGGAGGTAGAAGACGTGGAGGCAACGCTGGCAAACGGCTACAACCCACGTGCGTTCTATGACAACAACCCGGAAATCAAAGCCGCTATCGACATGCTTTATGGCGATACCCTGACTCCGGGTTATTACGGCCGACTGGCGTCCATCGCCAACAACCTGCTGGAACAGGATCCGTACCTGGTCCTGGCGGACTTTGAAGACTACGCCCGAGCCCATGCCGACATCGACGAAGCATACCGTGATGAAGCGCGTTGGGCACAAATGGCAATTATCAACAGCGCGTCTATGGGCAAATTCAGTTCAGACCGCAGTATTCGCGACTACGTTGACACTATCTGGCATCTCGAAGCCACTCACCTGTAAGCACTGAATCTGGCGGCCCTCATATGACGGCCGCCTTAAATGAGTAAGAACATAATGGATACACAAGGATTAAAAGCGGTAGCAAGCCGTGCCGGGCTCTCTGACACCTATATCAGTGCCTGGGGTGAACCCACTAACGTCAGTGATACTGTGCTGGTTAAACTGCTGTCTGCACTTGGATATGACACCAAGAACGATGCCGCTTTGCTGGCATCAGCGGAACGCAAGCAGCGTGTTGATATTCTCTCGCCGGTACTCGTTATTCGCGAAGAACAGCCGGTAGATGTTGCATTGTCACTGGGCAAGACAGTACGCATTGGTGACTTCAGTTGGTCCCTGACACTTGAGAACGGTGAATGCCTCGAAGGCTGGCTGGAATCCCAGGTAGTGAGCGATACCCGCGAAGATGACGGTAAGCTGGTATTCCGCCTGGCCGATTCCCTGCCATTGGGATACCACCAATTGACACTGCGTCGTAAACGCCGCAAGAGCCCGTTTATCTCTACGCTGATCGTAGCCCCTGCAAGCTGCTACAAACAAGAATCACTGCAAGCTGACAAGAAACTGTGGGGAACCACGGTTCAGCTGTACACATTGAAAACCGAACAGAACTGGGGTATCGGTGACTTCGGTGACCTGATGCAACTGGTTGGGGGTATCGCAAACCGTGGCGGCGATTTTGTTGGCCTCAACCCTATTCACTCACTTTTCCCGGCAAACCCGGAAGGTGCCAGCCCTTACAGCCCTTCTTCCCGCCGTTGGCTGAATGTGCTGTACATTGATGTCAGCTCTGTACCGGAATTTGCCCTGAGTGATGAAGCCCAGCAGCTTGTTGGCAGTGCTGACTTCCAGACGCGTATCAAAGATACCCGTGACTCAGAGTGGGTGAAATACAGTGATGTGGCTGCGCTGAAAATGTCTGTCCTGCCAATGCTGTGGGAAACATTCAAATCCCGACAGCTTGAAAAGAAAACTGATCGCGCCCAGACCTTTAACCGCTTTGTTGATGCCGGTGGCGAAAGCCTTCTGCACCAGGCTGCTTTCGATGCCCTCCACGCTGAACTGAAGAAAACCGATGACAGCCTGTGGGGCTGGCCGGTATTCCCGGAAGAGTACCGCCATTTCTCCAACCCTGCGGTACAGAGCTTTATCAAGCAACATCAGGATAAAGTTCATTTTTACATGTACCTGCAATGGCTGGCTGAAGAACAGCTTGCTGCCGTACAGCAACTGGCAGAAGAACGCGGCATGGACATCGGTCTTTACCGCGACCTGGCTGTTGGCGTATGTGATTCAGGCGCAGAGAGCTGGGCGGACGAAGGCGCACTTTGCCTGGATGCCAGCATCGGTGCACCGCCGGATATCCTTGGCCCGCTGGGACAAAACTGGGGGCTGCCTCCGCTGAACCCTGAGTATTTGGTCAAACACGCTTACCGCCCATTCATTGAGTTGCTTCGCGCCAACATGAAACACTGCGGTGCACTGCGTATCGACCACGTACTCGGCCTGCTGCGGCTTTGGTGGATCCCGCGCGGTGATTCCGCCCGCGACGGAGCATACCTGTACTACCCTGTTTCTGACCTGCTGGCAATCCTTGCGCTGGAAAGCCACCGCAACCAGTGCAGTATCATCGGTGAAGACCTCGGGACGGTACCGGATGAAATCGTTGAACCGTTGGCTGACGGCGGTGTCCATTCATACAAGGTTTTCTTCTTCGAAACCGCAAAAGATGGCGGCTACCTGTCACCGCTTCATTATCCGGATCAGTCAATGGCAACCCTGTGCACCCATGACATGCCAACCCTGCGCGGATTCTGGCATTGTGATGACCTGCGTCTTGGCGAGGAACTGGGACTTTACCCGGACAAAGAACAACTTGAAGGCCTGTTCCAGACCCGCGCCGAAATGAAGCAGAAGATGCTCGACAGCATTCGCTGGCATGGCTGGTTACCGGATTACGTTGGGCAGGATGCACTTTATGTCCCAATGGACAAAGGCCTGTCCCATGGCATGCAACTGCACCTGGCAGCCGGCAGCAGTTCCCTGTTAGGCCTTCAGCTGGAAGACTGGCTGGAAATGGACAAGCCGGTAAACGTGCCGGGTACCGTTGATGAATACCCTAACTGGCGTCGTAAGCTTTCTACCACGCTGGATGACCTGTTCTCGCGGCAGGAAATCAACCAGTTGTGCCAGCGACTGACAGATGTACGCGCCAAAGCAGGCAAGCACGAGGGATAACCGGAATGCCGGATAACACCATTAACCCAACAACTACCATCACACGGCAGCTCGAAGGAGCTGCCTGTTCTGCACCATTTTCTGTACTCGGCCCTTCCGCTCTGCCTGAGACGGCCCTGACGGTATGGCAGCCGGAAGCGGTGAGGGTATCCATCATCGCTGGGAATCAATCCATTGCACTGACCCGGAAAGAGAGTGGGTTGTTTGTTCTTCCGCTTGAAGCCGGTTTCTCACTGGATAACCTCCTCTACCGGGTTCATGCCGAATACGAACAAGGCGAGCATACTTACGTCGATCCTTACCAGTTCCGTGATATTGCGCCAGCGGCTGAAAACGTACATAACCCAGTAACGGCCTATCAGGAAATGGGGGCGCAGCTTTGCAGTTACAGTCATGGAGGCGAATCCGTATCCGGCACACGTTTTGTGGTATTCGCACCGAATGCCAGCGCAGCCAGTGTGATTGGTGATTTCAATCAGTGGGATGGTCGCCGCCACCCGATGCAGCGTCTTGAAAACGGCTTTTGGGGCCTGTTTGTACCGGGCATTGAAGCTGGTGCGACCTATAAGTTTGAACTGAAAGACGGGCTGGGTAACCGGCTGGCACACAAAGCAGACCCTTGGGGTTATCACGCCGACCAATACCCGTCGTTCGCATCCCGAGTTTACGACCAGAGCGCTTACCAATGGCAAGATGAAACGTGGCAAAACCGCCCGTTCACACCGCCACATAAACAGCCGCTCTCCTTCTACGAATTGCACGCAGGTTCCTGGAAACGAAATCCAGACGGTGATTTCCTGACTTACCGTGAACTGGCTGCAGAGCTGATCCCTTACCTCTCAGAAATGGGTTACACCCACGTAGAACTCATGCCGGTTTCTGAATACCCGTTTTACGGCTCCTGGGGATACCAACCTGTAGGCCTGTTTGCACCAACCAGCCGATTTGGTACACCGGATGACTTCAAGTACTTTGTAGACTGCTGCCACCAGGCGGGCATTGGGGTTGTCCTGGATTGGGTCCCGGCCCACTTCCCATCTGATGACCACGGCCTGGCAAACTTCGACGGCACTGCGCTCTACAATGACCCAGATCCCCGCCGCGGCTGGCACCCGGACTGGAACAGCTATATCTACGATTATGGCCGTCCTCACGTTCGCGAATTCCTGGCTGCCAACGCACTGTTTTGGCTGGATTGTTTCCACATTGACGGTTTGCGTGTCGATGCGGTTGCTTCAATGCTTTACCTCGACTACTCGCGCAACCACGGTGAATGGATTCCCAACCGTGATGGTGGCAACCACAATTATGACGCTATTTCCCTGCTCCGCTGGGTAAACGAAGAAGTCTATCGCCACCACCCAAAAGCCATCACCATTGCAGAGGAATCCACCGCATTTCCAGGTGTTACCCAGCCGACCTACAACGGTGGCCTTGGTTTTGGATTCAAATGGAATATGGGCTGGATGCACGACAGCCTGAGCTATATCAAGGAAGAGCCGGTTCACCGTAAATATCACCACGGTACCCTGACCTTTCCACTGGTTTATGCGTTCAGTGAGAACTACGTGTTGTCGCTTTCCCATGACGAAGTAGTTTATGGCAAGGGTTCAATCCACAATAAGATGCCGGGCGATGAGTGGCAAAAAGCCGCAAACTTACGCGCCTATCTCGGATACATGTATGGACAGCCGGGTAAAAAGCTGAACTTTATGGGTACCGAAATCGGCCAGACTGCCGAGTGGAACCACGACAGCCAACTGGAATGGCACTGGATGCAATACGAGAAGCACCAGGGCGTTCAGAATCTGGTTAAAGATCTCAACAACCTTTACCGCACTGAGCCAGCTTTGTATGAGCGGGACTGTGATCCATCCGGTTTCGAATGGCGGATGATGGATGACGCAGACCTGAGCGTGATTGCCCACGAGCGACTGGATGACAACGGCAACCGTATCCTTGTCATCAGTAACTTCACACCGGTTGTCCGTGAAGGCTACCGTATTGTTAGTCCAGTTGAAGGCCGCTACGAGCTTATGCTTAACACCGATGATGCACGCTATTGGGGTTCCGGCATCTCGCCAGAACAAACGGTGCCGGTGAAAAATGGACAGTTGTCCCTCACCCTGCCACCGCTGGCAACAGTGTTCCTGCGCCACATACAATGATTTCACAGTTCCTCTAGTTTTTGCCGGCTGAAATGCCGGCTTTTTTATTCCTGCTTTTTGAAAATAGTCAAATTAAGCAAAGTATTCGTCATTCAACCAGGCTCTTATTAAGTATTTAACTTTGGATATATTCTGTCTTGTAATATATCCACCACCGAGAAAAGAGTGAATTATGCATGAGCAGTTTATGGATATTGCACTTGATGAAGCTAAAAAAGCACTCCAAAAAGGAAATCTTCCCGTGGGAGCTTGCATTGTACTTAACAATGAAGTGATTTCAGTTGCGCACAACAGTGTAGATTCAAATCTGAATGACACACATCATGCGGAACTTAGGGCAATTCAAAGTGTATCCGATGTGTTGTTTCAGAATAAAAGAAACGCCACCATATACACTACATTGGAGCCCTGCATGATGTGCTTGGGGGCTATCTTGAACGCCGATATTACCCATATTGTTTACGGGTTACCGGATAAGCTAGCAGGCACTACCGAACTGGTTAAGGAACATCCTTACTATTATAGAAAATTAGCTACCATCACCGGTGGAATAAGTGCAACGAAAAGCCAAGAATTGTTGAATCAATACGTAAACGAATACGGCGAAAGGAAGCACTTGTCGTCAAATTATTAACCTAAAGAAATATCATTATGCGCAAGGAATGCACATGATAAGACATGTTTTACTGATAAAGTTTCAGCCGTCTGTGACTCAGGCAGCGATTGACGACATACAGGTACTTTTTGAAGAAATACCAACAAAGGTTGAAGGCGTATTGGCTGTGGAATGGGGGCTTAATAATAGTCCGGAAGGCCTGAACAAAGGTTATACCCACTGTGTAGTGATGACTTTTACCAATGATGCCGGGCGGCAAAACTACTTGCCCCATCCCGAACACCTTGCATTGAAAAATGTCTTTGTCCCAGCACTCGAAGATGTCATTGTCTTTGATTACAGTATCTGAGCCCGAAGTGCACCACCGAAACTTCATTGACAGGGAAGCACTATGGATTTTCTACTGCTTTTACTTTGTATTTTTGCTGCGGGTTTTCTTTACCTGTTTCGCAAATACTGGTTTAACGCCAGGCTGCCCACTAACCATCAATGGGAAATGCTGCCTTCCCTGACCGAATATCTGTTGAAACATCCAGAATGCAAAATAGATGACCAACGCTCAGCAAAATGCTGCCACTGCGGTTCTGGTAAGGTGGTATTTGAAGCACTTGATGGTTTTGACGGACAACGATTCCTTCATCGGTGTTTTTCCTGCAAACGTTATCTTTTCAAAGGAAAAAATATTATTTAATGGCTGTGCGCCTCTCCCCTTCAAGAGGCTGTAACTGGAAGAGATCTGTAACATTGTCTTGGTAAAAAGCCCGCAGTACACGGGCTTATAGTTCTTAATCTTCGTTCGCATCATACTGCTGCGAAAGGATCTCCGTTTAAAGAAGCGAAACAGTCTCTATATCGCTTGCTTTCAGGGCTGTTGGTTCAAAAAATGGTTAAACACAAGGTCACTTAGCTCTTAACAGGTTTCAGAGAGCCTCGTAATTGAAGATGACAATCCAGTTTGATTAGACGCGGGGGCTCGTTAACATTATCTTCTATGCGCGATAAAATTAACTCTGCGATGTTTGCAGCAATGCGTTCATTGGGTTGCTGTATCGCTGTCACTCCCGGAGTCATTATGCTAAACATGTCGGGATCATCAAATGAAATTAGATCAACATCTTCACCCGAAGTTTTTCCAAGCGATTTTAAACATCGGAGTGCGCCTATAGTCAAAACATAATTCGAATAGAAAATGACAGTTGGTGGCTCTTCTAGTGATAAAAACTGTTGAGTAGCAACATAACCATTAACCTCAGTCCAGGATTTACGGTGGATAATTGCTGCATCAAGTGGAATACTTGCATCTTTCAACGCATCTACATAACCCTGATAACGACTGACCGCCGTAACCGACGAAAAATCGCCGCAAACGAAACCAATCTTCTTATGTCCAAAAGAAATAGCCAGTTTTATAGCATCGTAGGTAGCCTGATAGTCTTCAACCAAAACCTTATCCACTTCAAGATCGGTTATATTGTCGTTGAAGATGACTACAGGCAGATTTTTAGCAACAAGATCCTCAACATGCTCTTTCGCACTTTGGATGCCAGAAAACACAATACCATCCAGGTGTCTGGCTTCTGCAAACATCAAGGCATCCCGAACTTTTTCAGGGGAATTTCCATGTGTATAGGTAAGAAGGAAATATCCTTTCATACCTAATTTTTCAGCCAAAACATCGAGGATTTTTGAATTGAAATCTTCCAATACGGGGACGAAAAATCCAATAGCCAGTGTTTTTTTGGTTTTCATTGCCCTGGCTATCGGATTTGCACTGTAATCCAGAGATGCTATGGCGTCTTCAATTTTTTTTACATTTGATACCCGGAGTTTTTGACCATTGAGATAACGTGACACCGTTCCAATGGCAACATCCGCAGCTTCAGCGACATCCACAATTGTTGGCTTTTTCATTCCCTTGAACCATCCTGCACCCATTTTCCAATGATAGATATAACAGTTATGGAACGAATGTGAAGTACAAAATAGAAATATTTTATTTCCCTTGCAAGCCCTCATGATTCAAGGGCTACACACATCATACCAACCTCATTTAACTCACAGAAAACTAGAAGATTAATCGAGCTGACTATTATCTAAGATAAAACTTTCTGACCAAGTCTAATCTTCGTTCGCATCATACTGCTGTGAAAGGATCTCTTTTTCCAACAGGCCCGTTCCGCCCAGCACAGGGTACCTGCGGTCAACTAACGGCCTGTTAAACTGCAACTGTCCGATGATTTCTTTTTGATTTGAAACTGTACTGACAGGTGCAACAGTTACCCCATCAACATCAAGTGTGCCAGATTCAGAGTCGACCACTAAATCCATGGAATTTTCCAATTTGAGGGAATAATGCTGACGAATCCCGGCTTGGGTATCAAAACCAAATGCCATTTCAATTACCCCATTACTGTATGACACTGTATATTTTTCTTTACTTCCTTCTCTCTGGAAAGATACTAACAGCCTCTCACCGTTTCCGAATGGCAGCGTCGCATACGCGTCGGTCCAACATGCAGGAAATTGAGGTATCAGGGAAACCTTTCCTTTGAGCATGTCCGGCCGGAAGCCAACATAATCCTGATACCCGTTGCGGTGAAATTCCGACACTGACCACGCCTGGGCGTAGGTACCGGTTGTCACTAGGTTGCCATTCTCGTCTGGGAAAGCATCGAGGTTCTCACTCATGGTTCCGCGATGGCCGATGGAAAGAATCTGGTCCGCCAGATTTTGTGTCAGTTTGTATGCCAGCTCTTTTTCCCCGTATTGCAGCATGGCAGATACGGTAAACCCTGCATTCCATCCCCAAATGGTACCGTTATGGTAGGCGGCATCCTTGTGGTATTCATCCCGGCCGTTGTGGTAAGGATGGAACCAGTGGTCGTGCTGGGAAAGCGAGCTGATACCCCACGGGAACAAGAGTTCATTCACCGCATTTTTTACCACATGCGCACCGTTTTCTGCCGGTACCAAATCCTGCTCGAGAGGCACAGTCAGCGTCATTAACTGGTTAGGGCGGCACCGGAAATCCTGTGTGTCGTCGCCCTCAATTCGGTCAGCCATCAACGTCAGTCGACTGTCCCAGAACAGGCGGTTAAATGCACTCTGTACTTTTTCAGCCATAGCCGAAAATTTCTGCTGGCCAGCATCGTCACCAGACAATTCAGCAAGTTCAGCCGCCACTTTCAAACTGGTAAACCAGAGCGCCTGGATATCGTTTGCACGGTTACCACGGGCTGACCACGGGATTTTTCCTTCCCATTTGGCATCCATCCAGGTATCCGGGTGTCGGTGGCTCATCAGGCCATTTTCGTCCAGGTAATTCTGCTCAACGCCCTCGACGTATGCCTTTACAACCGGGTATATATCGACGGCGAAAGCGCTGTCTCCGCTATAGCGGAGGTATTCGCCGATTTCACGAACCATCCAAGGCGTACCATCAGTGGTGTTGTAGATGATATTGGTGGCGCTCGAAACCCGGTTGGGAATCCGGCCATAGTTAATATCATTTCGGTCCTTTTGCTGCATGGACGCGAAATTGGTAATGATGTCACGCGCATCATCAAAATCGCCGTTGGCCAGCGTAATACCCGGTACTGCTATAAAAGAGTCCCGTCCCCAGCAATCTTTAAACCATGGTAAACCCGCCCAGATACCCGTACCAAATTCGCGGGATACAAAGACTTTGCCTGCTGCCTTGGACCACATCAGGGCGCGGTTATAAGTCTCATCAGACGTCCATAGATAACTGCGGGTCAGCATGTCATAGGTTGCCTGCAGGTGCAGGTAGTAGCCGTTTTCTTTGTAAGCCGCCTCAGCCATTTCCCTCGCTTTTTGCTCAGTCTCGGCAAAGGCCAGATAAACCGTCAGTTCCTTTTCCGGGCGTGTGGTTTCAATCACCGGTTTTACATGCAGGCCGCTGAGGTGCATAACGCTGTCGAGTTCAGGAAAGCCAGACAGTGTTTCCTCTCGGAACGTAAACGGCTTATTGGCAGTGATGGCTACAAATGAGGGAGCATCCGGCTGACGCAGCGATTCTTCCAGCGCATATACCACGCAGTTGTCATAAGCAACAACGGAAGATTGGTTGATTGCCAGGTTTAACGCAGGTACAACGCCAAGTTTGGCTTCGTCTTCACTTTGAACCCGCAACGCAGCCATTCGCCTGCCGGAAAAGATACTAAGGGTATCTTTCAGCCCGTTAGCGTACTCATGGGTGATTCCGTAAGGATATAACGCCGCTTCATCGGCTTTAGTTTTGTCCTTTAATACACCGTTTACCAGTGTGGCAAAGGTACCAAGGAACCAACCCTGTTTATGTCGGTATTTCCCCGCAGAGACAAACCGGTGGGTAAAACCTTCGTAATAACCGTCAACATTGTCACCGAACACAAACGGGTAACTTCCGTTCTCGCGAATAGCCATTGCTTCAAACAACTCATCCGGGGAAAGTACCGGCTCAGGCTTACCCTGAATGATGACATCCGGGCTTGGCTCAACACGAATTTCCGCTGAAAGAAGCGGTCTGTTGGGATCCGCATCCAAGTTCTCACCACCGAGTTCAATTGTCAGAATGGGTGCAGAAAGGTCACTGATATCCAAGGTCAGGGTATACAGCCCGGTCTGGGGGGCATCCAGGATAAGGTCATTCCCAATGCCTTTTGCTGGCATCAGGGCACAAGGCGATGCCAGTTCACACTGAGTGGCTTTCTGTTTGTCTGCGGAAAACGTCAGCAGCTCTGAACCATCGCGGTCAGAAATCTTAAACTGGTGGCGGTCAGCAGAAAGGCACAGCGTGGCTTGGTAGCGGTTGTTTCCACTGTATCCCATCGGCGTATCGTCACCCCAGCCGTTGAAGGTGCCACGGATATAAAGCGTTTCAGAAATAGGTGCAGTCGCGTTCACGGTTTATCCTGATTGGTCTGTGACAATAAAACCCGGCACAGGAGAAACGTACCGGGCGTTTAGCAAGTTAGTTGATTTGCATCGCCGCGGAGTCAAGCGCGTCCTTAACGGTCTGGCGACCAAGGATTGCGTTTTCAATGGCTGCACCTTCTGCAAACCAAAAAGCAGTCATTTGCGGGATGTTCGGCATGATTTCACCGTTTTCAGCATTGGTCATGGTGGCAGCTATGCGGCTGTCTTTCTCCAATACTTGCTGGAAGGATTTCAGCGTCACCGCACCGAGTGGTTTGTCGTCATTCATGGTTTTCAGGCCATCATCAGTGATGACGTAGTTTTCAAGAAACTCGACAGCGAGATCCTTGTTCAGGCTTGATGAGTTGATGCCTGCACTCAAAACGCCAACAAACGGATTAGATGCACCGCCATCCAGCGTTGGCAGCACGGCTACCCCGTAATTCACACCGGTTTTGTCCATATTCGCCCATGACCAGGGGCCATTAATGGTCATCGCCACATTGCCTTTGTTAAATTCGGCTTCAGATACCGCGTAATCCATATCTGGTGAGATAACCCCTTTCTTTGTCAAATCAACAAGAAATTGAAGGCCATTTTGTCCGGCTTGGCTGTTTACGCCAATCTGGGAACCATCAAACCCGGTCTCTGTTTTCTTGAACGCATAACCACCGTTGGCAGATATCATTAGCCAGGTAAAGTAAGCGTTTTTCACATCCCACATGATGGTGCGCTTGCCTTTCGCCTTCATCTCTTTGTCGATGGCTTCAAGCTCTTCCCAGGTTTTTGGCGGGTTCGCAAGCAGATCTTTATTGTAAATCAGAGACGGGGTTTCCAACGCCACCGGGTAACCAACCAGTTTGCCGTCCCAGGTGACTGCATCCCAGCTAAAATCCACCAGCTTTTCCCGGAAAGCCTTGCTTGGGTTCAACTCCACCAGAAGACCGGCTGACGCATATCCGCCAAAGCGGTCATGCGCCCAGAAAATGATGTCCGGACCGCCACCGGTTGCGGCAACCTGTTGGAACTTGGCTTCAAGGGATTCAGGGTACTGAACATTTACTGAGACACCGGTGTCTTCGGTAAACTGGCGGCCGATTTCGGCAAGACCTTCGTAGCTCTTGTCACCATTGATCCAAATAAGGATCTCCCCTTCCTGCATCGCGTTGGCGGAAAGCGGAAACAGCGCAGCGGCAGTCAGCACAGAAAGTAGAGTCAGTGCAGGTTTCATAGTTATCGTCCTTTTTGAATGAAAACCGAAAGCGCACCGGCTTCAGCAAGCCGGTGCCAAAAAGAGATCAGTAAGGAAGATCAGGTAAGTTCGAAGACTTTGGCTGCCAATGCGTCGGCAATTACTGTTACCTCGCCGCAACCGTCCGTTACCCGAAGTGTTGCCGTTTCATAGCCATACAGGGCTTCGCAAAGTGGATAACAGCCGTCCGCCAGTTGCCAGGCAGAAATCACCTCAGCAGGTATCACGAGAGATACCTTGCCTTTGGCTTGAGTATCAAAGTGGCTAAACGCAATCAGCTTCTGGCCAGCTTCATGTGAAATGCGGGCGAAAGCAAACATGGTCTCATCATATCCCAGCCCTGCTTCCCGGCTCGCGTTATGCAGCTCCGCATAGTCGCCATCCAGAGCCGGTGCAGAAAGGGTGAAATTCAGCAGCCTTTTGTAGAAGTCCCGAAGCGCTTTTTCTTTGTCCGAAAGCTGTCCGCCATCAAAATTGCCGCCGTTCATCCAGCGTTGATGGGATGGCACACCGCAGTAGTCAAAAATGGATGTGCGAGACTGACGGCCAAATCCCATGTCGCCATCGCCAGCTTCCCCCACTTCCTGACCGAAGTAAATCATGGCAGGGGCTTTGTCCATCAGCGCAGAAACCAACATGGCAGGCTTGCCCTTGTCACCATCCCCAGCAAATTGCGGGCTGGCAACTCGCTGCTCATCATGGTTGTCGAGAAAATGCAGCATATGGTTTCCAATGTCTGCCAACTGGCGCTGATTGGCCGCGATATGGTCAGTAGATACTTTCCCTTGCATGACGGCTTTCAGGGTGTCATACAGGTCAACTTTGTCATAAAGCGCATCCATCTTGCCTTGATGGATGTAAGTTCGGTAAAGGTCCGGCTGGTAGACTTCTGCCAGCAAAAAAGCGTCCGGGTCGATATATTTGATCGCCGAGTTCAGGTAGCTCCAAAATTCTACCGGCACCATTTCAGCCATGTCATAGCGGAAACCATCAACACCCAACATCAGCCAATATTCAGCGACATGGCGGAACTTGCGCCATGAATCTGGCACTGACTTGCCCTGCCAGAATTGAAAATGCGCTTCATGGCTAAGTGCCATATATGTTTTCGGCAGCTCATCAAAGTCTTTGCTGCCGTCCGGGCGAATGCCGTAATTCACCTTGACCGTTTCATACCAGTCATCAAAATCCGGCTTTGCTTTCCGGGCACCATTGCCGGTCCACTTCGCCGGGAACTCGTGGTAAGCCTCAGCCAGCATTGGATGCTCTTCCCCACCCAAAGGTGCAAAACCTTCTTCATAATCCGGCAATTCAAATGCTTCACCGGGCAGGTAATAAAAGTTGTTGTCGCGGTGGTATTCCAATGAGGTATCGTCCGATGCACCAAAGTCTTCCACACCTTCGGGGTTGCTCAGACCTTCATAGCTGCGCGCAACATGGTTCGGCACGATATCCATGATGACCTTGAGGCCGGCTTTGTGGCTTCGGTCAATCAATGCTTTGAATTCTTCAAGGCGCTCTGCCGGGTTGTCAGCCAGATCCGGGTTGACGTTGTAATAGTCCTTCACCGCATACGGTGAACCGGCTCGCCCCTTCACAACGGCCGGGTGATCTTTGCTGATTCCAAATTCGGTGTAATCGCAGATCAATGCATGGTGCGGTACGCCGGTATACCAGATATGGGTGACGCCGAGCGCCTTGATTTCAGATAGAGCCTTATCGGTAAAGTCACTGAATTTTCCAACACCATTTTGCATCTTGGTTCCCCAAGGCGCATTGCTTGTATTCTGGTTTCCAAACAGGCGGGTAAATACCTGATAGACCACTTTTTTGTTGTTCTTCTTCATCGGCCAGTCTCTACACGTCGTTTGTTACGGTTTCACTAAGTTGATAAACGTCGATTCGGCGGTTTTTGAACCTGCACGCTTGGCTTCATCAAGCCATTTCAGCGCCAGGGAAATATCTCCGGCTTTTACTGCCTGTTCAATTTTGCCGTTATAGAACGCTTCGCTTTCAGACATCATGCTGACCGGAGTTTTCATCACTCCCGCAGTTTCAACCTTAGCTTTAGAATGCTCAACAGGTGATGCGTTGGCCGGTTTTTCTTCAATTCGGTAAGCACGCAGTGTCAAAGGCTTGAGGTCTAATTCCAGTGAACCGAATTTGGCATGCTGGATAACCGGGTCAGTGACCATTGGGCGAGCCATTCCCAACTCTTCCGCACGTACACGTTCCGGGTGAGGAATGGTGATGGAGCCTTGTCGGTATTTTTCTGGAGAGTAGACCACCATGTAAGGTGTTTCATTCCGGTCAATAACGAACCGGTTGTGGTAACCCGATAGGTGGAACATATCTGACGGCCTGACAGCAAACGCATCTAGATCGATGGTTTTGACCGGTTTAAACCTGCTATCCAGCAACAGTATTTTAGGGGCAAACACCCCTTCTGAACTCATCCAACTGGTCAGGTCAACCTGTAAACGGTCAATGGATTCAGGCATGGAAAATGCCACAAAGTAACTTTTCCCACCGTCAAAAGATGCTACCGGGGAGCGGCTGTCAATGGTGACATCCAACTCTTCACCATTTAGAGGGATCCAACCGAACTGGCTGTAATCCGTGCAGCAAACTGCCTGTTCTATGGATACATTCTTTACAGTTTCAACCGGAGTGTTTGCACATCCCATCAGAGAAGCAGCCAAAATCAAAGCAAGCGTTGAATAGCGTTTTTTCATTTCATTCCCCCTCGTCTCCGGGACTGGTAGTTTTAGGTTTTGAGACGATAGCCCTGAACTTTCGGTAAGGCATTTGTACTTAAAAATGCAGGGCTACAAACTCAAACAGGCAGCCCGAAGGCTGCCTGAGAAGGTATTATTAGAACCAGATTTCAGCATGAACACCGAAGATGGTGTCGCTATCACCGTTGTTGATACCGATGATTTTTGCACTGGCATCATCATCTGCTTTGATGTGGCTGATGTATGGCTTGATTTGTGGACGTCCGAAGTAATCCGCATTCACCGTAAACACAGTTGCGATTTCAGCGTTCAGGATTTGGCTTTCTACCGCATCACCTGTACGGTCCCAATAGCCATCTTTGCCGTCTTCATAACCATAAGAACCTGTGAACTCCAGACGGAAGTTGTCATTGATTTTATAGCTTGGGCGGAATGCAATCAGGCCACGTTTCAGGTCTTTCGCACCAAACAGGGTATCCAGCGCCTGGAACCAGGTTACTTCAGTGCCCAGTTGCCAGTTTGTACCCAGATTTGCCACACCGTAGGAAGTAAAGAAAAGTGATTCATCTGAGTCAGGGGCTGAGTTCCAGCTGCCAAAGTTCAGACCACGGTTTGAAGCCAGGCCTTTACCGTAAGTCAGTGCGGTCTGTGACCAGCCATCCAGGCCATAGAAGTTGGTGTTATATGTCACACCGACGCCTACGCCGTTATCAGCCTGGGGATCGGATTTGTTCGCCTGGTACATCACTTTCAGGTCGAAGTCGAAAGAACCGTTAAGTGCCTGAACACCGTAGTAATAGAAATTCAGTGAGCTCAGTGTGGTGCGGTCGCCATCCTTAACTCCACCGCTACCTGGAGGCATGGCATCAAGTGCACCGGCGTTAGGGTCAGCAGAAACCAAGGCAATACCGCCACGCTGACCATTATCAAACTTGGTTTCAAAGCCCGCACCTTCACCAGATGACTGTTTCCAGAACTCACCAGAGAGGCCACCGGCTGCACGGTTCAGGTAACGGCGACCAGCCCAGATTTCTGTGTCATCGGCAAGGTAAGGCAGGTTACCCAGAGCAACATAAGCTTCTTTAATTTCAAACTGGGCATTGTTGTTCAGTTTTTGGCTGCCAGGTGAACTGTAGTAGTAAGAGTCACCGTTTCCGTATTCAGCACGGATAATAAAGTCACTGTATACTTCGTTTCCGTATTGAGTGTGTTTTTTAACGGTAAATTCAACCTGGGAGCTGCTCTTGCCCATGGTACCGGCAGTCTTGTAATCCGGTTTGCCGAATTCAGTATCAAATGACTGCTCATCGTTGGAACGGTAGTTCATCGAACCGTAACCGTGAACTTCCCAACCGTCAGTCAGGATGTCGGTGGCTTTCACTTCGCTGTCGGCGGCAAACGCAGAATAAGAGGTAAGTGCTGCGAGTACCGCAGCTGCTACTGGTAAGCGTTTCATTCTTATGTCCCTTTTTAAGTATTGTTGCTTTTGGATAACCAAGTGCTTTCGGGACACATATTTCAGGGTTTACGATTGCCCAACATCCTCCGCCCTAAGGGATCAGCCGGGCGTAGGATTCAGGCGTAGGCAGGAGGAGGAGCAGGTGAGTATGTAACAACGGTCACAGAAACAGGGCGTATTTAGCGTAAAAAGAGTGACCAACCTATAAATTTCACTGATATCAAAAGCAGATAATTATGTAGGTTCATCTAAAACAACCTCAAATATTCACCTTATTTTTTGTCAAAAAATTAATCCATTAGAATTGCGCGCTCTTTAAGCATAGAGAGAAGCGCATGGAGATGATCTCCCTGTTCATCATGCAAATAGTAGATACCAACGGTGCCTTTCTGGCCGGACTGGTTAAGTGGCAGTGGGACAATTCCAAGGTCTGCAAAATAGCCTTTCATTCTGGCGGGATACGGCATCACTGCTGGCAGTGTTTTCAGGATATCAATGCTGGCTGACAGGGAACCTACGTTGTAAACAATGCGCTCCCCCAACCCTTTTTGCTGGTTTTCACGCTGTTTTGGTCCCAGGTCATCCAACAGGTGCCGGTAAGGTTCTGTATCTGGCGTGACACGCAATAGCGGATAAAGGTAAGACTCACTTTCCGGATGATTGCTCAATAACAATGGATGATTTTCTCGTACGTAAAATGCCTCTTCATCCTGAAACACCGGCATAAAAGAAACCGGGTACCGGCTTGAAAGCCCTATAATCTCGTGCCCCATAAAGAGATCGATATGTCCGTGTTGCAGCAAGTCCATCAGTTTAAGGTGGTTACCGAATTCCAGATCGACAGATATAGCCGGGTTACCGTGGGTGTATTCCGCAATGGCATCTTTAACAAACAATTCCCACCACGCATCACCGGTACCCATTTTGATTTTTTGAGTGCGCCGTGCTTTAAGGTCAGCCATTTGGTCAAGCATACGCTGGTGACGCCTTGCCATCTCTTCCGCCTGCTGACGAAGCAACTGCCCGTATTCTGTCAACTCTACCCCTTTTGATTTGCGGATAAGCAGAGGCACACCAAGTTGCCCTTCCAACTTCCGAATGGTTGCGGTCAACGTAGGTTGGCTGAGATTCAGTGCCAAAGCAGCACCGCTGATACTGCCGTGCTCAGCAACGGCCAGAAACTGGTAATAGCTTTTATCCATTAGTCGCACCTGGAACAAGATAGGAAGAAAAAATGGCATGATGGAGTTCACGTTTCGAGATTGCCTAAAAACCAGAACATACCGTGATTTCGTGATTTGCCTTGCTGTTATACGCCATGATATTAAATTTATCTATATCATTAGGGCAATCATGTATTTCCCGACACGGAAAGTTCCTCCTAATATCAGCCTCAGTTTCCTGTATTCCGAGGTTAATTCGATGAACATGCCTTCTAAAACTGCAATCCCTACTACACTGGAAGCCCGCTGGTGGCACGATGCCGTGGTTTACCAGATTTACCCGCGTAGTTTCTGCGACTCCAACGGAGACGGAATTGGTGACCTGCAAGGTATTATCAGTAAGCTGGATTACCTCAAAAGCCTGGGTATTAACGTTATCTGGCTGTCACCGGTTTACAAATCGCCAATGGATGATAACGGTTACGATATCTCCGACTACCAGGATATTGCACCGGAATTCGGTACCATGGCGGATATGCAGCAATTGATCGCAGAAGCCAAAGCGCGAGATATCCGTGTCATTATGGATTTGGTGGTTAACCACACCTCTGATGAACACCCATGGTTTGTTGAGGCTAAAAAAGGCAAAGACAACCCTTACCGCGATTACTATATCTGGCGACAGCCTAAAGAAGACGGTTCTGCGCCGGATGAGCAGGGCTCTTTGTTCGGTGGTTCTGCGTGGCAATTCGATGAAGCGTCCGGCGAATACTACTTCCATTTGTTCTCTAAGAAGCAACCTGACCTGAACTGGGAAAACCCTAAAGTGCAGGAAGAAGTGCACAAGATGATGAACTGGTGGATTGACCAGGGTATCGGCGGTTTCCGAATGGACGTTATCGACCTTATCGGTAAGGAAATCGATAAAGGTATTACCGGCAACGGCCCTCGCCTTCACCCTCTTCTGCAGCAAATGAACCGGGAGACCTTTGGCAGCAAGGATTTGCTGACAGTGGGTGAAACCTGGGGAGCGACCCCGGAAATCGCAATGTTGTACAGTGACCCGGTGCGTGAAGAGCTTTCTATGGTGTTCCAGTTTGAACACATCACCCTGACATGGGGCGACGGCGACAAATGGACCCCTGTTCCTCTGGATCTGCCCGCGTTTAAAGCCATCCTCACTAAATGGCAGACTGAGCTTTCTGACAAGGGCTGGAACTCGCTGTTCTGGAATAACCACGACTTGCCGCGCGCCGTTTCAAAATACGGGTGTGAAGGGCAATACCGCGTAAAATCTGCCAAGATGCTGGGCACTGCGCTGCATATGTTGAAAGGCACACCTTACATCTATCAGGGCGAAGAAATCGGCATGACCAATGTCGCCTTTGACAGCATTGATGACTATCGCGATATCGAAACCCTGAATTTCTACAAAGAACGCACAGAAAATGGCGTATCCCCAGAAGCAATGCTGGCAGCAATACATGAAAACAGCCGCGACAATGCCCGCACGCCAATGCATTGGAACAATACGCCACACGGTGGCTTTACCAAAGGCAATCCGTGGATTCAGGTAAACCCGAATTATCCAGATATCAATGTTGAAGCAGCGCAGGAAGACAAAGATTCAGTATTCTGGCACTACAAGCGCCTGGTAGAACTGCGCCACGAGCTGCCGGTCATTGTTTACGGTGATTTCACCCCACTGTTTGCCGACCACCCAACCGTATTTGGTTATGTGCGTCAGCTCGATGGAAAGGCTCTGGTGGTGATCAACAACTTCTCATCTGAAGAAACCACTGTACAGATTCCATCAGAGTGGCAAGTATCTGGCCGCTGTGTTATCAGCAATGACAGCGAACGAAGCGCACTTGAAAAAAGTGTGACACTGTCACCATTTGAATCTTTTGCTGTTCTGACTGAGTGTTAAAGAAAGAAGCAATACATACCCCTGAATTTCTCTCGGGATGCTTTAAAAAAAGGCACTATAAAATTTATAGTGCCTGTTTCCAAAGTAAGCACAGGAGAAGAAATCCATCACTGAAGATGCATTTAGTCATTCTCTTTTCAGCACCAATCACATTCAAAGAGAAGTATGACCCATTAATAACTGATTCCTTGGCGGGCACAGATTTATCAATTATTTTCTCTGTTAACAATAGGCTTACGCGCTTTGAATAATCTCTTGGCGATAATATGTTTCCAGAACGTAATCACTGAATATTGAGCAAGACTTTTCTGACAAGATGAGGACTATTTTCTATCAGGTTAATCGCTTCAGGCGCCTTTTCTAATGGAAATTCATGGGTAATCAGTTTTTCCGTATCCAACAAGCCGTCAGCCATCCAGCCAATTACAGTTGGAAACATATTGTTGTTCAATCTGGAACCGACTATGGTCAATTCCTTTTTTATTACTTCAATCTGACTGACTTCGCTGGGTGTTGAAGAAAAGCCGAGCAAACATACTGAACCCGCTGGCGCTGCCAACTTCAGGATTTCAGGGACCAGTCCCGGAATACCCGCAGCGTCTACGATAAGTGGTATACCCTCGCCGTCCGTCATTTCTGTCACTCTGTCTTCGACACTTTCCGTCATTGAGTTAATAACACAGCCAGCGCCCAACATTTCCGCCACTTCAAGTCTGTCATCGACTATATCAACAACAATTGAGGGAATACCTAGTATTCTTGCTACTTGTATGACCGTCAATCCAATCACGCCGGCTCCATATACAAGTACCTGGTCTCCCTTTTGGTATCCCATTCTGTCAAAGACATTGGCGGCAATACTGTATGGTTCGATTAAAGCGGCATCTCTCAACGACAGTCCGTCGGGCAAAACATGGATGTTGGTTTCCGGCACTGACTGGAATTCAGTAAATCCGCCATCCCGGTGCACACCCACCACCTTTAGCCGCGTACACACATTCGGGCGACCTATCACACAAGGCCGACATTTTCCGCAGCTGATGGCAGGGTTGATAACGACCTTTTGCCCTGCCTGAATTTTTGTAACCTTGTTTCCTATATTTTCAACGGTACCAACAAACTCATGCCCCGTAATCCGGGGATACGTAGCGAAGGGATTTTGCCCATGAATGATATGCATATCTGACCCACATATCCCTGCATAGGCAACTTTGACCAAAACCTCGCCCGCCCCAGGTTGAGGAACAGGCAAGTCCTCAATACCAAATTTGTTTGCTGCTCCGACAACAAAAGACTTCATATTACCCACACAGTATATTGATCACGTTATCGAGGTGTTCAACCATTGCTGCTTCTGCTGCGTCCCCATCACCACTTTTAATAGCAGTAAATATTTTCTTATGATCCTTAATCCAACGGCCCTGAGCTGCTGGGTTTTCTGCCATGGATTCCATTCGCATCCACATCTTTCCTTTCAAATGCATGGACATAAGATCGCCATGAAACGTTTCAAGAATCGGGTTGTCACATACACTGGAAATCAGTGCATGAAATTGTCTGTCAGCGTCAATGGATGCTTTGTGCCGCAATTCCTTGTCGGAAAAGAACAGGGATGCTTCCATCATTGCAATACAGCGTTCCAATTCTTCCACCAGTGAATCCGTCTTACTCTCTGCAGCAGCGCGTGCAAACCCACCCTCAATGACTTTCCTCGCATGCAAAATATGGTAAGGCGTGTACTCAGGAATCTGGCTGTTGCCCTGAGTCGGCTCGCTGTTGGTAACATAGACTCCAGCGCCTTTTTTGATCGTAGCAACCCCGATAAGCTCCAGATACACCATGGCTTCACGAATCACTGTTCGGCTGACTCCCAGTTCCTCTGACAGTTTTCTTTCCGGTGGAATTTTGTCTCCGACCGCATATTGCTTTTGTTTGATTCGGTCAATCATTTCATTCGCAACAGTAAGATACAGTCGACCTTGATTCTTGTTTGTCATTCTTATTTACCAGTTATATAACGTTCCATCTTTCAATCTGTTCACAGGCAAGCTGGATTTTTTATAAGGGTTTGCCAGCATCACCTCTTCGTTTATATCAACCCCATGCCCGGGCGTATCATCTACGTAAAATGCACCTTCTTCATATTGGTATGACCGCGTAAACTGAGACTCCATCTCATCAGAGTGCGCCATGTGTTCCTGAATACCAAAGTTATTAACAGAGATGTCGAAATGCAAAGCACAACCCATGGATATGGGAGAAAGATCGGTCGGACCATGGAATCCCATCTTCACGTTGTACAGTGATGCCAAGGACGCTATTTGCCGCATATGTGTAATGCCACCAGCATGTAAAATGGTTGTTCTTATATAGTCAACATACTGATTTATAATGAGGTCTTTGAGATCATAAACTGAACTCAACACTTCCCCGACGGCTATCTTGGTCGTAGTGTGATGGCGAACCAGTTTTAGTCCCTCCTGATTGTCTACCGGAGTGGGATCCTCCATCCAGAAGAGCCGGTAGGGCTCAAGCACCTTACCCAGTTGCGCCGCTTCTATGGGCGTAAGCCTATGGTGAACGTCGGTTAGCAGTTCAATGTCAAAGCCGAACTTTTCACGAACCGCTTTAAAAACGGATTCAACTGAATTCAGGTAACTGCTGGTGCACCATACGTGCTCCTCGGGAAGCCTGGAGGAAGCTGGCTCATAAATTTCACCTTTCGCTGCCACGCCGTAGGTTTTTTCCAAACCGGGGATACCACATTGAATTCGGATAAAGCGGTACCCTTTTCCAATCGCATCAGAGACACCTGCAAGTACATCGTCAACAGTAACGCCATTTACATGGGTATACACATTTACATATTCGCGGCTTTTTCCGCCTAACAGTTGATATAAAGGCATACCCGCCGCTTTTGCCTTAATGTCCCACAACGCCATATCTACAGCGGCAAGGGCTGTCATATCTATAACGCCCTTTTTCCAGTAGTACCCCTTGAAAAAATATTGCCATGTATCTTCTATACGGCTGGCGTCTCTTCCAATCAATGAGGGAATGACATACTCCTCAAGGTACTTTGCGACGACAAGCTCGCGTCCATTGACCGTAGCGTCACCCACACCGTAGATACCTTCATCAGTCTCTATTTTTAAAGTAACAAAGTTGCGGCCGGCTGAGCTGACAAAAACCCTGGCATTGATAATTTTCATTGATCGCGACTTCCACTGTATTGATGGCGATGTGTCTTTCCTGCTCGAATAGTCTTTGTTATCAATTTGTTTGTATTCTGTCTTAGTATATTCACGAGAAAATTATTGTCCAGACCAATTCTGGAGAAATAGTAGTGCAATTCTGGTCTAAACATTGGTTTACAACCTATTCCAAATGAAGAGACAGAATAATAATTTCATGAAATACAGAAGGAAGCCGGGCTCATTTATGTGAAATGTTGTCCAGTGGCGCTCAATAAAAAACCACTGTTCTTCTTCAGCCTATTTACAAACCCCGGTCACATAGCAAACATCTCCCATATCGAGGAATCATTGAATAGTGCTTGTTTTATATGGGTTTTATGCTCATTCGAAATTATTCAAGATAGACTTACATTCATTCGTTAAGTCAACGTTCACCTACGTAAATCAGCCACCACCTTTTATGCATTCATGCAGATAACGCCCCTGCTTGATATGTGTGATGATTATGACCGCTAATGATATAGATCACACAAACAAACAATTAACATACTAATAACGAAAATCGAGTGCTAGCTTGTGATTGTCTGTACAATTTAACCAAATTGCTTAGACCATAAGCAAAGGCAATACAACCCGACGTGGAGAGAAAAAATGAAGCATATTCTTTTTAGCGGAGCGGTAATAGCCAGCGCACTGATAGCCACCACAGCCTCCGCTGCTGACTACACTCTTAAGTTTGGTCATCTAGCCAATGACGACAACACCTGGAATAAAGCAGCACTACAGTTTGAAAAGCTGGTCGAAGAAAAATCGAATGGCCGAATTGATGTAAAAGTATACCCAAACTCCCAATTGGGTTCAGAGATGGACATAATTAACGGTATCCAACTTGGTACGGTGGACATGACCATCTCAGGAGAATCACTCCAAAATTGGGCCCCCAAGGCCGCTCTTCTCGGCATTCCCTATGCAATCAGGGACAGCGCACATATGAAGGCAGTCGCCGACGGCCCTCTCGGTGAAGAAATTGAATCACAAATCATCAAAAAATCTGGTTTAGTGCCTCTCACGTGGTTTGAACGCGGCCCCCGCAACCTGACCTCAAACAAGCCCATCGAAACACCAAATGCACTTAAGGGTACTATTTTGCGTGTGCCTAATGTGCCTATCTTCGTCGAAGTGTGGAATGAACTGGGTGCAAAACCAACCCCAATGGCGTTTTCTGAGGTATTCACATCGCTTCAACAAGGTACCATCCATGCGCAGGAAAACCCCCTTTCGCTGATCAACAGTGCCTCCTTCTTTGAAGTCCAGAAGTTCGTGAATAAAACCGAGCATGTGCGCAGCTGGATCTATGTTGTAATTGGTAAGCGTCAATTGGAAAAGATGCCAGAAGACCTGCAACAAATCGTTCGAGAATCTGCAAATGAAATGCAAGCGTACGAGCGAAAGCTGTTCCAGGAAGACGAAACGAAACTGGTCGAATTGCTGCAATCAAAAGGCATGACTTTTGTTGACGTAGACCAAGATGCATTCCGTAATGCAGCTCTCCCAGCAGTTCAAAATAGCCTGAACGAAGAGCAGATGGAACTTTTCGGAAAAATCCAAAAATTGTAAGTTATCTATTGTTAAATACCCATCAGGGAGGAGTCTCTCCTCCCTATTTAAGGTTTAACTATGAGCTATAAATCCAAGTTATCACCACATTCATATCAATCCAGTCTCTTAAAGCTGATTGATTTTCTTGATGAGGTTGTGACAAAGATTTTCAGCTTATTGACTGTTCTAAGTTTGGCTGCACTGTGCGGCGTTGTGTTACTCCAAGTTTTCGCCAGAACATTTTTAGAAAATACTCCCCCTTGGACAGAAGAGCTTTCACGCTACTTTTTCATTTATACGGTTGCATTTGGAGTTGGGATAGCATTTAAAAAAGGTGAACTGGTCAGCGTCGACATTATTTTATCGAAGTTAAAAGAAAAACACCGCGTGTCCTTTATGCTGATTATCAACATAGCACAATCATTCTTTATCATAACGATCATCCCGTACGCTCTTCAATACATGAAAATAGGCGGATGGCAAACGTCTCCAGTGTTAGCCATACCTATGAATACCATCTTCTTCGCCAGCGTGTTGATATTATCAAATTTACTCTTTTTCATCACCTTAGACATTATTCGCCGCCTATACATTCTGTATAATTGGAAGGATTCGTAATGGAAGTTTATGCATTGTTTACTGTATTCCTTGTATTACTTGCATTGGGTTTTCCTATAGCAATTACATTGGGAATGTCGTCTCTGGTCTATTTGTGGCTTACAGACATCTCATTCACTGTAATTCCCCAGAAAATGTTTTCCGGAATAGATTCGTTTGTTCTTTTGTGCATCTCTGGCTTTATTCTGGCTGGCAACCTGATGAACCGAGGAAACATCACAGAACAGATCATCGGTCTCAGTAACGCACTTCTCGGCCATATCCGGGGAGGACTTGGGCTGGCAAATGTAAGTGGTTCCATGCTTTTTGGCGGTGTATCTGGTACCGCGGTTGCAGACACGGCCTCGATTGGCTCTGTAATGATTCCGGGAATGGCCAAAAGCGGATACGACAAACCTTTTGCCGCGGCTGTGACAGCGGCTTCGTCCACCATTGGGCCTATCATCCCGCCCAGCGTCCCTATGATCATTGTTGGCACACTCACCAGCATTTCTGTTGGTAAGCTATTCCTTGCGGGCGCTGTCCCTGGCCTTTTGCTCGGTGCCGGCATGATGGCAACCACCTATTACCTTGCCCTGAAACGTGGATACCCAAAGGAAAAACGTGCAACCCTGCGTGAACTTCTGGTTCATTTGAAAACCGGTAGCTGGGCAATATCCCTCACATTATTTATACTGGTTGGAATCATCGGGGGTTATTTTACACCGACAGAAGCATCTGTGGTTGCCTCACTTTATGCTTTTATAATCGGAAAGTTTATATACAAGGGCTTATCAATCAAGGATCTCCCAGGCATCATGCTGTCTACAGCAGTGACGACAGCTTCATTAATGCTGCTTGTGGGTTTGGCTAATGTATTCGGCTGGATACTGACATCTGAGCAAATACCACAGAAAATCGCATCGGCAATTTTAACGATCAGTGACAATCCAATCGTTGTACTCCTGATTATTAATTTGCTCTTGCTACTTGTTGGCTCATTTATGGAAACAATTGCCGCACTCATTATTTTGTTTCCAACTTTACTCGGAGTGGCAGTCGCTGTTGGTGTAGACCCAGTCCATTTTGGAATTATTGCCGTATTGAATTTAATGATTGGCTTGACTACCCCACCAGTTGGCGTTTGTTTATTTGTCGCATCAGGAATTGGTGGAATTCCAATGGAAAAGGTAGCAAAGGCAATCATTCCATTTTTAATTTGCAATATAACAATTTTGATGTTGGTTACCTATATCCCGGCTCTTTCTCTTTGGTTGCCATCAATGTTCATGTGATTTGGATTCATTTTTGATTTATGAAGTTATAAGGAAAAGTACCATGGAACAATTATGGCGTTGGTATGGCCCAGAAGACCCGGTTACGCTAAACAATATTCTTCAGGCTGGTGCTTCCGGAGTAGTGACGGCTCTCCATCATATCCCAAATGGCGAAGTATGGGGTGAAGATCAAATACAGGCGCGAAAAAAAATCATTGAAACTGCCGGGTTAAGCTGGTCCGTCGTTGAATCTGTGCCGGTACATGAGGACATCAAAACCCAGACCGGTACCTATGCTACGTACATTGAAAATTATAAGCAGACAATTGAGAATCTGGCTGCCCATGGGATTGATACTATCTGCTATAACTTTATGCCAGTACTGGATTGGACAAGGACAGATCTTCAATACCGTTTACCTGACGGATCACTTGCTTTGCGTTTTGACCAAATCGCCTTCTGTGCATTTGATATGTACATTCTTAAACGGTCCAACGCAGCTGAAGATTACACTACTGAAGAAATACAGGCCGCTAAGAGTTATTTTTCGCATATGTCTTCGCAGGATATCAGCGAGCTAACAAATAACATCATCGCAGGGTTACCGGGTTCAGAAGAAGGCTATACGCTCGAACAACTTCAGGGACAGCTGGATCGTTATAGAAATATCGATAAACCTAAGCTTCGCAGCCACTTGCAACACTTTCTGCTGGAAATACTTCCAGTCTGTGAAAAGTGCGGTGTTCGCCTTGCTGTTCATCCCGATGATCCGCCGCGTCCGCTGCTTGGGTTGCCACGGATTGTATCCAGTGAAGAAGACATAGATTGGCTTGTACACAGCGTGCCTAATCCTTCCAACGGTATCACGATGTGCACCGGCTCGTACGGTGTTCGGGAAGATAATGATCTGGTAAGAATGGTAAACAAATTCTCTAACCGTATTTACTTCACCCACCTGCGTTCTACTCAAAGGGAAGAAGTCAAAGGCAGCTTTTATGAAGCAGCTCACCTCGAGGGTGATGTCGATATGTATAACATCATCAAAGCGCTTTTAAGTGAGGAGCAACGCAGAAGCAACGCCGGGGACAACCGCCAAATTCCTATGCGTCCGGATCATGGCCACCAGATTATCGATGACCTGAACAAAGTCACCAACCCAGGTTATTCGTGTATAGGGCGTTTAAAAGGGCTTGCCGAAATCCGGGGTATGGAACTGGCACTGAAGAGAGCTTTTTTCTCTCAATAAACTCAAATTTGCAGATGAGACCATGAAGAAAATTGCAGTAATTTGCGAATGTATGATTGAGCTGAATGGACACCCGTTCGGCACCATGCGCCAAACGTTTGGTGGAGACACTCATTACTGCTATCTATTTGTGCCGGGAGTTAAACAACCACCCAGAGCAAACAAACAAGCCAGATGCAGAGAAGATTATTAATGTCAGCTATGTGACGGCACTGGGAACAGATGCAATAAGTAACGGTATGGTGACCTGGTGGGAAGATGAGGGCATATCAACAGGGCTGATTCTAAGGGACAACATTGACAACAATATTACCCATCCTGGCAGCAACTAAATTAAGGAAAATTTATGCTTAATTTAAATGAAGCGTTAAAAAAGCTGAAAGTTATCCCGGTTATCGCCATTGACGATGCGGAAGATATTATTGAACTCGGAAATGTTCTGGCAGAAAACGGTCTGCCTGTTGCGGAGATCACCTTCCGTTCCGATGCTGCCACAGAAGCCATCAGGTTATTGAGAAAATCCCGGCCAGACATGCTTATTGGTGCGGGAACAGTCCTTACTCAGGCTCAAGTACTGCTTGCCAAAGAAGCCGGGGCTGATTTTATCGTAAGCCCTGGTTTCAACCCTAATACAGTTAAGGCCTGCCAGGAACTCGGTATTGATATAATCCCGGGCGTCAATAACCCTTCCAACATTGAAGCGGCACTCGAACTGGGCCTGACAACATTGAAGTTCTTCCCGGCAGAAGCCTCCGGAGGAGTGAATATGGTCAAGGCACTGATTGGCCCCTATCAAGATATTGAACTAATGCCCACAGGAGGGATTAACAGCAACAATATTAATTCATACCTCGCCATCCCAAAAGTCGTGGCTTGCGGTGGTTCCTGGATGGTAGATAAAGCACTTATCAAAACGAAAAACTGGGATGATATAGCAAGGCTAACACGAGAAGCTGTCGCGTTGGTACGCTAAGCCCCGAGTACTTTCATAATGCAGTTCACTTAAGCGGAGCTGCTTTGCGATTAACCGGATAACGGGTCTTTGATATTTTAACCGCTCTAGGCCTTGATGGTCTGGGGCATTTTTCTATAAAAAAGGACTGATAAGTCCCCCCTCAATGCTTGAAGCCTCTTAGGCATATTGCCTGGAGATAAGGCTTTACTCATTATCCTTAGTTGGCTCGCGATATACTGGCAAGCGTATTTGAAGCTTATTTCATTCGGTGCACGACCATGAGCTACTGCGGCTTGGCTGGCCTCTCGTCTCACCAGCTTGTATCCAAGAAGTAGTCCCCTAACTCCTGATAAACAAGCTCGACTGTCTTACTTCTCAACGTCATGCCATTGTGCTGCATTGAGCTTTTGATGTCTCGATAGCCCAACTCTACCTCCCACCGCTCATGATAAAGTGTGGCGACTTGCTCAGCGCTGTACTTCTCTCGTGGCAGTGAAGTAAACACGGTCTTCTCTTTTCCATCCACCTCATAAGTCACCGCTCTGACTTGCCACTTCTCAGGCAGACTCGGATTCTTTTTTCTTGCCTGAGGAGAGACTTTCATTTCGATAAGATTGTCGTTGGTTTCTTCCTCATCGAGAATAGTGTACACCAATCCCTTTCGAGCCTGAATGAGCCAGTGACGGTTTACACCACTCGCCGATAGGCTCAGTAACAAATCTGCACCATCAAACCCTTTGTCCAACAGAGTCACCGAGTTATCAGGGAGCGAACAAACGAAGGGCTGAGTATGGGGGATTTCACCTCGACGAAAGGGACTGTTATCCGCATCAATGATGATATGAGAACGTACATTCATCATGGTGACAAGTCGAAGAACTGGATAGGTTCTTTGACGTTCACCCGAGGTGTTCCCAGAGCCGAAGTGCTCGCGAAGCTCTGGGGTGTCTCCTGTTCTGAATAACGCACCATCAACAGCAAAACCTGAAGACCATGCCAATCATCCTCTGGGTATCTTTCTTTTCCCAATATCTCACTGCACTTTTTAAACAACCATTTCGGGGCTTCAGACCCGAGTCGTTGACAAGCCTGAGTCAGCCGCCTTTTGGCGAGAAGCGCTTCGTCAGCAAGTCCTTCAGCGCAGATGTTCATTCGACGGGCTACCTCAGCTATCGGTTCATTCCTGAAGAATGCCATCCCCACGATTAACCAAAGAACCATATCGCTGGGTAATCTTCTCCGCCTGATGGTGGCTTGAGTAGAAAGGGATGCGGCTGCGGCAACCCATTCTGAAGGGACATGCTCAGCAAACGTCGTGAGTTGGGAAACATCGACGGGTGATTCTTCGAGAAAATTACTTAGATATGAGGTAATGCGCATAAAAAACCGGAATGTTCGGTCAATCGATCCTAAACTGATCAGTATTGCCGAGTACGTTTCGGATTTTACAAGTAAAACTCGCCGACTAAAAAGTTGAAAAAATCCATTTTTCACCGTCACAGGCCTAGATACCCAGGCATGCATATTGCATAACATTACACCAAAGAATAGTTCACATGATTGCATTGTGGAAATTAAATACTAAAGCGTTACACATCAATATCAAATTCGAACTATATCGAGTAAATTCAATCAATTATACGCAAAGAAGATTGTGGGTATTTGTTCGAAAAGTGGGAGGTTTCTTAAAAAGGACGACACGGATTCAGAGAGTAAACATAGGACTTAAAATATTACGTTGAATATATGAGACATTGATCAATGTTTTGTTAACGCTCTTGTAACATCATATGTATTCCATATTTACAAATTGATTTTGTATTTACAAGATTAGCCCTGATGTAATGACGTTTAAGGAAAACCAATGCACCTAGAGTTAAAAGATCTTGCTAAGTCCTACGGAATGAACACATTTGCTGTGAAAGGAATCACTCTCGACATTCGTGAAGGAGAATTTGTAGTTCTGTTGGGTCCGTCAGGGTGTGGAAAATCGACACTGCTTCGAATGATAGCCGGTTTGGAGTCTATAACATCCGGAGATTTGGTAATCGCGGGTAAGTCCGTTGTTAACACTCATCCCAAAGAGCGTGATATTGCAATGGTTTTTCAAAACTATGCTTTATATCCTCATATGAGCGTAGGGCAAAATATAGGTTACCCACTTAAACTAAAAAAAAATACCAAATCTGAAATTTTAGAACGCGTAACTGAAGTAGCAAAACTACTTGAGCTCGATCAATTGCTTGATCGGAAACCTTCTCAACTTTCAGGGGGACAAAGACAGCGTGTTGCTATGGGACGTGCATTGGTGCGGAAACCCGCTGTGTTTTTAATGGATGAGCCCTTATCAAACTTAGATGCAAAACTACGAATGCAAATGCGAGTGGAAATATCCGAATTGCAAAGAAATTTAAAAATAACAACTCTTTATGTAACGCACGATCAAATAGAAGCAATGACAATGGCAGATAAAATTGTTGTTCTATACAACGGAGAGATACAACAAGTCGGGTCACCTTGGGAAATATACAGCGCCCCTGCAAATTTGTTCGTAGCCAGTTTTATGGGTAGCCCCCCAATGAATTTTTTAGGCAGCGGAGAAACAGAGGAATCTCAAACAGTAATTGGTGTACGACCTGAACATATTGAAATATCTGAAAACTTATACAGTTCTGATTTTTGCGGTGTATGCTCTTCGGTTGAAGTTCTTGGCTCTGAATCGTTAATACATATTTCTGTAGATCAAAAACGCATCATTATTGAAGGAGCAAAAGCAAGGTTTGGATCTCATGGAACGTCAATAATATGCAAAATGCCAGGAAACCAGCGGCATTTTGAAGGGAAAAAGTTGGGATTTTCGATTCCGGAAAAATCTAAATATTTATTTGATGCCAATACAGGCAAAGCAATATCCAAGTGAACCACATATGTAAAGAAAGGAAACTTTAATGAATAAAGTACTATCTGCTTCAATATTGGCTGCAATGTCTTTCTCGAGTATTGCAAATGCTAAAACAACGATTAATTTTTGGACTTGGGCACCAACAGAATCAACCATTAATGCTGTTATTGACGAGTTTGAAAAGCAAAATCCCAATATTGAGGTTAACTTGACTCTCCTAGAATCGACAGCTTATCAGGACAGATTGCCTCTTGCATTGGCATCAGGCGATAGCATTGATGTTGCGGCAATTCAAACCAGTACCATGGTAAATGTAGTTAAAGATTTTCTGGAACCCCTGTCACCGCTATATAATAAATATTCAACTTCATCTATAGACAGCCAGCTCAATGGTATTGCTCTTTCACAGGCAAAAAGCTTAGCGGATAATGGAGTCCTTTATCTAGCCCCAATGGGTTTTCTCGGTTCCGTTGTAGCATTTTATAACAAGACATTGTTAGACGAATTAGGTCTATCCGTACCTCAAAATCGTGAAGAACTTGCGAAGTTTGTTAAAACCATTGAATCTAAAAGGCCAGATCTCCTTCCTATTTCATTAACTGGTGTCAACTGGTTCCTAGATGAAATTACTAATACTATTACCGAACAATTCAAACCAGGTTTTTATAACTCGGTTCGATATAATGAAGGTGGCCAGTGGCAAAGTGCTGACTATGCTAAGTCCTTTGATGCAATTGTATCTCTCTATAAAGAAGGTATTTTCAGTAAAGATACTCTTGACATAGACTATGCGCGTGCAGCTGAACTTTTTCAGACTCAAAAATCTGTAATGTTCCTCCAAGGAAGTTGGGAGTCTGGTCTTCTTTCCGCTCCATTTAGAGAAAGTAATGGTATTAAATTGAACAATGTAACGGCATCTGGTTTGCCTGTCTTAGTTGAAGGTGGGAATAAGTCCATTCGATCATTTATCGAAATAGGTTTATCTGTACCGTTAAATTCAGAAAAGAAAGAGGAAGCTATTAAATTTATTGAATTTCTTACGAGCGGCGATGGCGTAGATGTTTGGAGTAAAAATCTCATCTTAGTCCCAAGTAAAATTGGCTATGAATTAAAGGATGGTATTTTCTCCACAGATGCAGCAAGGAAGGGCTATGAAGAGGTATCAGCTCTTCTCGCGAAACCAGGTAGTGATCGAAATAACGTATCAGATTTCTCTGTAAAAGTCGGTGATACTATCATTTCATCTATTCTCGATGAAAAAGACACTAATGAACAAGTCAAATTACTTCAAAGTGAATGGGAAAGCGGTAGATATTCAAACGATTTCTAAGCACGAGTGAGTGGCACTTTCGTGCCACTCGATTTTTATCCATAAGAAGACGATGAATTTTTTGTATGCAAACTCAGAAAAATTTAATCTGGAAATCTACTTTAAAAGAGTTTCTTATCTTTTTTGGCCCATTGATTTGTTTTTATCTGATTTACTATCTATTTAGTGCTGGATTCTTAATGAAAACAGCTTTTCAGAAAATATCAATGATTCTAGTGAATGGGAAATGGGTTGGATTTAAAAATTTCGAACTACTTTTGACAGATGCTAGCTTTATTACATCATTGGAAAATAACTTTCTATTTGCCCTAGTCAGTATCATAGCCGGATTGACTATAGGTTTTTTTATCGCAGTAACCTTGTCATCTGGTGTGCGAGGAAAATCAGTATACTATGCAATATTTTTATTGCCAACGTTAATGCCCTTGGCTCTCGTCGCTACAGTTTTTCGCAATATGCTCGAATCAAGATATGGGTCTGTTAATGAGACACTTCGGACAATTGGATTGGAATCGTTAGCACAAAGCTGGTTAATTGAACCCAACTTGGCCTTTGGTGTTGTTATTATATTGTTTGTCTACTTAATTGGTCTACCAATACTATATTACACTGCGAACTTGAGCAACATTAATACATCACTAATTGAAGCTGCAGTTTTAGATGGGGCGAGCACAACTAGATTATTTTTTCAGATTTTATTTCCATTAATGAAAGGAACTCACAAAACAATAATCATATCCACATTGCTTATGTCATTTCGCGCATTTGATATAGTGTTCTTTTCTACCGGAGGAGGTCCGGCCGGAACCACTGAAATAACAGGCACATATGTTTATAATTTTTCCACATCAGGTACAAATTTGGGTTACGCATCAGCGGCCGCATTTTTGGTAATGATTGTTTCACTATTAATTTCAGCCATACAACTCTTTTTGGGTAGAAAGTCGTAGGAAATATATATGCACCAACAAGATTTTTTATATAGAAAAAAAGCAGAGAAAACGATAATGCTAGTTTTCGTTACGTTTCTTGGTCTTATATGGTCAATTCCTATCATAGCTGCAGTAAATAAAGCGTTAGCGTTTAATGGATGGCAGAATTTCTATGACATAATTTTTGGAGATATCGGTGGCATTAAATTACACATCACCTACTTAAATTCATTTATTATAGCCTTGCAACATGCTTTTTTTGTTGTAGCAGTATCTAGTTTGGCCGGATATGGTTTTGCATATCTAGATTTTAAGTATAAAGAAGGTTTTTATTTTATCGTCCTCATGTTTATGGCGGTTCCAGCAACTTCTATTTTGGTCCCACTATTTTTTATAACAAGAGAGTTGGGGTTGCGTGATACACTTGTAGGTATATCTCTTCCAGAAGCCGCCTTGACTCTTCCTTTTGGTGTGTTATTGATGCGTAACTTTGCCGATGGTATATCCCGGTCTTATATTGAAGCTGCTATTATAGACGGAGCTGTTCATTGGAAAATTTTCTTTCAAATATTTATGCCAATAGCCAAACCAGCAGCGATAAATCTTGCGACATTATCTATGATGTGGTCCATGCAAGATTTTTTATTTCCTTCGCTTTTTTTAATTGATCCAGAAAAAACAACAGCAGCTCAAGCAGTAATGCGGTTCAAAGAGTATCTAGGCGCCACACCTGATGACATTGGACGATACAATGCAAGTCTTGTCCTACTAGCTATACCTGCATTAATTATTATTGTTTTTGGTTTAAGATTTATCACCCAGGGATTAACCAGCGGCGGAGTTAAAGAATGATAATTACGGAAACACTTAAATTAAATAGCACTGATTTTCTTTATTCCGATTTAGAGGCGGAAAATTTCAACTGCTCTTATCCAATAGGTAACGGAACATTAGGTGCAATGATTTACGGTTCAAGAGAGATTGAAAAAATCTCCCTTAATCATGATTGCCTTTGGGCAGGTGGTGATGCTCCTAGTTCTCCCAAAAATGGCCCACAAACTATTCAGCGAGCTAGAGAACTTATTTTCGCTGGCAAGTATAGGGAAGCCCAAAATATTTGCGAGGAAAATTTACTCACAGATTTCAACCAACCTTACCTACCTGCCGGCGATTTATTAATTGATTGGCATGACACTTTTAAGAATAATGATAATTATCAGCGGGTGTTAAGTTTGGAAGCAGGTACAGCTTTTGTTGACAATGATGTATGTCGTCGTACCTATTTTGCGTCCAATCCGCACAATCTTATCTGTATTGATATAAAGTTTAATAATGGACATCGCGGTAATGCAACATTTTCACTCACATCACAACTTCGTAACGATGTATCTATCAAAAATGAAGGCATAGTATTAACTGGAGAAACGCCAGAAAATGTTGTTTGGCATGGTGTGGACAATAGGGCTCCCGAAGAAGGTATCGTGGAATATGGTAACAATCCGCCACGTCACTACGCTATGGTCTGTTGTCCCACAAATCATGATGGAAAACTAGAGCATCTCAATGGAAACTTGGTTCTTTCTAATTTTAGTCGTTGTACTTTATTGATATCAATACAAATAAGTGATATTCATTCTGCACCACTTGATGACTGTTGGAATTCTATTACAAAACATTTGCATACTTCAGTCAGTAATCTGTTCACATCACATTATAACGATTTTTCTCAATTTTATAATCGTGTAAAGTTACGTTTGGGTTGTACCAAAGAAACTTGCTTACCAACTTGCACAGAGCAACGAATTCTTGACCGTCACCAAGGTCAATTTGATACAAGCCTTGATACATTGCTTTTTAATGTCGGTCGCTATCTGCTGATATGTAGTAGTCGCGCAGGAAGTCAGCCTGCCAATCTCCAAGGGATTTGGAATGAAAAG
This sequence comes from Parasalinivibrio latis, assembly GCF_036825535.1. Classification (GTDB taxonomy): domain Bacteria; phylum Pseudomonadota; class Gammaproteobacteria; order Enterobacterales; family Vibrionaceae; genus Parasalinivibrio; species Parasalinivibrio latis. The sequence continues at coordinate 2,035,407 of NZ_CP098812.1, forward strand.
GTATCTCCCCCATGGTGGTCAAACTATACAATCAATATCAATACCCAAATGAATTATTGGCCTGCCGAAGTTTGTAATCTTTCTGAAATGCATGAACCAATGTTTCGTTTTATTAAAGAATTAAGCATTGTAGGCAGGGAGACGGCATCACAGATGTATGGTACTCGAGGGTGGGTTTCTCATCACCAAACAGATTATCGTCGCCAAACAACACCAGTGGGTTACTTAGACAATAAAATTATTGATAATTGCTCCCAATGGGCTTTGTGGCCAATGAGCGGTCCTTGGCTTTGTTCACACTTAATCGAACATTATCGCTTCACAGGAGATATTGATTTTCTCAGTGATTTTGCTTGGCCGATAATGAAAGGGGCTGCTGAGTTTTTATTGGATTGGCTGGTTGAGGATACCAACGGTATGCTTACTACAGCCCCTTCTACATCGCCAGAAAATATCTACCGTACTCCTGACGGTCAAATCAACGCCGTTTGTTCTGGTTCTGAAATGGATCTTGCCATAGCGAGAGACCATTTTTCCTCAATGCTTGAAGCTGCAAAAGTCATTGGTTATGAGGATGATTCTGTAATTCAAGAAATAAATGCTGTTATTCACAAAATTCCAACCATTCGAATGAATAGTCAAGGAAGAATCATGGAATGGAACGAAGATTGGGAAGAAGGTGATCACCCACATCGTCACATTTCACAGCTATTTGGTTTATTCCCAGGAAACCAGATATCTACTTTCAAAACCCCTTTGCTTTCTGATGCAGCTAAAAAGACACTTGATTTTCGAGGAACTGGGGGCACTGGTTGGTCACTAGTCTGGAAAGCTATTTGCTGGGCTCGATTGGAAGATGGGAATCATACATACCATCACATTGAAAATTTATTTTACCCAATCAGCTCCCAAGTTTTTTATACTGCAAACGATGGTGGAGGCATCTATCCTAATATGATGCTTGCGTGCCCTCCAATGATGTTAGAAGCAAATTATGGATATTCTGCACTGGTTGTTGAAATGTTAGTTCAAAGTCATGAAGAACATATTCGATTACTTCCTAGCCTCCCAAATAGGTGGATGGATGGCTCCATTTCCGGAATTAAGCTACGGAAGCAAATTGAAATCTCAATGGAGTGGGAAAATAGCAAAGTTCGACACTTAACATTGCAATCAAAGATTGATCAAAACGTTCGGCTTTACGTCAATGACTCTTTTTTATGTTGTCAATTAAAGGCTGACATACCTCATAAACTTTATTTTCAATAGTTTTTCCGAGACCACTCAGATAATGACATCAGCTTTTTGAATACTATCGGTTTGTTCACGGAAGTTTTAAATATCTAATAATAATAAAATATCCACCACAACGGCAGTAAAGTTTTGTCAAATTTGGTTAGAGATGAAATTTTTCGACATCAGACCAAGTTTGCCATTTCTAGGCATTTCGTAAATGCAGTAATAATTTCATACAGAGGTAACTTTATGAAAATGAAACACGCGACAATGTCTGTTGCAATGTTACTTTCTTCGTTGACCATATCCAACAGTGTACACGCAGCTTGTCAGGACGAAGCAGCAACACCGGGAAGAACACAACAGATTGGTACCAGTGCAAACGGGTTATGCCCTATCAAAGTTGACCAAACTTCTACTACAGACATCATAACTTATCTGACCGGAGGTAGTGCTGATAGACCAGATACCGCGCACATTTTGCCACTTAATGGACAACTCGCGAAACATACGTTTTTGGTTGAGCTAACATCAAACGATACCTTAGAATGGAAGGTAAACGTTGAAGGTCCAGGAGAATATTTCGATGTAACCGTTCGGATGCAAAGTCAATCTGAGACGGATACTTATCTTCTGTCTGTAGTTGGTGGTACCAGTTCAGCAGAACAACTAACGTTTTCTACACGCCAAGGCTGGGTCAGGGACCATGTTGGACAGATTTATTTGCCGCAGGGAACTCATACTATTCGTATGCAAAGAACCAGTGGTGAAGGCCACTATGAGTTGAAAGCTCTCGAGATCATGCAGTCCAATAAAAGGGCAGCTTATCTCGAGCGGGTGGCCGCTCACAGAAATGCTGCAGATACTGTTGAATTCACCAAGGACAAAATGGGTCTTATGTTCCAGTATGGCGCATGGGGCTATCCTGAGTTTGGTGAGAAAAAGAGTATAGATAATCAGGCAGGTGATTTTGATGTACAAAAATTTGCTGATTTCGTAGCAAGTACCGGTGCTGAATATATTATTTGGTCTGCTACTTGGTATACGTATCAATTTGATCAACCAGTGAAAGCTGTTGATACCATACTGCAAAACTATCACGCTGAGCAAGGGACAACCCCAATATTACAACGTACCACTTCAAGAAATTTGAATTTGGAAATTGCGACTGCTCTTGCCGACCGAAATATCGACTTCTATCTGTATTATCATACAGGACAAGATATTGCCCTTGGTTATGAATCAACTGATTGGTGGAGAGCGCAAAAGTTTCCCGCAAGCACATTCCATCCCGGCGGCATCGGAGATAAGAGTGTGTTCATCAACAATTGGATAAGCGTTGTGGAGGAAATCGGTGAGCAATTTGGTGATAAACTGAAAGGCTGGTTTTTCGATGACGCAATGGTTTATTATCCAGCCCCCTATGAACGAATGGCAGCAGCGGCACGCGCTGGCAACCCAGGCCGTTTGATGTCATTTAATCCATGGCACCTTTCAAATGCAACAGATTTTGACGATATATCATTTGGCGAAACGTGTTATTACCAAGATACAGAAGTTGGTGGAAATGGCATACATGTCAAGGGACCATTAAAAGGTCTTTTGGGACACTGTACTCCAACATTAAATCAAAATTGGGGAGTGCACTGGGAAAATCAAGAAATTAATTTGTGGAGTTGGTGGGCAAACGTAGATAACGCTTATTCTTATGTCAAAGATCATAATAGCCGAGGTTACCCATTAACTCTCGCGATTATGATGTGGGAAGACGGTAAAATTGGACCAGAAACAAAAGACATGCTTTTGCAATTGGGTGAAAGACTCGAAGTGTTTAAGTGTGAAGAGGAATGTGTAAATAATACCAGCAGTAAAATTCGTTATTCCGAAGGTCACTGGCAGCTTTCTAGCAACCGCACTGAGAATGATTATCAATCCGATGTTCACTACGCAGGTAGTTTGGATGCTTACTTTGAATTTGATTTTAACGGAACTGGTGTAGCTTTGTTTATGCCAAAACACAATACTTATGCTGATTTCGAAGTCTTTATCGATGGAGTATCACAGGGTATTTTCACCTCCAAAGCAGAAGGTAATGAATATCTTCCTCAGATTGAAGTATTTAAACATGAAAAGTTGTCCATTGGTAATCATACTATTCGCGTAGAAAACCGCGGTGGTGGCTACCTGCAAATTGATAAAATTGAAACGATAGGGGCTCAGGAATCTGTTGAAGTACCAAACAATGACTCTATTGGAATTAATTATGTAGGTGCATGGACAGAAGCCAGTAATCGTACTGAGGGTGATTACAACAATGATGTCCACTACACTCAAACAAATGGCGATTACTTTGAATACACGTTTTATGGGTATGGTATAGATGTTGTGATGCCTCTTAATCAGTCTTATGGTGATTTTGAAGTATTCATTGATAATGTGTCTCAAGGAGTGTATACGGCAAACAATGGCAGCAGCGCATACACTGCTCAGCAATACACATTTAGTAATCGAAATTTACCGTTGGGTCAGCATACAATTCGTGTTGTTAAGCTAAATGGTTTATTCATGCAGTTGGATAAGCTTCATGTATTTGCTGGATTCAATGATAATGCGCCAAATATAAGATACAAAGGTAATTGGCATGTATCAGCAAACAGAAATCCTGGTGATATCAACGATGATGTACACGCAACCACTACTCAAGGTGACAGTTTTGTCTTTGACTTCATCGGAGAAGGGTTCTCATTAGTCATGCCGACATATAGTGCATACAGTGATTTTGAAGTATTCATCGATGGCGTTTCATACGGAGTTCATTCTTCGAATCAAAGTGGCTCAACTTACATACCACAGGTTAAAACGTTCGAAGTTTCCGGTTTAACAAGTAAATTCCACTCGGTTGAGGTTGTTAACTTAGGCACTCAGCAGTATTTTCAATTGGACGGTGTGATATTGAAATAGTCAATAATACAAGTATCTCTTTTCGCAATAAAATCAACTACTGAATTTGTTCATTGGAGATAATAAGTTTGAGGCGTTTTACCTTTCACAAGATTATCATTCTTAGAGAGCTGTAAAACGCCTTTTTTGAGCCAACTGGCCTCGGACTCACGGTACCCGTCGACAACGGCCAGGACTTCCTTGCGACCTATATCGTCGACACCTATGACAACCAGAAGACATAGATTGTCGTCCATCCGGACCTTGCTGTAAACACCATCAGCCCAGACATAGACATACCGGCGTTTGCTCAGGTCGCGGTTGCGCCACTGTTCGTACTCTGCTTCCCATTGCAGCTTGAGCCGGGAAACGCTGTTGGCTGATAACCCCTTTGCCTGCTTGTCCAGGAGCGATTCCAAAGCAGGCTGCATATCACCCGTTGAGATCCCCCGCAAGTACAACCAGGGGACAAGCTCTTCAATGTTTTTGATCCGCTTGAGATAAGGCGGCACCAGCTTGCTGTTGAACTTAATCCCGCTGCCCGTTCTGTCACGGACTTTGGGCACTTTGACAGAAATGTCACCCAGTCCAGTTTGAAGCCTACGTTCCGGCAAGTGACCACTACGAACGACGTCCTGCTTTCCATTAATCTGGAGCGTTGAGAAATGTTCGAGCAAAGCTTGAACTTCTGCTTCTATGGCTTGAGCCAGTAACAGCTGTGCTCCCTGTTTGAGCAGTTCATTCAATAGATTTTCTGGTTTATGAAGTTCGGTAACGTTATGATTGTTGTCCATGCAGTGTACTCCTTGTTGATTGTTGATCTGGCGAAATCAATCAATAGGTTACACTGCATTCTTTCCTTCCTGTACACCAAAAATCACTATAGCTCCTCGAATGGTAAAACGGCCAATTCGTAAATGCAGCTATTACATCTCATGCCGGCCTTCCGTTAACAGTCTGATACAATGATATGTCTGCCACATTAGAGACAAAGGCAGGTCGTACTTACACCATTGATGCTTCTCTAAATATCTATTAGTAATCAATACTCTACAACGATTAAGTTCCGTGTATACGGACCTTATGATCGAAACTTAACTAATACATTCAGCATTAAAGCGGCAAGGTGACCAACCAAGAGGACTAATCAAATGTTTTCCTTACATTCATCCAAGCATCATTCAGGTGGTCTACCAATGCCTGTTCTGCAGCATCTGGGTCTCTCTCTAGTATCGACTGGAAAATAGCTTGGTGTGCAGAATAGCTTTGCATATTCATCACAGAATCATGCTCTATTTTCTCCCATTGTGGAGCTAACCAAGTACAAAACCCTTGATGAATAGCTGGGAAAATTGGATTGTTTGACACTTGGTATAGCACGCGATGAAATGCTTTATCAGTTTCATAGTAAGCGACAGGATCGCCAATGGCTGTACCGTTTTTTGCCAAGGCGTCCTTGAGTGCGCGAATGTGTTCTTTGTTGGCATTAATTGCAGCTTCCCGAACCAACATCTTTTCAACAAAGATCCTCATATCGTATAGATGCTTTATTTCAGGCTCATCCGAAAGGAAATGTGTGACAACTGTGCCTATGTTGTTCAAAACCGTTTCGTAATCCGGTTTCTTAACAACAGGTCGGAAGCGAGCCTTATTAGTAATAAGTCCTCTGTTATCCAGCGCAACAATTACCTCCCGAATTACCGTTCGGCTGGCACCAAACATTTCCATCATTGCGCGCTCAGATGGTAATGGCTCTCCATTTTTTAATGCTCCACTGACAATTTGCTGTTCGAGAGTAGCAAGAATATCGTCAGCAGCCCTACCACCAGACGTTTTTACTACCGGCTTACCCGCCGGACTTGCCTCAACGGACATTATTCAATTTCCCTTTTTAATTGATAGCTTTCCAATGAAGCGCCTGTAACCCTCTATGTTAATCATTTCACCACACTCAGACCATGATTTTTTTGGTATGACCATAAATACACAACAGGAATACTAAAACATCAAATACACACCTTTTATTGCACAATAACACATTTACTGTTGCAATTATCACCTAATTAGATATTCTTTACTTTGTTTTGTCGTACCATAATGTACTTGTCACATTTAAGACTTATCAAAACAGGGACGCAACCAGATAGAAGTATTCATGGAGTAAGAAACAATGAATGGGAAAAATGTAGCGGCATATTATGTTGGAGATAACAAGTTTTCTCTTGAGACCGCCCCAATTTACCGCCCCTTGAGCCAAGAAGTTCAGGTAGCCATTGCATATTGCGGCATATGTGGAACTGATATGCATGTATATGGTGGGCATATGGATCAACGTGTGGGAAAGCACAGAGTTATTGGCCATGAAATGTCAGGCGTAATCACAGAGGTCGGCAGTGATGTGTTCAACCTACAAGTCGGAGACCCCGTCGTCGTCCGACCACTTCAACACTGTGGGAAGTGTTCGACATGTCAACGTGGTCTTACCCATATTTGTGAGAATTTGAAATTTCTTGGGCTGGACTCTGATGGGGCTTTTCAACAGTACTGGACTGTTCCAGCACATACTATTCATAAGCTCCCACCTAATCTGCCACTTTCAGACGCAGCAATCGTTGAGCCGCTGGCTGTTGCATGCCATGACGTCGATCGCGCGAGGGTTTGCAAAAATGAAGATGTGTTGGTGATTGGTGCCGGGCCAATTGGCCTGCTAATTGCGATGGTAGCGCGCGAGTCTGGTGCTAATGTGATTGTCAGTGAAGTAGACCCCAAAAAAATTCGCTACACAAAAAGCCTCGGATTTACTGTCGTTAATGCTTCACTTCCTGGCCAGGAAGCTTCACTACTGAGTAAAACAAATCAAAAAGGATTTGATGTCATTTTTGACGCTTCAGGAGTTCAAGCAGCTGTTGATCTGTTTACCAAAGTGTCAGCAACCAGAGCAAGAATATGCATGGTAGCCATTCACACAAACAAGCCACAAATAGACCTATTTAAATTTTTTTGGCAGGAGCTGGAGCTAATAGGTGCTCGAGTATATGAATCAAAAGACTTTGATAAAGCAATTTCCTTGCTGGCAAACAAACAGATACTGCCGGAGCACATTGTCACGGGAATTAAACCTTTAAAAGAAATCCAAAAGGCATTTACTCCCAAAAAAACATTGAACATTAAAACACTTATTTCAGTAACGCCGGAGTTAGTGTGATGCAGTCAAAAACAAAGTTCGACCTGTGCGGTAAAAAAGCCCTCGTCACCGGTGCTCGCCGCGGCATCGGGAAAGCTATGGCAGAAGCTCTGGCGGAAGCAGGCGCAGATATCATTGGAGTCAGCCAAAACCTTGAACCCCAAGGGAGCGATGTAGAGCGATCTGTCTCATCATCAGGCCGCAGGTTTTGGTCCTATCAATGCGATTTTTCAAACCGAAATGCTATCCAAAACTTTGCGCAGCAGATTTTAGTTGATCACCCGGATATTGATATTCTTGTAAACAATGCGGGCACCATCAAGCGTGCGCCTGCCGTCGAACATGACGACAGCCTCTGGGACAACGTCATCGAAACTAACCTCTCCTCGCAATTTATCCTGACCCGTGAAGTAGGCCGAACCATGGTAGAACGGGGTGAAGGGAAAATCATTTTCACAGCGTCTCTGCTCACATTCCAGGGAGGTATCACGGTTCCGGGTTACGCCGCCTCAAAAGGTGGAATTGGGCAACTGACCAAGGCCTTTGCCAACGAATGGGCATCAAAAGGCATTAACGTTAACGCCATAGCACCTGGATATATTGCAACTGACAACACAGAGGCTCTACAGAAAGACACCGCCAGAGCGAAATCAATCCTGGAAAGGATCCCGGCTGGGCGCTGGGGTAACCCAAACGATTTTGCCGGGCCTGCTGTTTTCCTTGCATCCGGTGCTTCAGACTATGTGCACGGCACCATCTTGACAGTAGATGGAGGATGGATGGGCCGGTAGTCCATCTGGACAGGAGAATGTAGAAGATGAAGCGAATCGCCGTAATCGGTGAATGCATGATTGAGTTCAGCGGGAAGCTTTTTGGAACAATGAATCAGGGGTTTGGAGGTGATTCGTTGAATACCGCCATCTATCTGAAGCGCACCGCAAGCCAACTGCCCAAGCCTTTAGATGTAGACGTCTTTTATGTTACTGCGATGGGAGCCGACTCAATCAGCAACAACTTGGTCTCTCGTTGGGAAGCAGAAAGGCTCAACACATCGATGGTGCTGCAAGATAATACCCGCGCGCCCGGTCTTTACCTCATTGAAGTAAATGAAGAGGGAGAAAGAACATTTCACTATTGGCGAAACGGGTCCGCTGCAAAGTACCTCTTTCAGCACTCGGATATAGCAACAATCTTGGAAGAAATCGAGCAGTTTGACCTGCTGTTTATCAGTGGAATCAGTGTCGCGATCTTGCCCGAAAAAGACCGTAGCCATCTGGTTTCGATGCTGCATCGCTGTAAAGAGAAAGGCGTAACCATCGCCTTCGACAGTAACTTTCGCCCTGCCCTTTGGAAAGCAGTCAGCCATTGGGAGGAAACAAAAGCAGTCTATGAAGCAATATTTGCCGCAACAGATATCGCACTGCTGACCTTCGATGATGAGCAAATGCTATGGGAGGACAATACACCGGCTGAAACACTCTCACGCCTTGCCTCTAAGGGAGTGGATACCACGGTTGTCCGTCTGGGAAAGAACGGATGTATTGCCCAGAGGCTGTCCTCTGGGAAGGCTGTGCGCGTCAGCACGGTGCCGGTACAACAGGTCATCGACAGCACTGCTGCGGGCGATTCTTTCAATGGAGCATTTCTGGCCAGCTACCTTGCCGGATACCCATTGCGCAAATGCTGCGAAAACGCCAACAGCGTCGCGGGGCAGGTTATTCAATTTTCTGGCGCAATTATCCCGAACGACACAAAACTTTTACCTAAGGAAAGGAAATGACCGAACTTAACGAACAGCTCAGTGCAATCAAAGTCGTACCCGTTATCGCGATAGACCGGGCAGAAGACATTTTGCCCCTTGGTGAAGTACTGATGGCAAACGGCCTTCCCGCTGCTGAGATCACCTTTCGTACCGCCGCCGCTGAGAAAGCCATTCGCTTGCTCAGTAAAAGCCAGCCGGACATGTTGATTGGTGCTGGTACGGTGTTAACTGAAACACAGGTTTCCGCAGCCAAATCAGCTGGCGCGTCGTTTATCGTGTCCCCCGGTTTTAACCCTAATACCGTCAAAGCCTGCCAAATACACGACTTGGACATTATACCCGGGGTGAACAATCCTTCCACTATTGAGGCAGCACTTGAGCTAGGTATTTCTACGCTCAAGTTCTTTCCAGCCGAGGCTTCCGGTGGAATTAATATGGTGAAATCCCTGCTGGCACCCTATACCGACATCCACTTGATGCCAACGGGCGGTATAAACGCTGTGAACATCAATGACTACCTGAATATTCCTCGAGTAATTGCCTGCGGAGGAACCTGGATGGTAGACAAAAAGCGTATTGATGCCGGAGACTGGGACGGATTGGCTGTCTCCGTCAGAGAAGCGGTTGCGCTCGTCAACAGTTGATCGCTCTAAGTAAAAAACCGGGAGATAAATATTTCCGGTTTATTGTATTCAGGATGATCACTTCATGTGTTCACTTCCGCACCGTGGATTTCAGGGGTGACTGTTGGCGGGCGTGACAAACACTTTTTCAGCTAGCCGATTGCATACTTCTTTTTAAAGATAAAAGCGGCTTTCCCCGGAAAGCCGCGATGAACCTTAAAAACACGGTATATTTCACAGGCTGTCGAATCTGAAATAAGATATGACTGCAGCTTTAGCAAGTCTTACTCACAATAATCACTCGATATCTGTTTAAGGAATCTACATGACTGATGGATTAGCTCACAAATTTCCGGTTTCTGTAAAGGGCGTTTTAGATCTCGGTGGACGGTACCCACTTCTAAAAAATGAGCGTGATGAATGGGAACTTCCTGGGGGTAAATTAGAGCCGGGTGAAGACTTAGAAGAGTGTGTCACACGGGAAACTTCAGAAGAACTGGGTGTAGCCGCTTACGTTGTTCAAGAACTGAATAACTGGCTTTATCCGGTTAATGAAACGGAGGTTGTTATTGTCACTTATCTCCTGAGAACCCATGAAACAGATCCCAAGTTGATCATCAGTAATGAGCATAAAGAACTAAAAGTGTTTTCTTTTGAAGAAGCAAAAATGCTTAATATGCCAACTGCATACTTAAGGTCTTTAGAGTTGGCCGAAGCAGCCCGGTAATATACCGGGCTAGTGAGCGACCTGTTACATTAATCTGCCGAACACACTCGCTTCAAAATCAAAGCTGATTTTTCCGCCAATGCTAATTGCATATTTCCATTACCGGCAATTAATTTGTCGTCGCCCATCACTGATGTGAACGCCCCCATCTCCACACCAGTTTTCCAAACAGGAAGTACAAACGAAACCGGCTTTTCCCCACGGTTTACTGCACAGATAACCACGTCTCCGTCTAATACACGGGCAAATGCCAGTATGTCACCTTCCGCATGCAACCACTGGATACTGCCCTGTTGCACAGCTTTGGAATGTTGACGAAGGGCTGTCAGCGTTTTAATGAACCCCACCATCTCCCGGTGCTGTTCAAGTCGTTCCCATGGGAAGCAACGGCGGTTGTCGGGATCATGTCCACCTTCCAACGACACTTCGGTGCCATAGTAAATACATGGGACTCCAGGCCAACAGAACAGGAACATCAACGCATTGCGGAAAATTTGTTCATCACCATTAACCATGGTTAAAAAACGCATGGTGTCATGGCTGTCGAGCTGGTTTAACTGGCTCAACTGGTTCCGCCAGGGCACTTTTGCCATGGCTTCCATCAACCAGTCAGCAAACTCATCCGCTTCTATCTGGCATGGGTCAAATGCGATATCCAATCCGGCAAAAAACGCCCTCACCGGATGGGCAAAACCGTAGTAGTTCATCGCGCCATCTTCCTGGTCACCTTGCAGCCAGGATGTCGCTTCAAAGAAATGCTCACCCAATACATAACAATCCGGGTTGACAGACTTCGCTGACTCACGAAACGCCCTGACATAGTGGGCGTTGTTTGTCGCCCCCTCTCCTTCCCCAAGCATATGGATAACATCAAACCGCCAGCCGTCAATGCTATACGGATGACGAAGCCAATGTTTGATTACCGCATTTTCACTGTCGTAGAAGTAGTTGCGGACCTCCTGATTCAGGTAGTTCAGCTTTGGTAATGTCTGAACGCCATTCCAGCCGATGTAATTTTCTGAATCACCATCAAACTGATAATACTCGCGGTATGGTGATGCAGGGTTCTGCCAGGCACCCTGCCCGTCTGTTCGATTGTGGAACCTGTCAAACCAAGGGTGGTTAAGTGAAGTGTGATTAAACACCGCATCCAGCACAATCTTCATTCCACGGGCGTGAAGATCCGCCACCAGCGCTGCAAACTCCTCGTTGGTACCCAAATGCGGGTCAACGTTCAGGTAGTCTGATGTGTCATATTTATGGTTGCTCGGTGCGGTAAAAATCGGGTTAAGGTAAAGGGTAGTCACACCCAGTTGTTGCAGATAATCCAGTTTTTCACGAATCCCTTTCAGGTCGCCGCCGTAGAATTCACAGGCCCCCTGTTTTCCATGTTCTGAAACCGGTTCACCCCAGCCTTTGGCTACAGTCGGTTTTTCATCGCCATGTAGGCAGTACTCTCCGGTTTTTACATTGATATCCGGGTTACCATTTGCAAAACGGTCAGGGAAAATCTGGTAAAAAACCTGCTCTTTCACCCATTCCGGCGGTTGATGTTCAGCGTTATAGCGAAACTGTCTTTCCAACCCAGGCATCCTGCTGGATATACCCGAGCTATGCAGCCACCACTGCCGGCTTTGAGTCACCACTTTAAAGCAATAAACCGTTGTCGCTTTGTCCTGGTTAAGAGGGATAACCGCCTGCCACGTTTTTAACCGCCCCTCGACACACACTGTCTCCATAGCTATAAGGCGCTGTTCGTTGTCCGGCTCACAGCGGACATACAAAACATCGGGCTCAAAATCATTTGCTGTCACTACACGTACTGTCAAATCTCTATCTGTTGCTACAACCCAGTGGCTGTCCTGCCCATGATAAATAAACGGCGCTTTCATTTCTCATTCACCAAAATTATTGATTTTTAGGATTTATTTTAAGATTAGGAAATTTCGTCATCCGCCGGATATTATTTAAAGACGATTGCACCGTTTGTGACGCCGAAAAGATTTTGAATATGAGTAAAGCCTTAAGCAGGGGAAAATCGAGGTAACAGTTCAGCCGTCAGATCACAGAGTTAAAGGAATTTAAAAGTAAAGCTATAAATTTCGTAACTTTATCTACACTAGATATGAAGCACTTGTAACATATAAGCGACAAATGCTGGGTCGAAAATAACGCCGATGATTGATCAGTCACAGGTAAGGTTATGAATTTAAAAAACTTAACCATTAAAAATAAATTAATGTCCGGAAATATAATCAATGGGATATTGATTTTCATACTTTGCGCGATCGCATGGAATGGCATCAGTACCATGGATAAAACCGAAAAGATGGTTAGCCATACCTACAACGTCATCAACTACTCAGATGGCCTGGTTAACTCTATGGTAGATAAAGAGACCGGTTTACGAGGTTTTGCAATTGGTGGTGATGAAGAATACCTCGAACCCTACTATGGCGGAATAAAGGCTTTCGAGGATAACTTAAGAACAGTCACCAAGCTGACCAGTGACAATCCCGCCCAGCAGGACCGTTTTGCAGAAGTGGCTGAAGTCGCCCACCAATGGGACAATTATGCGGAAGGTATCATCGCACTTCGTAAAAACATCAAAGCCGGAGAAAAGATAAATCTCTCACTAAACCAATTGATTGAGTCCGGTGTTGGCAAAAAAAGCATGGACGGACTGCGTGCAGAAATAGCAACCGGCAATTACGGGAGCAATGGCCGAAACCTCCTGGATGCCATGATCAATATGGAAACCGGGCTGCGGGGATTTATGCTAAACCGCAAAGAGGAATTTCTTGAGCCCTATGTAGCTGGTAAAAAATCGGCTGAAAACATCATTTCATCAATCCAGGGAACCCAGTTAGCCGGAAGTGCCTCACAATGGATAAATGGGTATGCTGAAAAAGCCATTACGATGGTAAGGGAAGCAAACAAATTCCCTACCGGCGATGATCTTTACCAAGAGCTGGCCAAAAAGCAGGGCAAGGTTTTCATGGACGGTCTTCGTGAAAAAGTCGCTGTCATTGTTTCCATCGAACAGGGGCTGATGGACCAGCGTGTGGAAGCTTCTCAGAATGCATCGTCGGTAACGAAAACTATCATTGTTCTCGGCGGTTTGGTGACTGTCGTTATCGCATTTTTCATCGGTACAGTCGTATCCGGAACCATCACCAAGCCTATTCACGATGTGTTGCTTGCAGCTAAGAAACTCTCCGACGGTGATTTAACCGTGAATCTTCCCAAAGGCGGGAATAATGAGGTAGGCACTCTGCAAAACGCCCTGCAATCCACAACCGACAACTTGAGAGGCATTATCCAAAGTATGTCGGATGCCAGCAATCATCTCTCTGAGTCCTCATCTTCGCTGTCAAAGGTAATCTCCGCGACCAATAAAGGTGCTGGCGAACAGCTGAACATGACGGATAACGTTGCCTCCAGCATGGAACAAATGTCTGATTCTGCTCTGGAAATCGCAAAAAATGCCGAAGAAGCAGCTTCATGTGCCAACGACGCAAGCAAAGAAGCACAATCAGGGTTGGCTGTTGTTCAGGAAACTATCCGGAGTATCAGTTCACTGGAAGGAGAGATCACCAATACAACAGCCCGTCTTAACGACCTGGCGACTGAGACAAACAATATCGGTAGCATTCTGGATGTCATTCTGGATATTGCCGACCAGACAAACCTCCTTGCACTGAATGCAGCAATAGAAGCAGCACGAGCCGGGGAACAAGGCAGAGGCTTCGCAGTTGTCGCAGACGAAGTCAGGGGATTGGCCCAGCGAACCCAAAACTCCACCTCTGAAATTCAGGGGCTTATTGAACGCCTCCAGCAAGGTACCACTGAGGTAGTCGCCAGCATGGAGAAAAGTAACAAAATCGTGCGTGACAGTGTGGTTGATGCTGGGAAATCAGGAGAAGCTTTCTCCACTATCACCTCCTCCATTGAGCGAATTCTCGAAATGAATACCCAAAGTGCTGCGGCCAGCGAAGAACAAACGGCAGTTACAGAGGAAATAAGCAACAACGTGCAATCGGTGAGCGCAATTTCGAGGGAAAGTGCATCAAACACCCAGCAAACAGTCCAATCAAGTAAAGAGTTGGAAAAACTTGCAGATACGCTTAAAAACATTGTGGGCAGGTTTAAGTTAGCCTAACCCTCTGTATTAAGACGCTTATGCACCCGGCTTAACAGCCGGGTGTTTTTATTTGCCATTCAGGCAAACATACTGATAAATAACGCAACATTTTGCATCATTGCGGTGAATAAGTGAGATAATGATTTATACAAATGCAATAGCCAGGTAATAAAACGAAACGTGAAAGGATCAACCGACATGCCAGATATCTCCATTCGCAGAGCAGAACGTTCAGACTTTAAAGACATAAACCACCTTACAGATGAACTTGGCTACCATGCCACACTCGAACAAACTGAATGTTGGTTAAACCTCATGTTGAGCTCTGATGCACATGAAGTATTTGTCGCAGAAATTGAAAGCGTGGTCGGTTGGATATCTGTCGAGAAGAGAATTACCCTGGAAACGGGCATTAAAGCTGAAATTACCGGCATGGTTGTTGATTTAGCGGTAAGGCGGAAAGGCTTAGGCAGAAAACTGATATCCAAAGCTGAAGATTGGGCCAAGCAGCAAAGTCTGTCCCGGATAGTGGTCCGTTCTGACATCAAGCGGGACGCTTCTCATTCTTTTTATAAAAGTGCCGGGTTTATACATAAAAAGACCGCCCATAATTACGTAAAGTCCATTTAGCATCGTACCGCCGGAAAAACAGAGAGGCCCATATGAGGGCCTCTTTCAGGATTAGGTTGTTCCAAGTATTACAACGCCAGTTCTTCCCTAAGCATCGCAATCACTGCAGCCTCATCTTCAGCTTCACGCAGGCGTTCACGGAAGTCCGCATGAATCAGCTTTCTGGCCAGTGACGAGAAGATTCGCATGTGCTGGTCACCCTGGTCCTTGTTCAGGGTCAGCATGATGATGAAATCCACATCACCGGAGTCAGACTGCCAGTTAATCGGGCTTTCAAGCTGGGCAATACTGATAGATGAATGGCGAATATTCTCTGATTTGGTATGCGGGATAGCAAAACCAAACCCAAGGCCAGTAGAGAACACGGCTTCTCGCGCCCAGATATCTTCTTCAAGAAGGAACTCTGCATCAGTACGCCCGGTCAGGGCAAGGTTCCCTACCAGCGCCTGAATGGCTTCTTCCTTAGTACGGAAGTTGGCGCGCTTAAATACACACTCAGTATCCAGCAGGCTCTTACCCGCCTCGTTCTGCTCCATGTTATCCAGTACCGCGACTACATCTGCGATCGTGGCACAGTCACACGCTGCATCAAACAATGTCCGACAAGCCTGGCTGTCCAACTCGGCAAGCAAAGCCTTGGTCGCCGGAATATTTGGTGCACTCATACTCACCTCGTCCAGCCCCGCCCCCACAAGCAGCGGCAACACGCGGGCATCTGCACCCAGCTCGCCGCATAGGCCAACCCAGCGGCCGTTGGCATGGGCGGTATCAACAACCTGTCGCAGCATGCGCAGGAAGGATGGAGCCATACTGTTGTAAAGGCTCGAAACCTGGTCGTTGTCGCGATCCACCGCCAGGAGGTACTGGGTCATATCGTTTGAACCGATGCTGAAGAAATCCACCTCCTTGCTGAACTGGTCAATCATAAACGCAACGGCCGGTACTTCTACCATGATCCCCAATTCAATGTGGGCAACATGATCAAGGCCTTCAGCACTCAGTTCGTTGGCCACGATGCGCATCTGCTCTTTTACCCAGCGGATTTCCTCAATGCTCTGGATCATCGGCACCATGACGCGGGCATGGCCACAGCAAGCTGCACGCAAAATGGCTCGAAGCTGGGTGCGGAACAGATTCAGGAACTGAGGGTAGATGCGCACCGCGCGATAACCGAGAAACGGGTTTTGCTCTGCCGGTAAGTTCAGGTAGTCGATTGGCTTGTCACCACCGATATCCATGGTACGGATGATGATCGGCTTACCTTCTGCCGCTTTCAGGACATCCGAATAGGCACGGAATTGTTCTTCTTCGGTCGGCGCACTGGCTCGGTCCATAAACAGCATTTCGGTGCGAAACAGACCAACGCCTTCTGCCCCTTGGTTAAAGGCCCCTTCAGCCTCTACGGCACAGGCGATATTCGCAGCAACCTCAATGCGCTTGCCATCGCGGGTCATGCCCTGCTTACCGGCAAATCGCTTCTGTTGGTTGGCACGTCTGTCAGCCAACTGCATGGCGCGGTCAAAGTAAACCTCGACGCCTAAATTGGCGTTTACGGCCACAACACCCAGTTCCGCATGCAGGTAAACCTTGGTACCCAAGGCCCCTTCACAATCCGCAACGGAAATACCGCTCAGTGTTGGGATACCAAATGCGCGGGCTAAAATAACGGTGTGTGACGTTTTACCCGCATGGGTAAGGACCAGACCTTTCGTCAGGCCGCGATCCAGTGACAAGAACTGGCTCGGTGTCAGGTCTTCAGCGATAACGATGCTGGGTTCAGTCAGCTCAAACCGGGCAACCGGAACGTCCGGGTATGCTGCTGCCAGAAGTTGGCCCGCCACGTCACGGATATCCAGTACACGTTCTTGCAGGTAGGCACTGGAAGACTGACTGAGCTGTGCCGAAACGCGCTCCACTTCCGCCAAAACTGCATTGGCTACAGACGTTTCAACCAGTAATTTTTCGATGTTCACGGTAAATTCCGGATCATTGGCAATGGAAAGGTGCGCATCAAGAATCGCGTTCTCTTCCCCATCTGCTTTTTGCAGGTTTTCCTGCAGTGCAGCAACCACCGCCGCTTTTGCACGGGCAAAGCGATCAGCTTCGTTGTCACATACCGGCGTCGCATAGACACGGATATCGAACGTTTTCATTTCAACCAGTACGCCGGCACCAATGCCTTTTGCCAGGGTATTGCCCTTAATCAGTTCAGGGTTGTGACGCATCAGTGATTGTGGCAGAACGATTTTCGCATTGTCGTCCAGGTTTGCCAGTGGTTCATCACAGTATGGGAAAACATCTTCCATAAAGCGTTCCAGTGCCGCGTGTGCTTCCGGCGCATCACAGCCCTCAAACGTCAGAGTGAATTCGTCGTTCAGCAGCGTGTCAGTACCAACAATGGACAGCACGCTTTTCGCATTGCCCTTGTTACCGTTACGCAGGTTGGTCAGGGTAATCTGACACGCAAATTCGGCGCACGCTTTTTCCAGGTGGGAGGCAGGACGAGCGTGGATACCATTTGGGAGGCTACAGGAAATTTGTAATGTTCTGTTCGTCATTTTTATTTGGCCTTCTTAGCGGGCTGCAAGTTGCTGGCACTGGGAAAAAATCTTCTTGGGAGAATGGAGTGCGTCGTTGATAGTTGTTTTCACACAAGGGCGATTTTCAAAGCGGTAGGCATGTTCAATATTAATGTCCGCTGCCAAAACAACGACATCAGCACTCGCGACATCCTGTTCGGTAAGGCGGTTCTCAATACCCATTGCACCCTGGGTTTCTACCTTGATGGAAATCCCCATCTTTTTTGCCGTTTCGGTCAGCTTGTCGGCCGCCATATAGGTATGGGCAATACCGGTCGGACAGGCGGTAATCGCAACGACTTTCATGACACTCTCCTGGATTCATATTCTGTTTTGATTGCGCCCACTATAGGGCCGGGAAATAAACAGAAATAGAGGACAAAAAAGCCATTTACTGGAGATTTGTAGCCTGAGCAGACAAGCGTGATTGGGGTCACTCTCCCCAAAGGCATCTACCTTTCCACCCTTTACCTCCCCAAACCAACTGTGCAGCAATCACATTTATCCCAGCGGGATACAAAACTCCAGCCAAGGATAGGTATCTCCACTCAACATACGCTTCAACGTTCATAAAATGAACCGGAAATCGTGTAATAAAAAGGAACAATACTTGTCCACACTTAACCTGTTGGGCCAATGGCATCTCACATCGCCGCAGCGCCCTGATATTGAAACGACGTGTACCCTGCCCGGAGACATTCACTCCGCCCTGCTGAACGCCCGACATATTCCAGACCCCTACTTTGCCTGCAACGAACAGGACGTACAGTGGGTCAGCGAATGTGAATGGCATCTAAGCCGGACATTTACCGTCTCTGCTGACATGCTTTCCGGTCTTGCATTGCAACTGAGCCTGACCTTTGTCGATACCCTGGCTACGGTATTGGTCAACGGAGAAAAAGTGCTGTCCTGCTCCAACATGTTCCGCCCATTCGGTGCCAACATCCTGCCTTTTGTCCATGAAGGTGAAAACCGGATCGAAATTCAGCTACACCGCAATGATGAAGAGGCAAAACGCCGGGCTGAGCGCCTTCCCTTTCCGGTACCCTGGGCGGTAGGGAACAACCAGATCCCACACATGAATACCTTGCGAAAAACCCAGTGCCATGCCGGATGGGACTGGGGGATCTGCCTGCTCGCCAGCGGCATTTATGGGGAGATTTCTCTGCAAGCCCTGCGTACAACCCGGCTTGATCGCGTACGCACCCAACAGGAATGGCTCGAAGACGGCTCTTGTACACTGTCCGTAACAACGCATTACGACATGCTTGAGCCCGGTGCAACCGCCAATCTTTCTATCCTGTTTGATGGAAACTGCTATGAGTTCCCACTTGCAGGCAAACATACCGGTACTGCCGAATACACACACCGGATTAAAATCAGGGAACCCAAATTGTGGTGGCCCGCCGGCTACGGCGACCAGCCACTGTACAATTTGGAAGTCAGACTCAATGGCCAATGTATCCAAAAGAGATTAGGGCTTCGTCAACTGGAGCTGGATACAACACCGGACTCCATTGGCAGCGCCATGATGTTCCGGGTGAACGGCATCGCAATTACCGCTAAAGGCGCAAACTGGATCCCGGCCGACGCCCGCCCCGCAAACCAGACACCCGAACGCTACCGTCAACTTCTTGAAGATGCGGTCGCAGCCAACATGAATATGATTCGTGTCTGGGGCGGAGGTATGTACGAGCAGGACACTTTCTACAACCTTTGTGACGAGCTCGGACTTCTGGTCTGGCAAGACCTGATGTTCTCCTGTGCACTCTACCCATCAACACCGGATTTTCTTGAAGATGTACGAGAGGAAGTGCGCTATCAAGTAAACCGGCTGGCTGATCACCCTTCTCTCGCCCTATGGTGTGGAGACAATGAAGTTATCGGTGCTATTGGCTGGTACCCGGAGTCCAAGACTAACCGGGAAAAATACGTTGTGAACTATGACCGCCTGAACCGCACACTGTCAGAAGTGGTTGAACAGGAAGACACCAGCCGTCGTTTCTGGGCCAGCTCACCATGCAACGGCGAACTGGATTTCGGTGATGCCTGGCACGATGACAACTGTGGTGACATGCACTTCTGGGATGTGTGGCACTCCGGTAAGTCTTTTGATGCTTACTACGGTGTTAAACCACGCTTCTGCTCTGAATTCGGGTTCCAGTCGTGGCCATCGCTCCCGACCGTAAAAGCCTTTGCTGAAGAGGAAGACTGGAACGTCACCTCACCAACTTTCGAGCAACACCAGAAAAATGGCCGGGGTAACAGCATCATCACTGAGATGATCACCCGTTATTTCCGTTTCCCGACATCCTTTAAAAACCAGCTTTACCTCAGTCAGGTACAACAGGCTCTGGCAATCAAAACAGCCTCCGAATACTGGCGTGCGTACAAAGATCACTGCCGCGGCATCCTCTACTGGCAACTGAACGACTGCTGGCCTGTCAGCTCATGGTCAAGCCTGGAGTACTCCGGCCGTTGGAAGCAACTGCACTATCATGCACGCCGATTCTTTGCCCCCCACCTGGCTACGTTTATCCAGGAAAACAACACATTGAGCCTGCACGTTGTCAGTGACAGCCGTGAAAAAGCCGGCTTTACCGGTAAGGTTCTGAAAATAAGCTGGGCCGGGGATATTCTGGAAAGCTGGCCTCTGGATGTAGATGCTGAGGCCGACTGTGCGAAGTGTGTATGGCAAATCACGGTGGAAGACGGCCAAAACACCCGTGACGGTTTCTACCATGTGATGCTGGAAAGTTCTGATTCCATCATTGAGAACAGCCACTTCCCATGCGCATTCAAGCGCGCCCGTCTGGAAAAAGCCAATATCACATGGCAAGTATTGGAAGATGATTCCGGTTGTTTTATCGAGTTGGATTGTGAGAACCCGGCATTCTTTGTCCATCTAGAATACACCGGCCCCGGCCGCTTTGAAGATTCAAGCTTTACCCTGCTGCCATCCTCCCTTACCGGCACCAAGCGCCAGATCCGGTTTATTGGTGATATCACCAAGCAAGATTTAGAAGCTGAACTGAAAGTTTATGATTTACGTTCAACGTATTGATGGTTGAATGAAGCTAGGAGCCACCCATCGTAGGGTGGCTTTTTTTTATGGATTGGATTTATCGTGGTCTGGGAGTGTGCAGCCACTAAGGCGCTAATGCTTCCCGTGAGCTACCCCGTTTAACATTGGAAAAATACACCTTCTGGGCGGGGACACTGTCAGTACCGTGTTTCAGCTTATAGCGTGACATGTATGAACGGTAAACCCCGTATTTGAAATATACCTTGTGAGCGGACATTGTCTTGCCTTTGTAGTCCACTTTTTGTTCGCCATTTACCCACACTTTAAAAAAGCCGGAATCATCAACTTGCCATTTGGCGTGAATTTCAATTTTGTGCCATTTCCCTCTGAGATCTTCTTCAGAAATCAGCTCATCGTATTTTTCTGTATAACCTCGCACCTGTCTATCAAGGTGGTAACCACCACTGGAGTTTTGAAACATCCAAACAGGATGGGACTTGTGCTGGTGAAATTGCCCGAGCGCTACTTTGGTGGGGTAAACGTTGACGTAATCTTCTGGAAAGTAAATCGACCAGCCGTACCAGTATTCTTTACCCCGCTGATTTTTCTTTTTCGCTTCCGAGAGTTCACTTCTCTCGCGGTCTTTATCACAGTCGCTCCAGCCACCGTTGCTTCCGCAATCACCAGGCCTGACATCAAAGACTTCAATTAACTCAGTGGGTGCCTGGTTTGTTGGGTCATCCATCACCACATAGCCGTAGGAAGTATTATTCAGGGACCGTTTGAACGTCCCAAAACTTCCTCTATCCGGCGAAGAGCAGGCGGTTAACACTAACGGTAACAACACCAAGAACATTCTTGTCATAAACATCGTGCTGGCGCTCCCTTGCTAACACTGGCTGGAGATTCTGTCTCGTATTTTTATAGGTTACACATTAGATACGTGTTTTAGGAGTATAGGCACGTAAAAGGGAATTCATCTGTTTCAGCCATGAACCGCATGTACAGAAAGTTTAATTGAAAGAATATGTTATGAAGCCACCCCACCTGCCCCACTAAATTTCAAAACTGTTTTGTATGCGATTTCATTCGCCGCAACCAAGTGACGGCAGCGCGAATTAAATTGTGCAGTTTGAATACACCCCTGGGTAGGTAGAATATTTCGTTAAAGCACTTTCGTTATAAAAAAACGGCCCCGATAGCCAAGCAGCTACCACAAGGGCCGGTTTTCTGTCTTACTGAGAGCTTAAAAGATCCGGAATGTCCGAATTTGCTTTGGTTTAAAACTGTCGAGTTTGAAGCTGTGTTCAGTGCATTTGCACCCAGCCAGTTTTTCTTCCAGCAGGTTTACCTCTTCCACTTGGTTAAACCAGTATGGCAACGTTACTTCACCTGGGTTGGAAACCGGATCTGGAGCCGGGTTGTAAAGGCGCACCACCAGCCCCGTTCCGCTGTCAGCAAGTTTTACGGCACTGAGCACCAGTCGATCAGCATTGAGCTCCAACCCTGTACCTCTGTCTGGCACCGTGTTGTTAAGCGGGTGCATCACAAAGTACTTAAGGGTATTGGTGAACTGGTTCAGCGACTGGTTTTGGTAGTCCAGCACATCCACAGCGTAGTGCTGCCATACCTTCTGGCAATGGGCCGGGTTAAACCTCTCTTCAACCAGCAGTGCACATTCGAACTCAAGCTTGCCCTGCAACTGACTGTCCGGCGTTCGAATCCATTTAAACTGCTGACCGGATGCAATGCCCGGACGGCGGATAAGATCCGGTTTGCCAAGCCAACCAACACAGCGGTAAAGCGTAAGTGCCAGATCACCGGATTCCGTGATTTCATACTCCTTGATGCCCTTGGCCATCACAGTAAGGCTGGTTGTCGAATCGTGCATATTGGCAAAGTGCAGCATCGGGTATATCGGGCTGGGTTCTTCTTTCCAGCCTGCTTCACGCCAGTGATGCAGATGTTCAGGAACATTTTCGCGTTGTACCACACCAAAAGGTGTATCTGCGTGATTCAACGCCGATTTGGTAAAACCGCTGAATACCAACTGCATCCGGTGGTCTTTTACCTGGTTGTCGAACTCTGCATGAATTTCCAGAGGTAGACCGTCAAGGCAATCACTCTGTTTAAGGCTCAGACAGAAGGTAAAACCAACCTTGCCATTTGTTTCCCGCCGGTTACGTTCATTCAGGTCAGCCGGTAAATCCCACATTCCGGTAATGACAAGGCTCTGCCCTAACCTCCCAGTGTCTGCGGCAACACTGGCATTGCACCAGTTATAGGTGAGTTTCCAGTCGTCTTCAGGCGGAGAGTAATCGTAATTGTCTCCATCATCCCCTGAGTCCGTGAGCTTAATACAGTCAAGGAACCACCTATCCATCGCCTTGCTATAGAGGTCAAACTGACCGTCATGGAACGCCAACCGATAGTGGTTGTTCTCAATCTCATTAAGCCCAGAGAGCATATCGCAGATAACCGGCGTTGATTGCCCAACGTGCCCAGATAGGACTTTTAAGCTGACGAACCCACTGGCAGGAAGCGGATAGCAGAAGGAAATGTCAGTCTGGTAATAATAAAGATCCGGATCCTGTTCTGCCTCAGTACGTTTGATGCTGCCGCTGTAGGTTTTTTCTACATGGTGAATATCAAAAGGTACCGGGTTACCTTGCCAGTCTGTTAGTGCGAAATCCGGGGTTTGGGTAGCAATGCTTGTTCTAATCACCGGCGTACGTGCATACGGCAGGGTATTAAAAAGCGTAAGGCGTTCGGTTTCGTTGCCCAGGCCATCTTTACACTGGGACTCAGCAAGTTTACGTACAAGGTAATCCACAGCTGAACCGGACATCTGGTCCGCTTCTTCAAACCGTGCGAGGATTATTTTGTTCGTCTTATCCGTGTTGCAGCCACCGGCACTGTCGTGAGCGTGGTTACGCATCAGGACTTTCCAGATGTTCTCTACCAGTTGCGGTTTAGGATCAATCCCTTGCTGGCTTGCCATCACCATCAACGGTTCCAGTTGGTGGGTCAGCCTGCGTTCAATTCTGTCGTTAAGGTATTTGTGGTCATACCGGGTTGAATAGATGGAACGGTGAATTTTGGAAACCTGTCCATCTATAAATTCCCCGGTCACCTTTGGCAGGTCAAGGTTCTCTTTTTCCAATGCCTCGAACAGCTTGGTATAGCTGCTTTCAGTGAGGTGGTACTCGGGAGCAGCCCGGTTGGAAATTTCGATCCGTGGCTTGATGTCCAGGTCGATATAGCGCTGGTCACCACCCAGAGGAATGGCAACGTTTTGCGCTATAGTTCCCTCTTCAGCCTGCAGGCAAAGTGCCGTCGGGTCATCGCATCCGATAATATGTGACCCGACAAAATAGCCATTTTTGATGTTGTAGGCCGTCACTTCACTGCCGTCTTCAGCTTTCCATGTAAACTCCCGGCTTGAACAGGTATCGCTGTTCAGTCCACGCCAGAACACGGTCTTGCCAATACCGAAACCGTTGTAGATTTTCGGCATATCAATGCTCTGCCCGAAGGAGTCCGGTACATAGCCAATATCCATGACCGGACCAAGCTGACGCCCCAACCGGATACCTGTTGCCAGGTTCCTCACTATGGATTCACCACTGATGATCAGTTGATCAGTCTGGGTATACCACGGTCCGATGACCAGCTTCCCCTGCTCTACAAGTGCCTTGAAGCGCGCTTTTTGATCAGGACAGGCATCGAGGTAATCTTCAACAATACTCAGTTGCCCGTCGAGAAGGTAAGTATCGCTCGCCCCGCTCTCAAGCCCGCTCATCACTTCGTCTAAGTGATAGATAAGTTGGATGAGCGATTCGTGGGTAGAAAAGTACCACTCAAAATCCCAGTGGGTATGGGGAATGACATGAAAGGTTTTCTGCATCACAACAACTCTCTCAACGCTTAACCCGCAATAACTTCTGAAATTTCCTGCTGGATTTGCCCGGCATCGCCACTTCTCAGCACCTCACGGAAAGGTGCCCGCATAATGGCGCGGGAAAGCCTTGTCAGCAGCCGGATATTTTCCTCATCCCCGTCAGCAGGAATCGACATAGCTACAGCCGTCTCAACCGGTTCATCATCCATGGTTTCCCACTCAATAGGGTGAGAAAAACGTACCAGGAAAATACCGGCGTGGCTGACCGCCGGGTTCTTGCTGTGAGGAATAGCCACACCACCTGTAAAACCGGTGCTAGACTCCTGCTCACGGGCCCGAAGGCCCGCTTCATACAGTTCTGCACTCGTTACGTAACCCAGCTTTTCAGCATGTTGGGCAATGAACGAAAATGCCTGTTCTTTGGTCGTCGAGCAGGTGTCATGCAATATATGGTCGACACTGAATACATCTTTCATTTTGCTAGCCTTAGTTTGCATGAGCCGGTTGTTGTTCGACTTGTTTCTCTTCCGTTTTCTTGGCCTCGGTGCTTTCCACTACGACCGGCTTACGCCAGAACCCGATGATCAAAGCGGTCGTGGTAATACCGGCCAGCGTGCACAAAATCCAGGTCAGGAATGGGATTGGTTGCTCGATATAGCCGATGAACGTACCCAGTGGTGAACCGATACCGCCGTAGAATTTACAGTCAAAGAAACCAACCAGGCCGCCAGCCAGTGCAGAGCCTGTAACACTTGCTGTGATAATCTGAACCGGGTTAGTGGCAGCGAATGGGATCGCACCTTCTGTTACACCCACAATGCCCATACCAAATGCCGAGTTCGCAGCAATTTTTTCTGTCTGGGTGAACTTATTCTTGAAGATTTGCGAAGCGAGGAAGATACCCAGCGGCGCGACTGAAATTGCCGCCTGTGCCGCCGTGCCCGGTACGAAGTTCGCACCTTCAATACCATATTTGGCTACAGTATCGGTAAACACTGCGGTACCAAAAATCAGGGCCGTCTTGTTGACTGGGCCACCGAAGTCAAAACCAATCATTGCACCAATCACAGCACCGATGATGAACGTTGAAGCCTGGTAGTTTTCTGTCATCCAGGTCAGCCAGTCATACATAGCACCCATTGCAGATGCGATAGGACCACCGATCATGTACTTCACCACAATGGTGATAAAGAAAGTGGCTATGAGCGGCAAAATCATAATAGGCACCAGCGGTTGTACCAGCTTAGGCCACTTTATTTTCTTCAACTCGCGGACAAAGTAACCCACGATAAATGCAACAAGGATCGCTGACAGAAAGCCGCCCCCCGTCTCTGTACCGAGGAAACCTGCATCGTTCGCGATATACGCACCGATCATTGCAGGGGCAATAGCCGGACGGTCTGCAATGGAGTTGGCAACAAAGCCGGCAAACAGGGGAATCATCAGGGTGAAACCGACTTTACCTACCTGGAACAGGGAATACATGAGTTCGCCAACCGGGTCGGTGCGGTCGAAGCCCCATGCCACCATGCGGCCAAGGTCATCTTTTTGGAATGCGAAAATATTGGCAATCGCCAGCAACAAACCAGCAGCGATAACCATAGGTACCATGTAGGAGATACCGCTCATGATATGTTGGATGAAACCGTTCTCGTTGGTTTTACCCAATGTAATATTGCCAACTTCCGTGCCCTTGGCGCCGAAAACCTTGCCTTCTTTTACGGCAAGCTCCACAAGGCCATTGGCATCTTTAATCGCCTCTTTCGGGCGGGTTTTATAAACTTTCTTGCCGACAAAACGCGCCAGGTCAATTTCAACATCAGAGGCAATAATCACCACATCTGCTGCAGCAATTTCCTGCTCCGTTAATACGTTCTCTGCACCAATTGAACCCTGTGTTTCAACCTTTACATTAAATCCATGTTCCTTTGCCGCAATTTCAAATGCCTCGGCAGCCATATATGTATGGGCAATACCCGCAGCACAAGCAGTAATGGCAACAACATTACGACTCATACAATAATTCTCCAAATTAAGGGTCGATATTTAAGACGGGGCTATTGTGTAAATTTTTTCAGTTTCAGTATGAGATATGGTGCACATATCAGATTTCAATGAAATTATTTACACAACAATGTGCACAAGATCAGGATTGAATATTTTAGATAGTCAATAATATCAGTGAGTTATTTGGTTTTGGTGATTATATTGTGCTTCTTTTGAAGAGGTGAAAATCGGCACATACCCCCCTCCATTCTATTTACGCAGGAAATAATAAAGCGATAATCAATCACGATATATCTATGAGGAATATGGGGGATAAGAGTTATTAGCTACAGAAAGGCTTTTCTGTGGCTACCCAGTTTTTAATTTTATCCTTATTGTCTGTCACATACTGATGGTATATATGGTCGATTGCCATCAGTATTGGGGTTTGACCAGAAATCATACCGGTGGATTCTTCACCATTCAGGGATGACGTTAATATATGACTGTCAGAGTATTGAATCAGTTTTGATTTACTGTTCGAGGTAATACAAAGCACATTCACTCCCCTGGTTTTCATCTCTCTGGCACATTGGATCATTCCTTCGTTTTTGCCCTTCAGACTGATTAGAATCACCAATGCATCCGGATTTAGGATTGCACTGATCATTTTCATTGAATCCCCGTCAGTCACCACTTCAATGAACTTCCCTAACCGGGTAAAACGGAATTTAAAATCAGCCCCGGCCAGAGCACTGAACCCGGTACCAAATACGTGAATGATTTTGTGTTGGTAAACCGCATCACTGAACGTTTTAACGCTCACCCTGTCGAGCTTTTTACTTAGCTGCTGCAGCATATCCACATAGTCAACATGCAGGGTGCAGTTCTCAGTTAGCGGTGTCGGCGTTTCCAACTGTTGTTGATAGAGAAAAAGGAACTCTTTGAAATTCCTAAGACCCACCTTTTTGCAAAAACGGGTGATAGATGCAGTCGACACGCCAATGTCTTCAGCCAGTTCCTCAATGGATTTTACCGGCTTGCGATCGAGAAAGTACGCGGCAATTTTGTGGTCTGTACCGGTAAAATGAATCTGAGCGTATTCAAAGAGAAGTTGGATGTCTTTTTGCATCGTAACCGTCCGGGCGCAGTATATAAAAGTCCTTCAATACTGCGCCGAATGGTACCTGTTTAAACTGTTTAAAATAGGGACTTAGGACAAATTTAACCAAACCTCCGTTTTACCTGATGAGATTTTAGCCAATTTGGTATCACGTCTGCGCCTTGCCGGCTTTCTTTTCGAACACCTGGAAGAAGCAGTTTGGCTCATGATAGCCACAACCTTGTGCGACCCTAAAAAAATTAAATTCACAGTCTGGATTTCTCCAAAGGGTCTAGGCGCTCACGCAACCAATCTCCGAGAAGATTTAGCCCTAAAACAGTAAACATGATTGCAAGCCCAGGAAATACACTTACCCACCACGCTGTTTGGATGTAATTTCGGCCTTCAGATAAAATGCCTCCCCAACTCGGCGTCTGAGGATCAGCCCCCAATCCCAAATACGTCAGACTGCTTTCCAACAAAATATTGTTTGCCACATTAAGCGTTGTGAGTATCACAAGCGGCCCAAGTGCATTAGGCAATATGTGTCCGAAAATAATTTTAAGGTCCGGAAGCCCATAGCTTCGAGCAGCCTGTACATACTCTCGCTCGCGTAGCGACAACACGCTCCCGCGAACCAATCTGGCATACTGCACCCACTGAGATATGATCATAAGGCCTATTAGCTTGTCCAGACCCGGGCCCAGAATCGCGACAACTGTGATTGCCAACAGAATAAAGGGTAATGCCAGCTGTATATCAGCAAATCGCATAATGAAGACATCGACTACCCCCCTGTAGTAGCCGGCAAACAATCCTACTACTGTGCCTAAAAATACTGCCCCGAGAGCCGACAGCAATCCCACAGAAAATGACACCTTGCCGCCAACAATTATCCGCTCAAGAATATCCCGCCCTAACGCATCCGTACCTAAGATGTGCTCAAAGGACTGGAAAGGAGCTGTGAACCTGGCCAGCAAATTTACTGTTTTTCCTCCATCGGGAAAAATAATTGTTGAAAATAAAACTAAGGTCCCAATAGTCCCTACGAGCAATACCCCCAAAATGAGTTCAAAGTTTTTAAATTCGCCCGGGATTTTAATTGTGGTTCCAAACATACTATTCACGCTCTTTTTCTGATTCATACTTAACCCACCCTTATTCGTGGGTCGATCAGGCCATAAATCAAATCAACCAACAAATTAACCAGAACAATAAATATTGCCAGTATAGATACACATGCCTGGAGTACAGGGTAATCTCTCTGGGTTATAGCTTGAACCGCCAGCGTACCCATTCCTGGCCAGTTAAATACCATTTCTACAATGACAATCCCGCCAATCAGATTGCCAAACTGGAGTCCAAAGAATGTCACCAATGCAATAGCGCAGTTCCTGAGTGCGTGTTTATATATAACTACGTTTTCTCGTAAACCTTTCGCACGTGCTACCATTATATATTGGGCCGAAAGCGTTTCTAACATAGCGGTTCTGACAAGCCTCACATTCGTCGCAGTCAATATTATCCCTATTGTTACTGAAGGCAATATGAGAGAAGCCACACCGCTATAACCACTGGCCGGCAGTATTGGAAATGTAATTGAAAACAACAGAACAAGCATTATAGCTAGCCAGAAGTTTGGAAATGACAAACCAAGTAAAGACAATATCCGGATAAAGTGGTCAGAAAACTTGCCTTTATTTACCGCAGAATAGATACCCAGAGGAATGGAAATTGCAATTGAAAACAACATTGAGGTTACTGCAAGAAGACCAGTTGATGGCAACGCAACACCAATCAAATTAGAGACTGACCCTCTAAAAAAACTATCGCCTAAGTCTCCAGTCAACAGCCCTGAAATAAAATCAAGATACTGGATAATAAACGGTCGATTAAGCCCTAATGACTCACGAATTTGTACTAAGTCCGATTCTGTCACGTTACTCGATTCAAGAGTTAACATTACAGCTGGATCACCTGTCAGTCGGATCGAAAATGCGACAAACAGCGTGACAACAACCGTGACAAACAGTGCTTGTATAACTCGCTGAAAAACAAATTTTAAAATAGGCATATATTATTACTGTCTTATTGATGTTGTATGTCTTCCATTTACATTCTGGGCTACCAATAGAGTAAATTCCAAAATGCAGTTGTATTTTCATCAGCTTAAGCTGGAATCTGGCTATTTTTGTTGCAGCCAGATTCCAGTTATCGTCAAAATCACATTCGAATAGTGATGAACAACATCATTAGTCCTTATAAACATCCATGTATCTGGCTCTGTCATCAGGAGCAGGAGTAAATCCTTTAACTTTTTTGCTTACGCCATAGAGCGTTGAGGTGTTGTATAATGGGATGTCCAGAGCATTTTCATGGGCATAACTCGCCACTTCGCGAAGGATATTCTCCCGCACTTCAGTGCTGTACGTTAAACGTTGTTTTTCAAGCAATGCATCCAACTTCTCATCATTATTGTATGGATTCCAACGCTCACCGGAGTGGTACAGCAGATAGGCAGTATTATCGAAGTCAAATGTCCAACCACCCCACCTGAAATAGAACATTTCCCCCGTATTACCCTTAGGGACAATTTCTGTTGAATACACGCCACTCTCGTGGGTGCGAATCTTAACATTTAGACCTACAGCCCCCAGAT
Organism: Parasalinivibrio latis; assembly: GCF_036825535.1. Lineage (GTDB taxonomy): Bacteria > Pseudomonadota > Gammaproteobacteria > Enterobacterales > Vibrionaceae > Parasalinivibrio > Parasalinivibrio latis. Next base: position 2,065,905 of record NZ_CP098812.1, read on the forward strand.
AGGCACTGATAACCTGGGCAACTTCAAGAAATGTGTCGTCATTATTTCGTGTATCCAGGGTAATGGTAGTACCTGGATTCACGCCTGCTTGTTGTAAAAGAGCCTTAGCTCCGGCTGGATCATACGAATATTCCTGTATATCAGGATTATAACCAAGGGACTTAGTGCCTTGCGCACTGCTGATTGTGCTACCTAAACCATCAAGTAAGATATCTACTATCATTTTCTTGTCGATTGCCATATTGATGGCCTTACGAACACGGATATCGGACGTGATCGAATCCCTGGTTTTAAATCGCAGCAAGGCCACGGTTGGACCATTTACATCTACAAGCTCAACCCTGTCGTTGTTTCGAATGGTTTCCACCGAGGCAACAGGAATATTCAGGGAAATATCCACACCTCCTGATAACAACTCAGCCATTCGTGTTGATGCCTCAGGAATAAACTTAATATTCACTTCATCAACTTTGGCTTTTCCATTCCAGTAGTTTGGATTTTTCTCTAGTTTCAAACCTACAGATGGCGTGTAGTTGACAACACTGAACGGCCCCGTCCCGACAGGTTTCATATCAAATGCTTTTTCGCCAACTTCCTCGATGTATTTTTTAGGTACAATCATGGCTCCATATCCAGATAACTTTGTAATTAAGACCGGATCCGGGTTTTTCATAACAAAGTCGACGGTGTGGTCATCCAGAATTTCAACACGCTCAATTGATGTATAGTTTGAACGTTGCGGGCTGGTTTTCCCTTGTTCTCCCAACATTCTGTCAAAGGTATATTTTACAGACTCAGCATTAAATGGTTCTCCATTGTGAAACGTTACACCTTCTCGAAGTTTGAACCTAATACGTTTGCCATCCTCCAAGAATGACCATTCTTTAGCGAGACCGGGCAAAATATCCAGGTTTTCATTTCTGAACACCAAGCCATCAAAAATATTACTGCCCATAGACCCCCACGAAAGTGAAAAAGTATCTATGGGGTCAAGGCTTTGTGGATCATTTTCTTGAGCCACTGTTAAAACTTGCCCAGCATTAACAGCTGAAGAGAACACGAGCCCAAGACTCAATGCCGATATAGCAGAGAAAGTTCTGAATTTTAATGTCGCCTTCTTTAAATGTCCGCTATTTATTTTTTTCATAAATACCTCCGTGTACACGTCGATTAACATGCTGTTTTAAAATCACTAATATTTTTCAGCAATTTATCTTGAAAGAACCTATCCGCTTATTGGTTCCTGGCCACAAAATGACCTTTTTCAATTTCAACCAATTCATTTATTTTTGGTTCGTCACCTACAGCTCGAATGGGGCTGGGCACTTCACCTTCTAATAGTTGGAAATCAGATGTTTTGTTTATTTTTACTTCTGGCACGGCTGCCAGTAACTTCTTGGTATATGGATGCTGTGGATTCTCAAATATCTGCTTTCTGGTACCCATTTCCACAATTTGCCCCAAATACATAACAGCAACTCTATGGCTTATTCTTTCTACTACAGCCATATCGTGCGTGATAAACAAATATGCCAGTCCCTGCTCTCTTTGCAGTTTCATAAACAAGTTCAGAACCTGTGCCTGTACGGTAACATCCAGTGCAGATACGGCTTCATCTGCAATTATCAAGCTGGGGTTGCACGCCAATGCCCTGGCAATACAAATTCTTTGTCGCTGTCCACCGGAGAATTCATGGGGATAGCGATCGGCATGGTCGGGGTGCAAACCAACTTTTACCAACAAGTCTGTGACTCGGTCCTTTATTTCATGTTTTTGAATTAATTTGTGTGTGAGCGCAGGTTCGATGATACTTTCACCCACCGTCTTTCGAGGATTTAGTGATCCATAAGGGTCTTGGAAAACATACTGGATTTCCTTACGGAACTTTGTCCTCTCTGAACTCGGTAATGAAAAAATATCTTGTCCGCGGAATTTTATTGCCCCCTCAGTGGGTTCAATGAGTTGTTGAATCGTCTTTCCAAGCGTTGACTTCCCACTACCGGATTCACCCACTACAGCAAAAGTCTCACCTGGGTAAATATCAAAAGAAATGCTTTCTGCCGCATGAACGTGGTGTGTCACGCGATTTAACAATCCACCTCTGATGTCATAACGTGTTGTAAGCTGCTCAACACTAATTACCGGCAATCCACTCTCATCCGGCTCAACACTACGGACGAATTCGTTAGTGATAACGCCTTCTTCTGTCAGCAGTGGCAGCATTTTAGGCAAGGGTTCATTTTTCATGCTCCCGATTCTTGGAACTGCCGCTAGCAATGACTTTGTGTAGAATTCCTGTGGCGCAGACAAAACCTTGCTGGCTTTGTCTATCTCAACTTTTTTGCTGTTTTTCATCACAAGGATGTTATCCGCCATTTGGGAAACGACACCCATATCATGGCTGATGAATATTAATGCGGTCTCAAGTTCTTCTTGAAGATCTCGCATTATATGGAGAATTTGGGCCTGTATCGTTACATCAAGCGCAGTGGTCGGCTCGTCAGCAATCAGTATTTTAGGCTGGCAAGACAAAGCTAACGCAATCATTGCCCTTTGCCGCATACCTCCGGACAGTTGATGTGGATAGTTGTCCAACATCGCAGCGGCATTCGGCAACCTGACGAGATTCAGCAAATCAATGGCTTTTAACCTTGCTTCCTTATGGCTGATGCCAAAATGCAAAATGAGCGTTTCTATGATCTGCGAGCCGATGGTATAAACAGGGTTTAAAGAGGTCATGGGCTCTTGGAAAATCATGGCAATTTCTCTGCCACGTATTCTTTGAATCGTTGTTTCGTTCAACGAATTCAAATTGACGTTCTGACCCAATACATCGCTGGCAAAATTCATTTCACCAGAAACAACTCTTCCACCCACATGCTTAATAAGTCCAAGCAATGCAAGAGAAGTCACAGATTTCCCCGAGCCCGACTCGCCGACAATAGCCAATGTTTGGTTACGAGCTAATTCAAAAGACAAATCATCAACGGCGGTAACAACCTTGCTTCCGTGTCCAAATTCAACAGTCAGCCCACTGACAGAAAGTATTTTTTGCTCAGATGCCCCAGAAATCGGTTCCGCAGACTGATTAACACTCGCCATTTGCATGTAACTGCCTCTCCGAATTTTGTTCTTCCAAGTGTTCCAGTATGCACTCGATAGAAATACCCACAGCCTCGGTCATCATTCCGACACTCATCGTAGGAGGCATTTTTTCTCCATCTTTAACTTCCAGAGCATTTTCTATACTTTGTGGAACATGTAAAAAGCCCCCCAACGTATGCAGGCCCAGCTTCTCAGCTAAATGGTGGACGGTATAGATCATCTGGTTACACAGGTGAGTGCCTGCAAAAAAAGATATGCCTGCGGGGATACCCTCTTGTTTCAGTCTTTCAATTATCAGTTGATTTGGCAGCAATGCGTTGTATGCAACAGGACCATTTTCCACTACGGGTTTGAACTGAAGGGAAGCACCTTTGGCATCAGGCACGGAAAAATGACGCCAATTAATCCCTACCATTTCCGCTTGTATACCCGATGACTGTACAGAGACCCCCAAGCCAACCCATGCATCAGGCTTATATTCCCGTAAAGTTGTCTCTACCAATTCAGAAAGTGAATCGCTCACAACCGGACACTCAATCAATACAAGATTGCAGTTTGGGTACTGCTTGGCCTTTAGGCTTTTCACAACCTCTGAAGCCGGGTTTTTCCTGGCTTTAATCCAACTTCCGTATCCTGCAACAACAATTGTTTTCACGCTTTCCATCAATCCACCACAAATTTACATATCATTAACATCACTAAGATTTGCAGGGATGGTTGACAAATTCAAATCGAATTATTAGATATACGTATAAGCAAATGTTATAGGGTGGTTACAGTTGTGCAAGTTCGCTACCGTCAAGTTGAAGCGTTTAAATCTGTCATGCTCACCGGAACGACAACCGGTGCAGCCAGCATGATGTCCGTGACACAACCGGCAGTCAGTCGTCTGATTTCTGATCTGGAAGTGGCATTGAAGTTCAGCTTATTTAAACGCCATAAAGGAAGGTTACTGCCCACGCCGGAAGCTATTGAGTTTTACCGGGGGGTTGAAAATTTTTTCGTTAGTTTGGATTCTCTCGAAAAGCTGGCAGATCAGATTAGAACCCAGGATTCTACAGATTTGCATATTTGTGCAACGCCAGCTTTATCCACGTTTTTTTTTCCTCATGCAGTGAAGCACTTTAAAGGCCAGCACCCTAAATCAAAACTGCTGCTTGAAAGTGCGCCATCTTCTGAAATAGTCCGCCGTCTTCAGATGAACCTGACACATTTGGCACTAACGGCATCATTCCCGCAGGCTTTCGGAATTATTCAAGAAACCCTAATAGAAACATCCCACGTGTGTGCCGTGAATGAGTCCCACCCTTTGGCAAAAAAAGCTGAGATTACACCTGAAGACCTTATTGGCGAAGAGGTACTTGAAATTACGCCCAGCGGGTTAAATAACTGGGATCAACTGTACACAGTTTTAGAGGAGGCGGGTATTACATACTCACACAGCATAGGGATTCAAAACTCCCATACCGGTTACAGCTTGGTTGCGGCTAACCTGGCTGTTGCTTTAATTGAGCCTTTTGCGGCAAAAACTTGGTTTAATAACGGCGTGGTAGTTAAACCATTCGAACCTAAAATTCCTTACAGGTACGTGATTGCTTATTCAGAATCTCAGCCAGTCACAAAAGAATCGGAAACATTTGTAGAAATTGCCAAAGAAGTATTCAGTCAGTTCAACATATGCGGGTAGCAGCGATTTAACCAACGCGATTGCCACAAGCATATTGCCGGGCGTCTTCTGGAACACCCGACAAAAGGAGATCTCACGTTTAAGTGGTTCCTTAGCTATGGCTACGCTTCTTGAGATTACTCCAAGGGTTAGTTCTTTCCCCTTTTGTGCCGCTCTTTGGACGCTCATTGCGTCCAGCCGGTTTTCGTGGCGAGCTTGATTTGTCTGTCGGTTTTCCGCTCTTTTTTTCGCGTTCACCCTTCACAGCTCCACCAGGTTTGGCCTCATTGCGACGTGATTTCGGCTTTTCTGAATCAGTGAGTTCTTTCTTCGTATCGCGTTTGTTCTTTGGTACGTAATTGAGAATTGAAACCGGCACCGGCTTTCTTGGGGCAAAACCATCAATTTCGCGGCGTTCAATCAAATGGCCCAGACGACTTTCAATCATACAAAGGTTTTTAAAGTCATCTTTTGAAAGGAAGGAAATCGCCTCCCCTTTTGCACCCGCCCGTCCTGTGCGTCCAATACGGTGAATGTAGTCGTCCGCCGGGAAAGGGAGATCGTAGTTAATCACTCGCTTGAGTTCTTCAATATCGATACCGCGAGCAGCAACACCTGTCGCCACAAGAAACTGGAGCTTGCCGGACTTGAAATCTTCCAGCAGTTGTTCGCGCATTGCCTGGCTGCGGCCGCTGTGGAACGACTCTGCAGTAATGCCACGCTTGCCCAGCTGTTCCACCAATTTGGCTGCACCGTGTTTGGTTTCAATAAAAACCAATGCCTGATCCCAGCCATTTTCAGTGATCAGGTGTGCCAGAAGAGCGGACTTTTTGTCTTTATCGACTGTCGTCAGCCACTGTTCAATTTCAGCTTTACTGTTCCCTTCCGAGCTGATTTCTACCGGATCCGGTACAGCAGTTTTAGCCAGAAAGCGGACTTTATCTGACAGGGTGGCCGAAAAGAGCAGGTTCTGGCGTTCATCCGGCAACCGCTCAATGATCTTGTTGATGTCTTCGATAAAGCCCATATCCAGCATTCGGTCGGCTTCATCAAGTACCAGATACTCCAATTCATCGAAATGGACTGCACGCTGGGACATCATATCCAGCAAGCGTCCCGGTGTTGCCACCAGAATATCCACGCCATCAAGCAAATGCTGTTTTTGTGCTTTAGAGTCAGTCCCACCGTACATCGCCAACGTTTTCAGGGACAAATGCTTGCCATATTCATTGGCATTCTTTTCTACCTGAGCGGCAAGTTCACGCGTCGGTGCAAGTACCAGCGCACGAACCCGCTTTTTACGCTGGGTTTCACCCCGGCTCAGCATTTCCATTATCGGCAGCAGGAAACTTGCCGTTTTCCCTGTACCCGTCTGCGCCGTTGCCAACAGGTTTCGGCCATTAAGAACGACAGGAATCGCTTTCTCCTGGATTGAGGTCGGGTTCTGGTATCCCAGCTCCACCACGGCAGACACAATGGGTTGGCTCAGACCAAGTTTGGAAAATGGCATGGAAAAATCTCGGCAAGTCAGTAAAGAAAGAGTATGGCAGATGCCCTTGAATGCGCACCTTGCCAGAGGTCGCGCATTCTATCATGCAAGTGAAAAAATGACAGAAAATAGCGCCGCCCCTCAAGGAGAGCCGGCGCTATGTGCTTCAATCTTCCAAGATTAACCGGGTAAGGGTTATCCGGTTAAGAAGTTAATTACACTTCAATTTACAACCGTACAACTTACTTCTGTTCAACTACGTCAAACACCACTTCTCTTTCGCCAAACTTATGAGAGTGGATCTTTAGAACAGCGTTACCAGCACCCTTGGCTTTCACCCATAGACCGGTAGTCCCGGCTTCCAGAATGACTTCCTTAGGCCCCATTATTTCCAGATTGTCAGATGTGCTAAGCGTTAAGAAGTCAGAAAAATAGGGAAGAATGTTTCCTGACTGATCAACGGTTTCGATAAGAACCCTAGCGGTATCACTACAATTCGCAAGAAGCTGGTTCTTTTGAACATTCACCGTCAGATCGGAAGGTATTTTAGAGGCACTAAAGTGACGCTCGGCCACAACCTCTCCCTCCAGATAACCGGTAAAGATGGCATTTTTCCAACCGCCTCCCCAGGAATGCTTGCCGAATAGTTGGTCTGCAGCCTCTGTTCCAATAATCACAGGGGGATATGGCAAATGTGGATAATGTTCTCTCGCCGGGTAAAATTTTCCCTTAACTCCGTTCTCAAGCGTGAACTCAACACAATCACAGTTTGTGAGGATGATTAGCGGCAACACACCTGCGGCACATCGTTCACCAACGGTCCAGTACGTAACCGGCTCCATCACCGCTTTCCTGCTTGGATTGATCTGGCTGGCATAGACATATGCGGCAAATTTTGGCTTACGGAAGGCATCACTGACGCCGTGATGACAAACCATGTCACCGCTGCCGAATTCCTTGTGTGTGTTGTAGTCAGCCATACACCATGTGATTGCGCCGGAAATATTGTCATTTGAGTGGGCTTCATTCAGAACCCTCAAATGACGGGTGACATGCTCCATCTGCCAGTTTTCGTTGTCGATTCGCTTAGTCGGGAACATATGCCCATTGTATTCTGTGACGAGGTACGGAACATCGTAATCCTTGCCATGAGTGTCTGCTGGCTTACGCAGTGGGTCATCGGTCTCACCCAAGATAAAGTCATTTAACGTGAATACATCCTCTTGGAAGTCACCTTTAAAGTGACAACGTACACCGCCGGTTTGCCTTGTCGAATCCCATGCTTTGGCTTGCCTGTTGGTTTTGTCAAAAAAGTCGAAATTGTCATCGGATTCGTTGATACGAACTCCCCACAAAATGATACTGGGGTGGTTCCAGTCACGTTGAATCATCGCCTTGACGTTATCAACAGACCTGCTCTGCCAATCTTCATCACCAATGTGCTGCCAACCAGGAATTTCCTCAAATACCAGCAGACCGATTTCATCACACCGGTTCAGAAAATACGGAGACTGTGGATAGTGCGACGTTCTTACCATGTTAAATCCAAACTCAAAACGCAAAAGATCTGCGTCCAGTTCCTGTCCGGACTGACCCATGGCGTAACCAATGTACGGATAGCTTTGGTGGCGGTTTGCACCAATCAGCTTCAGATGCTTACCATTCAGGAAAAAGCCTTCCGTCGTAAACACGGCGTCCCTGAAGCCATGTCTGCATACGAAAGTGTCGGACGAATGCTTGTCAACGAAACGAACTTCTACCTTGTAAAGTTCCGGGTTTTCAATGTCCCAAAGTACAACCCCTTTCAATTCATCGAACTGCATTGTGGAAACAGCATTACCACAAAATCTCTCCACTTCTTCAACGTGTTCAAGAATAGCTTCGCCACGTTTATTACAAACGGTAACCTCGAACTTTCCTGCACTCCCTTCTTTAAGAAAAGATTCAAGATAGATATCCAGCTTCAAACCCGGTGAGGTCAGCACATTTACTGATTCTGCCTTCACGTTGAAAACTCTGCAGCTTGAATAAGTACGCAAATGGACATCTCGGTAGATTCCCGGGTAGCACAGATAGTCAATTTGCCCACCAAAAGGAGGAATTGATGGATTTTCTTTACCCGACATTGTCACCGTAATAAGGTTATCTCCACATTGGAGAAGAGGTGTTATGAGCACTTCAAATGGTGTATAGCCATCTGAATGCGCTCCCGCAAACTCTCCATTGACGTAAACCTTCGCGTCACACATCACCCCTTCAAAATATAGAAACTGTGTTTTAGCCAGATCACTACTCGTCATAGAAATAGTTCGTTGATAGGTGAAATCCCTGTGAAGGCTTTTTTCTGAAAAATAGCTCATAGGCAATTCAACCGAACAATGTGGAATCTGAACAGTTTCTATAGTTGGAATATTCGAGATATTCATATCGCAATAGTGGTTTTCGCAAAAAAGCCAATCACTATTTAGAAGAGTCGAATTATTCACGGTTTACTTCTCCAAAGATAAAGATTTACAACATGCGTTGGTGGTGAACCACGTATTGCAACGAACGAACACCTACAACAAGTAAAGTCTACATTGCCAAACTCATTGTCCCATTTTCCTGACAATGTCGATACAATGTGGTGGGCAAAACAATACTTTCTTTGACAGCCAAACAGTTGTGTTGAGGACTGTTTTTAAAAACATTGTTCTCAACATTCTATTTATTACTGATTTATTCAATTCTTATTTACAACACCATTCGACAGTTAAAAAACTTGCTGCCAAAAGATTGATTAATGTTCTCGTTGTAATGATGATCCAAGTGCTCGGGTTGTGAAAACCACCCTAAAGAAATAAGAGTGAACTATGTCACGCTGATACTAAACCAATATATTATTCTTAGACTGACATGGCATTAGTGAAGTAAATTTTTACTTGTGACTTTGAGCGAATTCAATTTCGTTAAGAACTCTTAGATATTTGCTTGCAAACAAACGTCCATTTCATATACATACTTTTGCAATAAGACTGTATTTTTTCAGAATCCTAATCGTAGATGTAAAAATGAACGCTCGGAAAACGTACTCAATCAACATCATGATGCCAGTTTAAGCAACACAAAGAGTGGAGGAACCAGCAGGAAAAACAGAGTAAAAACTCAATAACTTCATGTTCCCGTTGAAACAAAAATCAAGCGTTCTTACATAATCATGAATCAATTTTCTATGCTTTATCAGCGATCAAATTTGAAAAAGCTGCTGGACGCACTATTTTTAAAAGTGGACAGACAGCATGATTCTCTATGTGCCGGATTGTACAAACTGGGATTCGTTGGTGATCAATGCTGTCTTTATAACTTTGCACCTCAACGTCTTTTCTGTCTGGATTTCAATCATCTTATCTTACTGACTATTTTTGCAGCCCACCCAGTTAGAGGGATTTTATGGCGACAATAAAAGATATAACTAGGCTGGTTGGAGTTTCGTCTGCGACTGTCTCCAGGGTACTGAGCGGAGATGAATCGTTCTCGATTTCAGAAGAAAAGCGTTTGAGCATCATCAATGCCGCACGTCAGCTCGGCTACAAGACACCGAGGCAACGGAACTCCCAATTCCACACCTATTGGAATCTTACATCAGAAAACGGTAGCATCGCTGACTCTATTTCCCACAAAGCATTGACTATTATCAATTTTTTATCTCCCGATGATGAAATAAACGATCCCTATTACACATCTATCCGCATGGGTATTGAACAAGCCTGTATAGCCAAGCGAATTTCAATAAAAATCACTTTTTTAGACAATTTTCCACATGACCGAAAATTTTTGTCTAAAAGTATTGGAGTAATTGCTATCGGCCCCATCCCTCCGGAAGAAATCAGTGAAATAAGGAGACAGAATGAGAACATTGTCTTAATTGATCCTGTCACTGCTACCAGCCAACTGGATTTGGTCACTTACGACAGAAGTTCTGCATTACGAGAGCTTTTCCTCAATATCACGCGCTCAGGTGCAAAAGATATTGTACTGATTGACCACGGTGACGAAAAACTGTTGCTCGCTGACAACGTTGAAAGCCAGAATGGCAAAATAAATAGTCATTTTGAGAAAATTAACTTCTACAGTATTCAAGAAGGTTACGACGCGGCACTACGCATATTGAAGTCAGCAAAAGTGCCTGACGTCATCGTGACCGCGAATGACATCGTTGCAATTGGCGTGCTGCGCGCACTGCACGAACAGGGTGTGCAAGTCCCCGAGGACGTAGGCGTTATTGGAATCAACGATATAGATATTGCTAAAGATCTTTCCCCTCCGTTAACGACCCTAAAACTTTATGCAGAGGAAATGGGGCAAACAGCAGTGATGCTGTTACTAGAAAGAATGGAGGGACGAAAAATAGAAAAGAAAATCACGATTGGTCACAGATTTATCTGGCGGGAAAGCTTTAAGTCAGACGACTGACATAGTGTACAGAATCTGTTGAAAAATATGCCCATTTCAGATGCCTGTTGTTGATAAAGATAGGCAATCTAAAAAACAGATGCGAATATCCACTGCAAACTTGTGTAGATGCAACCTAATAAAAAATTTCACCTATTAAAATCTAATTGTCTTTTGATTAATCACAACAACATGCGTAATTCGAAAATCATCTAATTTATCCATACTATTTCCGCATTAATTATTTCACTACTACTTTCATACTTACTTTAATATCGAATCGCGCAAGTACCCGACTAAAGAATTAAACTTCAATTGCCATACTTTATCTCATTGTTTTAATTGATAAATAGTCAAAATCCAATTTTACTTTGCCGCACATTTTTTTACCCAATCCACTAATGTGATTGTTACCTCAATGTTAAGTAAATATTAGTAAACTTGATTTCAGAGTGATTAAGCTCACAGTTATCATTCCGTCATTCCTCAATTATTAAGTGGTAACGTTTACTTTTTTGTAATCGATGTTGTGCAGAAAGAGGAGAAAGACGTGTTACATAATAAGATGTTTAAAAACGCTGTTTTAAGTGCAAGTTTGATTGCCAGTCCGATTGCGGCTTACGCTGAAGAAATTACAGTTTGGGCTTGGGATCCTAATTTCAATGTCGCAATTATGGAAGAGGCTGCAAAGCGATATAAGGAAATAGACCCAGATACAACCTTCAACATTATTAGTTACTCGAAGAACGACATAGAACAAAAATTAAACACCATGTTAACTTCGGGTGTTTCAGAAAGTTTGCCGGAAATTGTACTTATCGAGGACTACAATGCACCGCTGTATCTCAGCGCGTACCCAGGTGCATTTGAACCTTTGACAACCTCAATCGACGTAAGATTATTTTCTCCCTATAAGTCGATGCTCGTATCTCAAGGGGATGAATTGTACGGAGTCCCGTTTGACAGTGGTGTCTCTGGGCTTTTTTACCGGAAGGATATCCTTGAGCAAGCAGGCTTTACTGCTGAAGACCTTCACAGCATCACCTGGGACCGATACATTGAAATTGGCAAGCAGGTGAAAGAAAAGACCGGTGTCGCCATGCTGTCTATGAATCCCACAGATATGGGACTGTTGTACATCATGTTGCAATCCGGTGGCGAATGGTTCACTGACGTAGACGGCTCCCTAAACCTCAGCAATAACAAAACCCTGATCGAAGCGTTAAAGACCTGGACTACCCTCCTTACCGCTGATTTTACGCGCCCAATCTCCGATTGGAGTGGCTTGGTAAGCGGACTCAACCAAGGATTGGCGGCTTCAGCGACAAACGGTGTTTGGTTTGTTCCAGCTGTTTCCTCTGAGAAATCACAGGAAGGAAAATGGGCCATTGCACCAACTCCACGCCTCTCTTTGGAAGGCTCTGTTAACGCGTCGAATTTAGGTGGTTCAAGCTGGTTCGTACTAAGTAAGTCTGACGATAAAAAAGCAGCAATTGATTTCCTTCAAAAAACATTCGCTTCAGATTTAGACTTCTACTCAAAAATACTGGTTGAGCGCGGTGCTGTCGCTACCTTTGTACCGGCATCAGATAGCGATGCTTACAAACAAAGTATTCCGTTTTTTGGCGGACAAAAAATCTACCAAGACTTTGCAAAATGGCAACTGGATGTTCCTGATGTAGATTACGGAGCTTACACAAGAGAAATTACCAGTGCATTGAATGCTTCTTTGCCAGAAATCATAAATGGCCGCCCTATTGAAGATGTGCTTAAACAACTTGAAAAACAACTTGAGTTTCAACTTCGATAATTAGCCTCGGGCGCCTCCCTTGAGGTGCCCTAAAAAATAACGAGGTCTTAGGAGCTAAATATGGACACATTGGCCAAATCTGACCCAAAAAATGTCGCCAAGAATAATTTTCATAGATTTTATAATATTAATGGCTGGGCGTTTGTTTTACCTGCCATTTTACTCACTACATTTTTTATGGTGTATCCTGTTATTAATTCACTTTGGATGTCTTTGCATTCAGGGCGAGGAACAGTCCAGGAGTTTGTAGGTTTCGGAAATGTTTTAAGACTGTTCCATGACCCATTTTTCACTCAGGCTCTTTCAAACACCTTTATTTTTCTTATTGTTCAAGTTCCAATAATGATTTTTCTGGCATTGGTTATTTCGTCTTGTTTAAATAGTGAAAACCTGAAATTCAAATCTTTTTTCAGATTGGCAATTTTTTTGCCCTGTGTGACGTCATTAGTTGCAAGTTCCATGCTTTTCAAAAGCATGTTCGCCTATGACGGAGTCATGAATGATTTTCTACTGTCAGTGCATGTTATATCAGAACCGATAGGTTGGTTGACTGATCCCTTCTGGGCAAAAGTGACCATTATCACGGCTATTACCTGGCGCTGGGCCGGTTATAACATGATATTTTATCTTGCTGCGCTTCAAAATATAGATAAATCAATTTATGAGGCCGCACGAATTGATGGTGTATCACCAGCCAAGCAGTTTTTCTTCATTACTATACCCCTTTTGAAACCGGTCATTTTGTTTACAACCATTATGTCGACGATTGGTACATTGCAACTATTTGATGAAGTAATGAATATTACAACTGGCGGCCCAGGGAATGAGACATTAACTTTATCCTTGTATATCTATAATTTGATTTTTGTCTACTCACCAAACTTTGGTTACGCGGCAACAGTATCTTATGTAATTGTATTCTTTTCCATAATATTAGCAGCGTTCCAGTTCTATGTTGCGAGGGACAAACAATGAGACTTCGAATTTCCCCGATACGGATAAGTATGTATGCTTTCTTATCGTTCATGGCATTTGTTTCTATTTTCCCGTTTTATTGGATGCTGGTTTCATCAACCAACTCAACCACTGAAATTAATAAAGGTAAACTGACTTTTGGTGATCAACTGATTAGTAATTTCATTAAGCTTAATGAACACGGTGATTTGCTTCTTGTATTTTGGAACACAGGAAAGATTGCAATTACAACAGCTGTGCTGACGCTAATCGTTTGTTCTATGGCTGGCTATGGTTTCGAAGTCTATCGAAATAAAAGCAGAGAAAAAGCATATAGTTTATTACTTGGCACCATGATGATTCCTTTTGCCGCTTTGATGATCCCTCTGTTCACAATGATGGCAAAGCTCAACATGCTTGATACACATTTAGCGGTTATATTGCCGGGTTTAGGTGCAGTGTTCATCGTTTTTTACTTCAGACAATGCACCAAAGCTTTTCCTAAAGAGCTGATCGATGCGGCGCGTGTAGACGGCGTAAAAGACTGGAAGATATTTTTCTATATTTATATGCCTGTGATGAAAAACACCTATGCGGCAGCTTTTATCATTGTATTTATGAATTCTTGGAACAACTTCCTGTGGCCACTGCTCGTATTGCAGTCGCCTGACAAAACTGTAATCAACCTTTTCTTGTCATCACTTGGCTCCGCTTACTTCCCTGATTTTGGGGTGATTATGCTGGGTACGCTCATTGCCACCATACCTACGCTGTTTGTGTTCTTCTTTATGCAAAAGCAGTTTGTAGCCGGAATGACGGGTTCAGTGAAGTAATTAGCGACGGAACAGAAAGAATTTACACAAGGGAAAATGCTGTTATGGCAAACATAAAACTATCTAATGTCGTCAAAAAATATCCCTCAGCCACTGTCATTCATGGTGTGGATTTGACAATAAACAACGGTGAATTTGTCGTATTTGTTGGGCCTTCAGGTTGCGGAAAATCTACGTTGTTGCGCCTTATCGCAGGGCTTGAAGAAATATCAGACGGTGAATTGGAAATAGACAATGCAATCGTGAATCATGTAGACCCTGCTGAACGTGGTATTGCAATGGTATTCCAGTCATATGCGTTGTATCCGCACATGAGCGTTGAGCAAAACATGGGTTTTGCTCTGCGTATGAATAATGTACCAAGGAAAGAAGTTCAGGAACGCGTTCAACAAGCTGCTGAAATTTTGCAATTGGACCACCTGATGTCCCGTAAACCCAAGGCGCTTTCGGGTGGTCAAAGACAGCGGGTAGCTATCGGTCGCGCAATCGTTCGCAATCCAAAAGTGTTTCTTTTCGATGAACCGCTTTCAAACCTGGATGCAGAACTTCGCGTGGATATGCGTCTGCAAATTGCCAAGCTGCATGAAGATCTTAAATCAACCATGATCTACGTGACACATGATCAGGTCGAAGCGATGACACTCGCAGACAAAATCGTTGTTTTAAGGGATGGGAAAATTGAACAGGTTGGCACTCCGCTGGAGTTATATCGTTCCCCTGCTAATGAATTCGTTGCCGGGTTTATTGGTTCTCCGAAAATGAATATGCTTCCGGCCAACGTGGTCAGTAAAAACCAAAATACAGTAGTAATTGAGTTGCCAAACGCTTCAGAGATTACCATTAAAGCTGATACTACCGGTTTAGAGATTGGCAGTGAGGTTATGTTTGGTATCAGACCTGAACACATCTACGTTGACCAGGAATTAGAAAACCAAGTGCTATTTAAAACAGACGCCGTTGAGCGCCTGGGTAACAGCACTTACCTGTTCGGAGAATTTGGCGGGTTTAATGATTGCCGAGTTCACCTCCCGTGGGATAAAGAAGTGCGCCGAGGTGAAACGCTGTCTCTGACGTTCAACTCTTCAGATTGTCACTTGTTCCACAAGGGAATCTGTATATCGAATACGTAAATATGCGTAGCCTTTAAGCTGTTTCCATTTTCATTCGGTACCACCATTAGGGCAAAAAAGTTGCTCAACCCCGGTAAACAACACTGTTTACTGGGGCTTTTATTTTCCTGCATCGATCACTTCCCTTCATTTTTCAGATTCCTCCCCAATATCAGGGTGATTAATTCATTGGCGGAGATACTTTCAGTCAATCAACTTTGGCTCGATGAGTAAAAAGAGAGACCAAATCTATCACCCTACCCGGTATTCCGTCGGGGTCTTGCCGGTTTTTTGCTTGAACACCCGGCAAAAGTAGTTTGAGTCCTGGTAGCCACAACGCTGGGCAACTTCCTCCAGGCGGAAGTTGTAACGCTTCAACATAAACTTGGCGCGCTCAAGACGTACCCAAGAAATGTAATCAGCAAAGCGCATGTGTCCTTCCTGCCTGAACAAACGTGACAGATAGTTGGGTGAAATATTGAAACGAGCTGCAACCGTGTCGCGGTTAATGTTCCGGTGGAAGTTTTCCTGCACGTAAATACAGATACCCTTGAACAGATCTTCCGTCCGACGGCCACTGCTCTCCTGTGGGCTGGCAATCATGTCTCTGCAATAGCTGAGCAACGCCTGGACCAGGAATTTGTCCATTGGCTGACGGTTGCGCTCATGGGTTAACGCCGACATTGCATTCAGGATGTGCTCAATGGCATGGCCGGTACGCTGCGGGACACTGTATTTGACGACGTCATAAAAACCTTCCTGGTTTTCATGTTTACTGACGAGACTGAACCCGAGCTGGCTTTTGCCAAATAGCAGGCTGAGTACTGAGCACTCACGATCCCAGTAAGGTTTGTTCCAGGCATTGGCAGGAATAAACAGCGCATCACCGACACTGAGAGTAATGTTATCCACCTCTGTCTGGGTAGCATCTATCTGGTTTTCATAGCAGCCTTGAAAAACCAGCTCTAAACGCGGGAAATTAACCTGGTAGCTTCCGGTTGGCGGGGTAACGGAGTCTTTGGCAAACCAGATTTTCTCCAAGGCATTCGTATCTTGGATGGCAGTTTCCAGCAGATCAATAAAGGTATCTTTCATTGTTTTTCTTTATTTTTCTTATGTGAACCTATTTTACCATTCGTACCCGTTCCACCCGGACGTGTTCCTGTTTTGAAAGCTGTTAAATGTGCCTTGTAGCACATCTTTGCTCTTTGCCAACAGACACCAATAAAAAGCGAGGAGACCGGCTCCTCGCTTTATTTAGGGGGTGAATTTGATTTCCAAATTACTTAGCAAAATGCTCGGCAATTTTTTCCATAATCTGTGGGGCTTTTTTCACTGCATCTGCCACACCGATTCGTACGATTTTCTTGCCTGCAAAACGCTCTTCTTTCTTAATCGCGATGTCTTTGGTCAGGATAATCACATCTGCATCACTGATTTCGCCCATTGCGATTTCATTTTCAATCCCGATAGAGCCCTGGGTTTCAATCTTAACTGCCCAGCCCTTCGCTTTTGCAGCCTGTTCCAACGCTTCAGCAGCCATGTATGTATGTGCTACGCCAGATGGGCAAGAGGTCACGCCTAATACTTTCATGTTTAACTCCGGTTCTTATTATTCGAATGTCAGTTCCAGCTCGTCGTTTGAAGTTTCTTGTTTTTCTTCAACGCGCTCGCTGATAGGTTTTTTCAGGGCATTTACCATCAGGGCAGTGGTTGCTGCACCAGCGATAACTGCAATGATGTAGTACATACGGCCTTCTACGACTGGCAGAACAATCAGGCCACCCCAAGGTGCGTGGTTCAGGACGTTGAACATGAAGGCGACAACGTTACCTACCATGCCGCCGACCACGATTGACGGGATAACACGCAGAGGGTCGTTAGCTGCAAACGGGATTGCACCTTCAGTGATACCGATACAGCCCATGATGCCTGCCGCTTTGCCGGCTTCACGCTCTTCAGGGGTGTAACGCTTAGGAGACAGCAGTGTTGCCAGGAACATACCCAGTGGTGGAACACAGATAGCCACACCTACACCACCCATCAGCCAAGGCTGGGTACCAACCTGAGTCTGGGCAAACAGGGTCGCAACCTTGTTGATTGGGCCGCCCATATCAAATGCAGTCATACCACCCAGTACCGCACCCAATACCGCTTTAGATGCGCCGGCCATTGATTGCAGGCCTTCGTTCATAAATGCCATGAATGCTGCAATTGGCTGGCCGATAACCCATACCACCAGCGCAGATACGATGAACGTGCCGCCGATTGGGATAATAAAGTAGGTAGAAAGCGCTTTAAGCTTGTTTGAAAGAGGGATGCGCTTCAGTTGCAGAACAACGTAACCGGCAATAAAGCCCACAATGATTGCACCGAGGAAACCGGCCTGTACCTGGTTAGCCAAGTAGGCACCAATCATACCCGGAGCAAGTGCCGGACGGTCAGCGATTGAGTAAGCAATGTAGCCGCCAAGGACTGGAACAAACAGGGTAAAACCTGCGATACCCATATCCCACAGACCTTCAAGGAATACACCTTCAGGTACAGCACCTTTACCGTTCAGCATGACTGACAGAGCCAGCAGTACACCACCCGCAACAACGAATGGGAGCATGTGGCTGGTACCCGTCAACAGGTGACGTTTTAAATCAGCGAGTTGATTTTTCATCCTTAATCACTCCAATGAAAGATTATGTAGTTATTCACCGCAAGCCCAAGGGTTACAGAGGCAGGGCCTGCTGGCGGGGGGCTTGTTGAGGCTGATTCTGCCGCCGTATCCGGACAGAAAAAATGGGATATTTGGGGCATTAACTGGAGTTTTGTAACCACTGATTTTGGATGTGATTCAGGTCTCGCTCACCGGGTAAGGAATGTGTGACAGGCTTCTCCCTTTCGTTTGGCGGAGTATTTAACCTACTGAAATTGACTGTTCTTTTTTCTCCAGTTGGCGCAACAAAAGTGCTATTGAGGTGTTCTACCTCTTACACGCAGCAAGCCGAACGTCTTTGAACAATCCGTCTTCTTTCGATTCCAACCTCTGAATGGGATTGCCATACTCATTACGCATCTGGACTTTTGGTGCATACAAAAAAACGGCACCCGGAAAACCGGATACCGTTATGTCTAAAAACTTGCCAGTGGTTTAGTTGGACGTTACAGGAATACCGTTCCCCCGCACGGTTGTTCTTGGCAACTCAAACACCACCGGGGACCATGCCGGCAATGTAATCGTTGTACCACTTACACCCGCACTCCCTTTCAGATTGGTCGTTTGCTCAGGGCTGACAGTCAAGCCTGATACGTGGGTATTAAAAGGAATAGCATCATTTGTCGCATTAATGGCTACCACTAATCCATCCAACGCCGGATCGATATCAGCTCCGGACGCCGTCCCATTGTCAATCGCCATGACAATCAGGCCCGGCACCTGGCCTGGCCCCGTGTTAAGGAAGCTGACTCGCTTGATCACTTCTTCCCCTTTACCCAGCGTTAACAACGGATAATGGGCTCGCAGTGCTGCCAGCTCTCTGTAATAACTGACCATGTTTGCTATTTCGGCATTACCCGGTTTGGCGTTGGTTCCATCGGTGTCTATCACTTTCTGGATCAGTGCGTAGTTGCCGCCGTCTTTGTCCTGCCGTGGCAAGCCTTTGTCCCAGTTATTGTCCTGAAGCGAGTAATCAACACGGTTATACCAGTCACCTGAATCATAGGAGTCTCGCTGCATGGACTTGGAGCGCAACAACTCTACTCCCTGATGGGTAAATGGCACTCCCTGCCCCAACATCGCTGTTGCCAATGACACCGCCTGCATCCGGACACGGGTTGCTACCGATGTCGAGTACGGGATTTTGTACTGGTTGTTATCCCACAGAGTCTGGTTGTCGTGCTTGGAAACGTAGTTTTGCACCTCTGTCGGGTCCGCAGCGTAGCCTGCAGGCTGGCCGTTGTAGTCTATCTCTGATCCACGTTTTCTGGCGCCGGTATAATCAGTCAGGATGAAATCCTTTAGGTTACCCGCCATTCCCAATCGAACCAGATCAGTACCGTGCAGCGCGGTTTCCCTTGATACGCTGTTCATATCATTGGCCATTGCGAGGGCACCATTACCAAATCCCTGGTTGGCACGAAGCCAGTCACCACCATCAAACGGGCCACCACCACGGACGGCATCACGCAATCGATCAGAGAACGTCCCTACACCTGTTCCAGCCATATTGGCCTGAATGGCCTGTTCAAACCGCGCGTTGTTGGCAACTTCACCGAAATTCCAGCCCTCGCCATAGAAATAGGTATCCGGATCAACGGCCCTTACAGCTGCCAGCGCATCAAGGATCTGGGCTTTGGGGTGATGTCCCATCAGGTCAAACCGGAACGCATCGACTTTGTAGTCTTTCGCCCAAACCACCAGCGAATCACGGATTAATCGGCCCATCATTGCGTTTTCAGGTGCGGTGTTTGAGCAGCAGGTTGATGTTTCCACGCTGCCGGATTGCGGGTTGAGGCGCTGGTAATACCAAGGGACAACCTTGTCCAAAACCGAGTGGACTGAATCCGGGCCAACGGCATTGGTGTGGTTGTACACCACATCCATCACCACGTTCATGCCGATGTCCTGCTTGATGTTCATCACCATCTCGCGGAACTCTTTAATGCGGGTCATACCATCCGGGTTGGTGGAATAAGAGCCTTCGGGCACCGTGTAGTGGTAAGGGTCATAACCCCAGTTGAAACTGTCAGTCGCCGAAACAAGACGGTTCAGTTTTTGAACTTCCGGGCTTTCCGGGCCATCGTCTGCAAGCAGGTTTTCTAACACTTCGGAAATCGTCTCTGTACCCGCGCAGTGGACTGTGAACTCAGTGCTCTTCACACTTGGGTTCACATTGCACAACTTACTGAACGGCTCGTTTATATCAGCGACACGGTCTGGGTCTTCATTTACCGAGACAATATCGAACACCGGTAACAGGTGAAGGTGGGTTACACCGCTTTGTGCCAGAGCCGTCAGGTGTTGAACCGGCACTGAGGCTTTTTCACTTAATGCGGCAAATTTGCCCCGGTGCGAAGCCGTTACCGTTTGATCATGCGCTGACATATCACGGACATGGGACTCATAGATGACAATTTCAGCCGGGTTTTCCTGACTGTGAGGGCTGGCAAGTGTATCCCACCCTGCCGGTTTCAAATCAGGACTGTCGAGGTCGACAACCTGGCTGTAAGCAGAATTCATCGCCAGACTGAGCGAATACGGGTCAGTGACTTCATATGTTCGTACTTCATCCACAGCTGGATGATAAATAGTGACACTGTAACGATAATAATCTCCATGCCCTAACTTGTTTGTATCGAGGAACCAGCTTCCGGAGTCGGTATCAAACTGCATTGGCAGTTCTTCTACCCGGTTCTTGTCCTTACCGTAATTGACAACCGATACAGACTGGGCAGTCGGAGACCAGAGGCGAAACTGCGTACTGCCGGAAACCGGGTGTGCGCCATAAGTTAAGTTGCTGTCTGCCGCCGTGCCATTTTGCACATAGAGATTGTCCAGCACACCCGCTGCCTGCACCTGGGTGGCCTGCAGAATATTCCCCTCTTCATCTTTGGCTACCGCATAGAGCTGGCCTTTTAACAATTGCTTGGCATTATCTCCCTGAAGTGGCAGCTCCCAGGTTCGCAGTGAGGAGAGATGTGGGAAACGGGATACCCAACTGCGGTTTAATGAGGGTGACGCTTCGATTTTCCGGTCATATCCAGAAACTGACTTGCCGTCAAACGCCAGGTTTCCGGAGCCAGATTGATAGAGTTCCACACTTTTTGCACCGGCAGGCATAAGCAAAGTTTGCCCATCAACCCAGTGGGCAGTTGCCCCCTTGAGATTGACGGGAGGCGCGGCCAGGGGTTCATAGTACAGGTTGCTGTCACCCTTGAAAGTGAACACCCGGTATCCGGCTTTGGCTGCTTTCTCCAGGTCTGCTTTCGCATCCAGAGGCAACGGCTTATCATCGCCCCGGTGAGGAATAAAGTTGATGCACCCGGTCGGGTCTTCCAGAAACGGAAGATCCCAATAGGCTCCGTAGGTCTTGTCTATCCCATCGAACGCCAGCCCACTGTTCCATTCTGTTCCCTGACCGTTATATGCGGCACACTGGTCGTTGTTCCATACATGCAGCGTCATATCCTGGTAATCATCAGCAGCCATGTTCAGGTAAACCCGGACATGACCCGGTTCCGGCAAATCCCCATTAACACCATCGTCCGGGTTGGTAGACGACCCACAACCGGATATAACAAAAGACGACATTACAGCAATGGCAGCAGCCAGTTTGGTGAGTTTAAAAGAATGCATAATGTGACCTTAAATTGATTTTTATATTAAGGACAAAAGTTGCACGGGATATCCATGCCCCTTGGTGTATTTATTCAGATGAATTTTTACAGATTTAATTTTTCTTTTCTTTACGCAGAATGTGACAGCCAGTCAAAATTAAAATATTTATTAAACTCCAAGTGATTTAATAAAATAAAGGCATCACCCAATTAAAATAAATGGGCGATACCTTTATCAAATCCATTAATTGCGTATCTACTTTGAGATAATCAACGCACTTGTTTTATTTCCTGACAGTTCAACATTAAATATTTTTTCTGGTTCAGTATTCAGTTTTATGCCACTCCAGAAATCAAACCAATCACATTCAATATCCGATTCCATTTCCACTGACACAGGGAGCCAATGACTTTCCAGATACGTGAAAGCACCATGCAGTGTTTCCCTGTCACCGAGGGAAACCTTGCCATAATTCAGGCTGATATCCTCGAAAACAACAGGGGATGATGTCTTTTGGCTTCTTTGAATCAGTGTATCAAGCGTCCTGCGGGCTTCTCCGGAAACCTGTTCCAGTGGGTCACCGGAGAGCAACAAGCCCCCCACCGCTGCGACAACATCACGGTGGTAACGGTAGCTGGCTGCCTCAGTTTCCTGCCCCGGAATGTCTACCAAAGTCACGCAGTCCGGGTCAATGTGCCAAAGCCGTTGGTGTTGCCAGCTGCGGTAAAAGCTCTCTCGGGCAATCTGGCTGAACCGGTGAGGGTTACGCTCAACATCATCCGAGACACGCATGGCATCCACCAGCCCAAGTGATGGCCACATCGGCGCATTGCAACCCAACAGCCATGCATCCCCGGCTCCCTTGGCAATCGCTTCCATGCCAAGGCGGTACGCCTCAATGCCCGTGATCTGCCTGTCTTCCCGAATGCCCTTCAAAGCCCCCCAGTAGTTGGCGTCCAGCTTAAACAGCTCAACACCCCACTCCTCACGCATGGTTTTCATTACCATAGTCAGGTGGTCACGCACAGCTTCCTGGCTGGTATCCAGCATCAACCAAGGCAAGCAGCGCCAGCCGCCGTAAGTCACATCTTCAGCTTTCAGCACTTCACCATCAGACGCTTTCACAAACCATTCAGGATGGTCCCGGAAAACGGCGGATTCCGGCTGTGCGATAAACGGCGCCATCCAGATTGCCGGCTTTTTGCCCCGGGCTTTGATTTCCTCAATAACTGTTTTCACCCCACCGTCAAAACGCTCAGACGGTGTCAGCCAGTCCCCCATAAATGCCTGGTAGCCATCATCCAGCAGCACCCATTCAATATCATTCAAATCACCGGTCATTTCGCTGACATTACCGGCAATATCAGCAGCAGAAACTCCCGCATAGTAGGCGTACCATGAGCACCATCCTACAGGGGATACGGCTGAGACCTGTTTCCTTGCGGGGTGGTTTTCAGCGATGGCTTCAGCAAATTCCCGGTATACCGCATCCAGCGTACCTGCCTTGATAACCGTGAGAGATTCAAGCGGATGCTCCGCTCCATCAAGGGGGATATTCTCACCGTCAACCAACGCCATCACTTGCCCGTTATGGAACTCAAAAAATCCGGCAAACCGGCGGCAGGAGGTAAAGCCATAGAGAGTAAAGGTGTGGGATTCTTCAATGACCAGGTAATTGTAAAATCGTTTTTTTTCATCGTTGCCATAAATCCGGTAGCTTTCATTATTATCCGGACAACGGCCAATATCTTTTGGCTGGCTTATTGTTCCTGCCGTCTGGCAGAGCATTTGAAACCCGTCGCCAATTACCCGGGCATTCTCACAGTGTTTTTCTTCAAACAGTGCCAAAGGGAAATAATCGGCAAGCGTTTCATTCCCTTCGGAGGAATAACAGAATGCGATGCTTTTATTTGACTTTAATCCGTTGATGTTTTCTGACATCAAATCATACGTTGGTATTTCGCAAGTTTTATTGTTCATTTTTATTTATCAGAAATTAACGTTGGAAAGAAAAAGTCCGGGATAATTCCCGGACTTTCTTTTTGATATTTAACCTTTCACACCGCCTGAAGTCAGGCCACCGACTAGGAACTTCTGGGCCAACAGGAAGACGATGGTAATTGGCAGGGCTGAAAGAACCGCAGCCGCTGCAAAGTCACCCCACAAGTAGTTCTGAGGGTAAAGGTATTGCTGCATACCTACCGCCAGGGTGTAACTGTTTACGTCTGTCAGCAGCAGGGAAGCTACTGGTACCTCTGCCACCACACCGATGAAGGACAGGATGAACACTACTGCCAGGATTGGCACAGACAGTGGCAGCAGTACCAGTCGGAACGCCTGCCAAGGTGTCGCGCCGTCCAGCGC
Source organism: Parasalinivibrio latis (assembly GCF_036825535.1). Lineage (GTDB taxonomy): Bacteria > Pseudomonadota > Gammaproteobacteria > Enterobacterales > Vibrionaceae > Parasalinivibrio > Parasalinivibrio latis. The sequence continues at coordinate 2,089,994 of NZ_CP098812.1, forward strand.
CGCTGCTTCTTCAAGGGACGGGTCGATGGTTTCGAAGTATCCCTTGATAGTCCATACGTGCATCGCGATACCGCCGAGGTAAGCGAAGATAAGGCCACCGTGCGTGTTCAGGCCAAGGAACGGGATGTACTGACCCAGGCGATCGAACAAGGCATACAAGGCAACCAGTGCCAGTACCGCTGGGAACATCTGGAAGATCATCATCGCTTTCAGGATGGTGCTCTTGCCGGGGAAGCGCATACGGGCAAACGCATAAGCACTGGTGGTCGACATCGCCACAATAATCAGCGAGGTGATACCGGCAATTTTCACAGTGTTCCACAGCCACAGCATGACAGGGAACGGTGGTGGTGTAATTGAACCATCAGCATTGTGAACCGGGAAGCCCAGCGCCAGTCGCCAGTGATCCAGGGTCGGGTTTGACGGGATCAGTTCACCGCTTGCAAAGTTACCCTCACGCAGGGAGATGGCAATAATCATCAGCAACGGGAACAGAATCATTGCCAGGAACACCCACAGTACAGCATGGGTTGCCCATACGCGGTATTTCAGGGATTTCGGTTGTACCATTGGCATCGCGGGCACTCCTTAATCTTGCGACAGCTTGGTAAATTTCAGGTTCAACAGTGCCATACCACCCACCATCAGGAAGATAAGAGTCGCAATCGCACCGGCAAGGCCGAAGTCCTGGCCACCGCCACCCTCAAAGGCGATACGGTAGGTATAGCTCACCAGCAAGTCGGTATAACCGGCAGGCTCTGAGGTATTCACCATATTCGGACCACCGGATGTCAGCAACTGAATCATTACAAAGTTATTGAAGTTGAAGGCAAAGCTGGCAATCAACAGTGGCGTCAGCGGCTTCATCATCATTGGCAGTGTAATGTTGAAGAAGTTTTGGATTGGGCCGGCACCGTCGATTGCAGAGGCTTCGTACAGATCTTCAGGGATGGATTTCAGCAGGCCCATACACAGGATCATCATGTAAGGGAAACCGAGCCAGGTGTTCACGAGCACTACCATCAGCCTCGCCATCACGGGGTCTGAGAACCACGCCGGTTTGATACCGAACATGGCTTCCAGGAACATGTTGATTTCACCGAAGCTCTGGTTGAACAGGCCCTTGAATATCAGGATAGAGATAAACGACGGCACGGCATAAGGCAGTATCAGCAGAACACGATAGATACCCTGCCCTTTCAGCGGTTCCCATTGAACGACACATGCCAGCACCATACCGACAGCCAGGGTCAGGAATACCGCCAGGAAGGCAAAGACCACAGTCCAGATAAAGATGCCGATAAAAGGTTCTTTGATGCCGTCATCCGTCAGAACGCGGTGGAAGTTGTCCATGCCCACGCCGACAACAAAGCCCGGTGATACAGGTTTGCCGACAAACTGGTTTTCAGCATCCACTTTCTGGTAATAACCGGTTTCCATGTTTGGCTTGTAGAACGCTTCTTCACGGTTATTGTAAAGCGTTGAGCCATCTTCCTGCATGGTGAACAGAGGGCCTTCTGCTGCAAATTTGCGCAGCCCACTCATTCGGATTTCTTCACCGCTTGGCATTTCAAGCATCAGCTTGGAAAGTTCGCCGCGGTTTTTCACAATGGTCTTAATTGGGGCTTTTTTGCCTTCCGGTACAGAAACCACATCCAGTTCCATCGGGGCAACCGGGATGTTGGTCAGGGTAAAGGTGCCAGTTTCCAGCAGCGTACCATTGTCTTTAACGACAATGCGGTAACCGTCTGTGGATTCATAAAGGTCGAAACCGTACGAGGCACCTGACTGGAAAGTCCGGCTCAGCAGCACCGACTGCGCACGCTCTATGGTGAGCTGGTTGGATGCGCTGTAGTTGGTAAACGCAAGGCCCACAGTATAAAGCAGTGGGAACACCACAAAAATCACCATACCGGCAATACCCGGGTAGATGTAGCGGTGTGGGTAAGTTTTGTTGCTACCAAAGATAAAAACGGCCAGGGCTGTCAGGAATACAGTCAGCAGCGCGAAGGCAATTTCACCCTGGGCATACATAAGGATGGTGGCGTAGCCGTTAACCGCAGTAATCAGCGAAAGGATGGTCCACTTAATATACTTGCGATGTTGAGAGATCTTTTTTTCTGGTTGCGGCTCAAGGAAGCCCGCGTCATGCACTGGCTGCATACCAGCTCCTTACTTTCAGAATCCAATACGGACGGCAATGTGTTCGGCAAGTGTTTTAAAACAGCAGGGAAGGCGTACCCCTCCCCACTGAGGGTGCGTATTACTTCAGCATTTGCTTGGCAGCGGCATCCAGCGCATCGTTAACAGACTGGCGGCCGTCAACTACGTTTTGAATTGCGTTACCTTCTGCATACCAGAACGCCTGCATTGGCGCGATGTTCGGCATGATTTCACCCTTCTCTGCGTTTTCCATTGTCGCAGCGATACGGCTGTCTTTTTCCAGCTTGTCCTGGAAAGACTTCAGGGCAACAGCACCAAGTGGCTTGTCGTTATCAACCATCTGCAGGCCTTCGTCATTCATCAGGTAGTTTTCGATGAACTCAACAGCCAGGTCACGGTTTGGAGAAGCAGAGCTGATACCGGCAGTCAGGATGCCAACGAATGGCTTGGATGGGTTTCCGTTCAGTTCAGGCAGAACGGCAACGCCATAGTTAATGCCTGACTTGTCGATGTTGCTCCAGGACCAAGGGCCATTGATGGTCATTGCCACATTGCCCTTGTTGAACTCAGATTCAGAGATGCTGTAATCCATATCCGGTGAGATAACGCCCTTGTCTACCAGGCTTTTCACGAAGTTCATGGCACGGCGGGCACCGTCATTGTTGATACCGATATCCTTGGCATCATACTTCTGGCCATCAAACTTGAATGCATAACCGCCGTCAGCAGCCAGAACCGGCCAGGTGAAGTACGGTTCGCGCAGGTTCCACATGATGGCGCGCTTGCCCTGCTTTTTCAGTTCTTTGTCCAGGCCTTCAACGTCTTCCCAGTTCTTTGGCGGGTTAGGCACCAGATCTTTGTTGTAGATGAGAGAGAGTGCTTCTACCGCGATAGGGTAACCGACATATTTGCCGTCATACTTCACTGCGTCCCACGCGAAATCGACAACGTTGTCTTTCAGCTCAGCCGAAGGTTTGATCTCAGCCAGCAGGCCCGCCTGTGCGTAACCGCCAAAACGGTCGTGTGCCCAGAAAACAATATCCGGACCATCACCGGATGCTGCTACCTGAGCGAATTTGTTTGCCAGATCATCAGGGAAAGCAACCGTAACAGGTACACCCATATCTTCTTCGAACTTTTTACCCAGTTCCGCCAGACCGTTGTAACCTTTGTCACCGTTAATCCAGATGGTGAGCTGGCCTTCCTCGATGGCCGCGGTGGCGTTGGCTGATGCAAGCGCTGCTAAGGTACAAAGTGCAACACTGGTGAGAACTTTCTTCATCTTTAACGTCCTTTCTGATTGTTATCGAATTCAGGCCGGCGATTGTTCGGCCTGTCAAACCTGAAGTAACAGTGTCATCTTCCCGCAGCCCTATGGGAATGAGATCATCCTTTGGACTACGCCCCCGACTACCTCAGGTGAAAAACATGATCCAGCTCTCGCACTATGCGTTACCCAGATCACAAAATGTGCATATGATGTGATGCGTCGCACATGGTAATGCCAATAAAATTCGACATCAGCCTAGTTAGTTCAAAAGTGTGACGGGTGCACTCATCCCCCCTCATCCCCCACTAATCCCCTTTATAAGGAGGATGATCAAACCAGTTCGATTAAGCAGAATGGCAACATGACCACTGCGGAAAGAGTCAGCTCTTTTCAGGAAAGAATACAGGCCGGTTGCCTGCAGCGAGTTGGCAACCGGCGATAACAACTTAGAGGAAAGAACGCAATGGCGAGCGTAACCTTACGAAACGTCTGTAAAGCCTACGGTGACAACCTGATATCCAAGGACGTTGACCTGGATATCGCAGAAGGTGAATTTGTGGTGTTTGTTGGCCCGTCGGGCTGTGGTAAATCCACTCTGCTGCGTTGTATCGCGGGTTTAGAAGACATCACCTCCGGTGATCTGTTCATTGGCGGCGAACGCATGAATGAAGTTCCGCCATCAGAGCGTGGCGTGGGTATGGTGTTCCAGTCTTATGCCCTTTACCCTCACCTGAACCTCTATGACAACATGTCATTCGGCCTCAAGCTCGCCAAGGCTGACAAAGCAGAAGTAAAACGCCGCGTAGAGAACGCCGCCAACATCCTGCAACTCGGCCACCTGCTCGAGCGCAAGCCTAAGGCCCTGTCCGGTGGTCAGCGCCAGCGCGTTGCTATCGGCCGTACCCTGGTGTCACAGCCAAAGGTTTTCCTGCTGGATGAACCACTTTCCAACCTGGATGCTGCCCTGCGTGTCCAGATGCGTATCGAAATTGCCAAACTGCACAAGCAACTTGGCTGCACCATGATTTATGTAACACACGACCAGGTTGAAGCGATGACCATGGCCCAGAAGATTGTTGTTCTGGACAAAGGTTTTGTTTCCCAGGTCGGCAAGCCGCTCGAACTGTACCACTATCCGAAGAACCGTTTCGTGGCCGGATTTATCGGTTCTCCGAAGATGAACTTTATGAGCGTGCAGGTTGAAGACGTCGAGAAAGAACGCGTGATGGTGCAACTGGCAAACGGCCAGACCATGTGGCTGCCTGTAGACGGAACAACCGTTGAAAAAGGCGCTCGTATGTCCCTGGGCATCCGTCCTGAACACCTGCTCGCCAAAGAAGAAGGCGATGCCTATGTAGACGGCGACGTTCAGGTTGTTGAAAAGCTGGGTTACGAGACACAGGTTTACCTGAAGCTCAAAGAAGTAGATGCCGATTTCATCTACCGTCGCCCGGATACACTGGACATTGACGCAGGCACCACCTTCCCGGTTGGAATCCCTGCAAACCGTTGCCACCTGTTCCACAGCAGCGGTGAAGCCTGTCAGCGCCTGTACAAAGAAACCGGTGTTTAACAGCAAGCAAAGAAGTTAGCGAGTTCCTCCATATTCCCCCTAATACCCTTAAAAGGTTTTGCCCACCAACATTTTGGTGGGCTTTTTTTTGCTGCCGTATTCTGGACTACTTCACGAACATTTCATTCCACACCATCCGGTGGTCAGAAGAGATATCCTTGCCGTCACCAAACTGCCCGACCCGGTCATCGTTCATCAACAAACGCCCCGGCTCACCGGTTGCCGGCCAATACACCCCGGATGCCGTAACATGCAGGTTTTGTGAGGGAATAACATGATCCACCCGCAGGCCGAATGTACTGGTGGCACGATCCGGATACTGCCCGGCAAAACCCTCTTCCAGCGCACCATTACTGACCGGAACAAGTTCACCCACCGTTGATGCAGTATTCACTTCCGGTAAGGTCAGCAGATTCGCGATAGTGTCACGGAATCCATCCCCTTCAAGCGGATCGGCATTCAAATCCCCCATCACCACGAAATTTGCACCAGCTTCCAGCCCGCCAGTATTGCCGTTGTCGTCATAGAAGTAATCCGCACCCTGGATGTAATCAATCCAGAACTGGATTTCATCCCGGTTCCGCAGTTTGTTATTTTGCGTCACCGTATCGAAAACCGGTGGCGTCGGGTGTGAAAGCAGCAAATGCACTGTGCGCTTTCCCCAGAAGGTATCAATCACTACCGGTACATCCGCATGGTTTTTTGATGAAAGCCTTACCTGGTTCCATTCGCCATCGGTGTACCAGTTATCCCCACAGCTCATGCCATCCGGGATCGGATTGTGCGGGTCATTGCAGTTTGTGATAGTCGGGATATCTGCCGTGGGCAAGTCTTTCCACTTAAAATGCTGAAAGGTTCGCACCTTCTTTTTGAGGATTTTATGTTTGGACATCACCGCAAAGGCATATTGCCCGTGATAGAAACCAAATCCCCATGCATCACCGGGAAGCTGGCCTGTCAGCCCGTCATTATCCAGATCCAGCCCACTGTTCAGGCCGGTATTTGTCGGAAAGCTTTCGATGTAGGGAAAATGGATAGGTTTGAGTTTGTCACCGCCATCAATGCTGTTCAGGCTCTGGCCATGTGCCAGATAGTGTTTTTTGAAGCCTTTCAGCGCGCTCAGGTTTGAACCTGTGCCGTCATTGTTAAACTCACCCATCATAATCACATCCGGCCGGTTGGCCTGGATAATCGCCGCCATATTGCGAATTTGGATGATCTTTTCCGCTTTAGTCCGGTCTTCCGGGGCCATGGCATCTTTATCATCCATATACGCCCGCACCAGTTTTTTCTGCTTACCCGGCGGGGTCTGCATTTCGTCAGCCAACTGCTCGAACGTGGAGCGGTCAAACGAAAGGTTGAACGATGCCATTTTCACCCTGCCGTCTTTACACCCCACCAGCGCCAGCACACTGAGCGCCAGCACCAAACCCATTTTGAGTACCTTCATTAGAGATTCCTTTTGTTGTTGGGATAATACATGAAAAGCACACAGACCGCCGACATGGCAGCCATTTGGAAACCTGCACCATGAACTTTAGGATGCAGTCAGGTCAGGCTACTAGATGAGTTTTAAGAGTGGGTGAAGGAAAGTGGGAAGTGGGTCGATTGGGCCAACAGAAAACTGTACGGAAACAGGATTGCTCACTATTCGTTTTCTGCTGTATCATATTGATTATATTAGATAAGGCACGCAAGTGAAGTGACCCGTTACGAAACTATACGACAAGATTTCAGCAGAAAAACGGACGCGGTGCTTTCTATTAAATTGTTATGCCCTAAGTCTATATTTTGACTATCATTTGTGTTGATGTTGGTTATAGGAAGTAAAAATGAAAAAACGAATGATCTTATTAATTGCCGCATTATCGGCAATCGTAGGCTGTGCAGATTCTCATTCTTTGAAAGTCACTCAGGCAGACAGTAATGTGAAGTTGAGCCCTGGTAATGCTGTTTATATTGCATTGTCTCAGGATGGGCAGTACGGAAATCATTATTACTCTGGTTCTGGACGAATGGTTAGCCAAGCAGTCAAAGGTGAATTGATCATAACTCTCAACAACGTTGTTATAGCTCAAAGACCAGAAGATTACAATACAGCATTAAACTTCGCTGCTTCACGCAAGTTTGACTATTTAGTGTATCCGACAATTTTGCATTGGGAAGATAGAGCCACAGAATGGTCAGCTAAGGCTGACAAAGTGAAAGTTAAGATAGTTGTTGTCGACGTTAAATCTGGTTCTGTAATTAAATCTGGAATTATTGACGGTAAAAGTGGGTTAGCTACTTTTGGTGGGGATAAACCACAAGATTTATTGCCTGAACCTACGAAAGAGTTCATGTCTAGTCTGCTCTAAGAGAACGGGCATAACACATATGAGCCCTTCTCCGGTCAATAAGCAATAGTATTCTTTTGGCTGCGTAAGCAGCCAATGCTTTCGGACAACAAAGCTGTCTACTTCGTTTTGTCATTTCCACCATTAAGTCATTGCTTACGGCAAACACATATAGAGGGTCTCTTACTGCGGTCTTACCGCTGCCTGCTAATCAAGTAACAGGGCCAGACTAGGCGTCCCCCACGACATTCATCGGTTAACCCAGGCTGGCACTATTCAAAAAGAGGGGTAAACAGTTGTTTTCCAGTTATCTTCAGGCTCAGATTGGGTGTAAGCAACTTTGTTGTTCGCTTGGTGCGCAACAATGGGGCGGCTAATCAAAGCAAGGAGGTGCTATAGGGACACACACCCTTAGCAACTGAGAAATTCCTCATTTTCAATGTCTGTTGTTCTAGCTCGAAAAATAACCAGACCGACATTACGGTATCCAGGAAATCAGTTAGGCTCATTGCATTGATTGAGTGAATGCTTATCGCCATGACCGTTGCCCGTAAATATCAAATCAGCCTTGACGCCACACTTTATTATCTCTGTGTCTCACGTTGTGTGAGACGCGCGTTTCTTTGTGGAACAGATGAACATAAAAGTAAAACTTTTGAACATAGTAATTTTTCTCACCACAGTTTTTGTCGCAAAGTACATAGGGGCTCAAATAGGCGTAACCTATAATATCATTTCAGATCCGTTGAACTATAAATTGGCTTTATTCGACTTTTCGCTGTACGTAACGGTTTATCTCGCACTCAACTATTTATATGACAAAGGAAAAGTTGCCTTGAAAAAACTAAGGAAAAACTGAATTAGCCTAACGCATATGAGCCCTTTTCCGGTCAATAAGCAATAGTGCTGAGCTACAAGGACACACACATTAGCAACTCTAATCTTAGCCAACTATTTTATTGCCGCTTAGCAAAGCGTTAGCCATGATGGGGCTTGCTACACTCAAAGTGATAGAATAGTATCACTTTAGTATTCCTTTGGAGCCGCTCTCATGAAAGTAGAACTAGTTACATCACTTAAACGTCAAGCAACCAAGATCCTCGCCGATCTCCACGACACCAAAGAACCAGTGTTAATTACCGAGCATGGTAAGCCGTCCGCGTATCTAGTTGATGTTGATGACTACGAGTTTATGCAAAATCGTTTGGCTATTCTTGAGGGTATTGCACGAGGTGAACGCGCACTAGCTGACGGTAAAGTGGTAAGTCATGATGAAGCCAAGGACAAAATGTCAAAATGGCTGAAATAATCTGGACTGAGCCAGCGTTATCTGACCTCAACGATATTGCTGAATATGTCGCACTTGAAAATATCGTGGCTGCAAAGCAATTAGTGCAAACGGTCTTCTCCAAAGTCGAACGTCTACAAATTTTCCCAGAATCAGGTCGTATACCACCCGAACTAGAACATTTAAATTATCGTGAAGTGGTAGTTAATCCATGTCGTGTTTTCTATAAGCAAGACGGTGACAAAGTGTTTATTCTGTTTGTTATGCGTGCAGAGAGAGAATTACGTAACTTTCTGTTGAGTAAGCGATAACCATTTGGAATGAGCGGCTAACAAGCGGTACTACAAGGACACACACCCAAAGAAACTGACGAAGTATCAACGTAGTCATTAAGGTGTGTTTCCGACTGAAATAGGATTTTTGGAGGTAGGGTGCTCTCGGACAACAAAATCGACGTTCATGGAAACAACAGCCATAAGCGGGGAAACTCCCCGCTTCACTAAAACCAAATCGATCAAGACCGGCAGCAGATTACCAGTACGCCTGCTTGTTCAACGCAGACACACAGTACGACTCACCCGGAATTGCAGTAATTTCTGCACCGCTTAACGTCTGGCACAACCAACCATGCGGATATGAAAGAACCAAAGGTGCTTTTGCTACCTCTTCTGATATCTGTTGGAAGCCAACACGCGAGTAGTAATCGGGATCGCCATAGGTGAACGCCAACTCTACGCCTTCTTCCTTGAGCGCCTCCAATCCGAATTGAATCAGTTTCTGGCCGATGCCCTGTTTCTGATAATCGGTATGGACGGCAACCGGAGAAAGCAAAAATGCAGACGGGCCGTTTTCAAAGGTCAATGTGGTAAATAGAATACTGCCGATAATCTTGTTTTCTTCCATTGCCACAAATCCGCGCAGGTCTTTGCTGTTAGTGGTAGTCAGCAGTTCATTAGCCAACTCGCCGATTACCGCGCCTTCCGCTTCCCCTTCTGAGTCAGAAAAAGTTTTGGTAAACAGCGCTTTGATCTCTTCATTTTGGTCAGGATGGTACGTTTTCAGTTTCATTGATTTTGTCTTTTTCGTTTTAAGTCAGATTTTCTTCAGCACGAACACCTGGTAGCCAAAATCTCCAAGATGCTTGTGATAAACATTCAGTTCAGTTTCTAAATCGGAAATAGCCGTTGATTGCGTCACTTCCGGTTTAAGTGCTTCCACTTTTTCTTCCAGTGGCGTGTAGTAGGCATCCCATGCATCGTGGCTCAGAGAAAAATGCTCTACGACCTCGTAGCCGGCGGAATTTGCTTGTTTCAGCCGTTTGTCAACCGACGTCATATCCGGGTATTCCCGTTGGAAGAACGCTTTGGCCTCTTCATTCGGTTTTTCAGACAGCCAAACCATATCGCTGAGAACCAAAACGCCACCTTTGGAGAGTAGCTTGCACCAGCTTTCGAACGCATTGGCGATCCCCATGATGTAAGCACAACCCTCGGCCCAGACAACATCGAAGCTGTCAGCTTCAAATGGCAGATCCGTCATGCAGGCATTGACAGGTTTGATACGCTCACCAAAGCCCAATTTCGACGCCTTTTGCGAGAGCCTGTCCAGCGCCGGTTGCTCCGTATCAACGGCGGTAATATCAGCTTCGGTATGTTCGGCCAATACACTGGTTGCAATACCATTACCGCACCCAATTTCCAGAATACGTTTTGGCTTGAAAGGAATGGCTTCCAATGCCCTCAGTGTTTCGTCTTCAGAACCCGGCCCCCAGCGTTCCAGTCCATTGAACACCCGCATAAAGTCGGCCATATACTGTTCGTGCGTATTCATGTCTTTTGACAACCATTTCAAATGCAAAGCCTGCTTTTCGTCAAAGCCTTGCCGAATCAACCATTCCAGGTGCGCGTCCGGGGCAACTTTATCAAGTGATTCGTGCCAGTCTCTCAGCCCGGACTCACCTAACAATGCAGCCAATAGCTCTCGTGCCTGCTGTTTTCTGGCAATCTCTTCATCCAACTGTCCTAACCTGTTAAGAAGCAGCGAACGGTCTACTTTGGCATCCAGACAGGCCAGGCATTCTTTGAGCGTTAACCCACCGGCCTGAAGCTGTTGAATCAACTTCACACGCTGAACGTCTCGCTCGCTATAAGCCCGGTACCCGTTACCCTGCCTTTGCCCTTCAATAAGGCCCAGTTTTTCGTAATACAGCAGAGCCGTCCGGGACAACCCGACACGATCTGCCAATTCAGAAATTCGGTACATAGTTTTCCTTTGTGGCTGATTCAGCCAATGAGATGCGCACTCTAAACTATAAAGCAATAGACAGGTCAACAGATAAAAACAAAAAAAAGAGAGCCTCGCGGGCTCTCTCCAGAATCAAGTTCTATGGAAACTTATTATCTGACAGTAATGCTATTTATCGTCAGAGGGTTTCGGGTTGGCTTCGGCAGGTTAAGTGCTTTAACGCGATTTAAACCCTCAGCAGTAATGCCACCCTCATAGTGCGGCACCGGATCCCCCGGATATACGTAGGCTTTCGTGCCAGGGTTCCATGCCTGGAAGAACTCAGACAAGTCAGTCTGGGAAGCGTAGGATGCACACAGCATCAACATATCACTTTTACCCAACCCGGTTGCCCGGCACTGGTTATCTCCCTTAAGTGTGAACTGACCGTCGTTATCATTACGACTAAGTCGGTGCATCAACTTAAACAGGTTCCAGCCTTTCACGCCTTCAACGTCAGAGTAGTAAGCCGGGATATCGTTCGTATACCAATGTCCGATATCAAACTCAGTTTCCGCCCACTCTTTCAGCTGGGCGAACATGACCAGACGTTCCCCCGCCCCGCCAGCACCCCAGGCATGACCCGCTTCAGCTTTGACGAATTCCGGTGCAATACGGATATCCTGCTCAACACGGGACATCTTGCCGTGGTGAAGATCCTGCATATAGAGCGCCAACAGGTTGTTCACCACTTCCGTCGCGCCGTCAACATTGAACGGTGCCTCGGCGGCATTGTGGCCTACCTCATGCCACAACAGCCAACTGTTCAGCGGATTGGTATTGAGCTGGTTACTCTGTGCATTGAAGCTTGCATTCATTACCGGGTAACCGGAGTGGGCTGCACCAATACTGATTACCACATCGTTAACAAAGTGATGTCTGCTGTTTGGGTTAGTTGAGCCGGTAGCCTTACGGTTTGCACCACCGTCAACACCTTCGTCACGGGCATAGAAATCATTCAAATCAGAAGAAAACTGGTCTAGATCTTTTGCAAATTTGAAGATGCCACCTTTGTACCCTTCTGCTCTCAGGTTCGCTTTCGGCGCAGTAAAGACAAAGGTTTTTGAAACCACTTCCCCTATTGGCGCAGGGGCGTTAAGGTCGTTTTTCCATTCGCCGTTGATATACAACGGTGCATCCAATGTATCACTGAACGTCAGTTGGACATTATCGCTGTTACCACCCTGCGCATAGACGAGGCCGCCATAAGGTACGGTAAACGTTTCTGTACTTGGACTACCGCCCCCAATCACAAATGACTTGCTCATTCGCGGTGGACGCTGCAAGCCCAGTTCATGTTTTTCACGTCCAGTCAGGTCATCAGCCAGCGCAACGGTAATGGTAACCGGGCTCTGTTCACCGGATACCGATACGGTAAACGGCACATGTGCCTGTGCCCATTGCCCTGTTGGCTGGCGGTTACTTGCAAACCATGCGGTTGTTTTGTTGCTCATATCCAATGTAACTGTACCGCCACCGGCACCGGATGTTGGTTCACCTGGGAACTGGCGGATATCAACCTTGATATCCAAATCCCAGAACGAACGCCCCAGCATCAGGCGGGTCAGCGGTTTTTCCATATAGTTCAGAGGATAGTTTGGGTTCATCACCCCGGCATCTGTGAACTTATCATTACGATAAACCATATTCAGAGAAGCCAATTGATCCTTCAGTTCCTCTGAGCAATAAGTATTCCCTCCTGCCTGGTCGTTGGTATAGCAGTTCAGGAACTGGGTAAATCGCTTAAAGCCCAGTTCATCATCTGCTCCGGCTTCATAGCGGTAGTCCAGATCGTTCCAAAGCCACACGGTCATATTCTGGTAAATACGGTTCAGGTCAACGCTGTTCAAGCGCTCGCCCTGCTTGCCTTTGGTACGGAAGTAACGTTCGTGCTGGTAAAGGGCTTCGATATTTGTGCCCAGGTTTGCCGCAGCCACCATGGATTTCGCCTCGGCTTCACCAAGCTTCAACTCAGTGTAAGCAGGTACGAACATGCCACCGGTAACTGGAATGCCGTTACCCGGACGGTATTCAAGGCAATTCACTTCATAGTGGAAGTCCGGTTTGGTGCAGAGCCCATAGGCACGCCCCCCTTGTGAATTAACAAACGCATCAAGAATCCGAGCCTTTTCTTTCTCCAGAGATTTTACATCCAGAACCGGTTTACCTTCGCCATCTTCCAGAATATTTCCTCTATCGTCCTTTATTGCGAATTGGGCTTCGTCAATAAAGGCCACATGTGTAACCGGGTTGCCGTCCTTGTCCGTCACCGGATTGCCATCTGCATCCTTTTCAATCCATTTGGCCATTTCCAGCTTTGGCTGGTCATCCGGCTTGTCTTCCAGAATATACTTCCAGTCAACTGTGCCGTCTTCGTTAATGATGTAAGGTAAAGACGGCTTTTCTCCTTCCCCACCATCAACGGCCGAATAACGTTCCAATACCCAGATTCCGTACTGGCGCTGGTTACGCACCCGGTCAGGGTATCCACCGGAAGGGCCGTTACCGTTAGCAACGACCGAGCCGCCCATACCGAACGCGATACCCGCGCTGTCCAAGAGTCGCGTCATTTCACCGGCGTCAGCCTGCTCCATGATGCTCTCCATCACCAATACGCTCCCCCCCTTTTCAACGTAGGAGATAAGATCCGTAACATCTTGCTGTGACAGTTTAGGATGCTCGGCGTTCGCTCGCATTGGGTAGTCATAAGGGCCGTTCAGGCCTACATTTCCTCGATACTCAAAGCCGTTTACGATTGCCAATGGGGTACTCGCAGGATCCAGGCCTGAAAAATTAGAAAGTTGTTGAGTATCACTCGCAAAACCCTTATCCAGCACATAGTCGGCTGAGCTTCCCATTACCTGGCCATGCCGCTTGAAATAGACCTTAGGAATGTTGGTAGCGACAGAAATCGTACCCGGCTCTTTATTGGTCAGGTAACGGATAACGTTTTTGAAAAAGTTACCCATATCAGCACTGTCATTTCCCTGACCACAGACACTGGAATTGCTGTCAACCCAGCCGTTCCAGCTGTAACCGTTAGGACAGACAAGCACGCTGTTGTAACGGGCATTGCCCATTACCATCACCTTGCCTTTACCGAGTTCTCCTACGCTGATAAACGGCAGGTTAAAGGTTGCGGTGTCACCGCCTACGTTGTCCGGAACAACTTTCGAAGGTGCTTCAGTAATATAAGCGTTGCCGTTTTTATCCCAGGCTTTTGGCTTACCGAAATCAATCCAGTAGTTTTTGTCATTGCGCGCCATCATGACAGGGAAAGCAGTATTAGCAATATTTACAGCAGCCTGCCCACGGGCACTACCGGTACTGCCATAGAAGTTTGTGCTGTCATGGAAGATATGGAAGCGTTCAACCGGCTCCCACCCGGCCTCAGATGTTGCACCCCACAGACGCTTTACATCAGCCTGGATCCGGCTGGATTCGGGATCAATCGCAGAAACCTCTCGTGGCATTACAAAGGCAAACTGAACTTCATTTGATGTGCCGATAGCCTGATCAATTTCGGCAGCCAAACCCTGATTAAATTGAGCAGTAAATTCACCAGGGACAACCTGCGTTTGGCCACCACCGGTTTCAAGCAAGGTATTTTCGCTCGACAATGAAAGAGAAATGGCTTCGTTGACCACGTTTGGGTATTGGGCAAAAATCTGCGTCGCTTTTTCTTTCAGGCTCAACGTCGTTCCGTTATCAATTGAGTAGCGCAGAACGAGCTTCTCGGCATTCATCCCTTCATTGCCTGCACCGAGATCTGTCAGTTTGAATTCATTCTTGTTGCCACGCACTTCGCCCAGCTCAAAGGTTTCAATACCAAAACTTACAACATCCCCCCACGAAAACTCGAAGGTACCGTCATCTGCAGGTTGCCCGTCCTTAAAGCCTGTCACACCACGGCTGTTCTTACTGAAATAGGCAATACCGTTAACCGGGCGGCCCTGGCTGTCTACCAGCTTTCCGGTAGCTAAAATCACCTCTGTGGGTTTGTACTCAAGCGCAGATTCAGCGTTGGCGGAAACAAAACTCTGGTTAAGATCGCTTGACGCACCTGGGGTTACCGCAGGTTCGATGTCTGGCACATGGGTAGTAGGTACTTTGTCAGCCTGATTATCATTACTGACCTTTTCAGTGATCAGCACCTTGAAATCATCAGGCTTCATATCAAGGCTTGACGTTAAGTAGTTTTCAAAAGTCAGCTCATCCCGGGTGTTGGCAAATTCTAACTCAACCGTTTTTCCCTGAATGACACCCATATTTTTAATCAGAGTTTGTACGTTCTCTGCTTTATTGGGTGAGTTTTTATACTCTTCGGCATTTTTAATTAACAACGTTTCTATATTAACGGCACGTTTAATATTGGAATCAGCCTCAAACGGAGCATTAAAAGTTGCGATATTCATTCCATTAATTGAGCATGAAACGTCGCCTTTTTGTTCAACATTAAATTGGTTAGCCGGTTCACCATTACAGATTACTGAAGCACCAAAATTAATATGTCCGTCTAAAGAAAGAGCCGCAGGAATGATTGGGTCAGGGACACCGATATCCGGGAGCTCTCCCTCGCCGGCATTGGGATCAGAAACGTCTGGATTTGTTGGAATTGAAGGGTCCAAAGGCAGCGTTGGAGAGTCATCGTTACAGCCGGCCAGGAGCCCGGCAATAACCAAAGCGATAAGTTTTATTTTCATAGTTATCCAGAAGGCTAAAATCCGAAGTTATTAATACAGCGGATTAAAAGTGATTACATTAAACCTTTCTGAATTTACTTGCAGATGACTACAAGTCAATCTAAATATCTAGATGATAAGCAACAAAATCCTTTCTAATATCTTTGCAGGTTGAATTTTACGACTAAATTATTCATGTGAGTTATTTTGCCATTTTATTGGCGCCATTAAATGGATATCCGAGATTAAAAATTAATCAAATATAATTAATTTTCTTGGATTCTGTGGTACTCAATCGTCAAATACACAAAATATGTTGAAATCAACTCAACCTCCAGCAACTCAGGATTAGCCATACCGTCCCTATGAATCAGTTATCCCCTAAGCTCCCCCTAATCTGTTTCATTGTTAGACAAAACAGCAAGTGGCACACCGGGCCACCTGCCGTAACCAACCTTCCGAATTTTTGGGTCAGCCTCCACGCACTATATTCCTTCAGTGATTGCGCGCAACCATCCCCTCCTTTGCATCAATTTTTGCGCTGACACTTCAACATCTGGAAACCCTTCGGAATTGGCGTAGAGAATGATTACCATACTGCCCTTATTTTAAATCCGCTGTTCGGTCTCAACATCGAAGAAATGCAATCTTTCCAGACTCGGGAGTACGCTCACTGAACCTTCCGTTTTTTGGCTGTTGTGAGTACGGAGCATCAACGTTTGGCCAGATCTGAGACGCATCAAAATATTGCACTCTGCACCAAGATATTCGACGTAATCGAACGAACCACTAAAACCTTGCTGACTCTCGGTATCAACAATCTTCAAATCCTCAGGGCGAATACCAAGACAGACTTTTCGACCATGGTATTCGGCCAGTTTGGGGTATGAAGATAATGGTATTTCAAGGGAAAAGTCGGGCTTTGAATGGATAATGGCTTTATTGGTATTAATCTCAACATTCACTTCAATGAAGTTTATAACAGGTGACCCTATAAAACCTGCCACAAATTTATTCGTTGGATTTTCGTACAAGTCTTTAGGGCTGCCAATTTGTTGAACCACTCCTTGGTCCAAAACAACCACTTTGTTTCCCATGGTCATGGCTTCAACCTGATCATGCGTCACATACAAAATGGTGGCATTCACCTCTTTGTGAAGCGCTGAGATCTCCTGCCTCATTTTACTGCGCAGTTTTGCATCAAGGTTGGATAATGGTTCATCGAATAAAAAAAGCTTGGGTCGGCGGACGATAGCACGACCCAAAGCAACTCGCTGTCGTTGACCTCCAGATAATTGCCCTGGTTTCGACTGCAAGAAATTGGTGAGATTAAGCATGGCAGCAATATTGCGGACGGTTTCATCAATTTCCGCTTTATGCATTTTTCTTATGCGCAATGACAAAGCCATGTTCTCGTATACCGTCATATGCGGATACAGTGCATAGCTTTGGAATACCATCGCTATGTCTCGATCTTTTGGTAACTCATCATTGACCCGGCGTTGATCGATAATTAAATCGCCATCAGTAATTTTTTCAAGACCGGCAACCATGCGTAACAACGTTGATTTCCCACAACCAGAGGGGCCAAGGAGAATAACGAATTCACCTTTTTCAATATCCACCGTAGCATTCTTAATCGCTTCGTAGTTATTTTGTTTATACGTTTTCCGAAGATTTTTGAGCTGAACGTAACTCATAATGACCCCTCTTCCTGAGAGTTAACTATTTCCTGACAAATTTGTGTAAGTAAAAGCGCGCCATACCCCGTCGCCCCTTTTTCATAAATGCGTCGGTGAGGCATCTTTGTGGACATCGCAGCGGTATCCAAGTGAATCCACTTCTGCCCGTTTTGAACAAAATGATTTAAGAAAGTTGCTGCGACACAGGGGCTGCCATGCGGATCCTCACTGCCATGCTGCAGATCGGCATAGTCACTTTCCAAAGCCGTTTCAAACCAACCGCCAATTGGCATTGGCCACACAGGTTCACCGCAGGCTTCCCCGGCAATTCTCGCTAACTCCTTAAAACCTTCATCTGTACCCATTAGCGCGGAATAGCCCTTTCCTAAAGCGATACCGGCTCCGCCTGTCAATGTCGCCATATCAATCAAATAATCCGGTTGATACGTTTGCTGCGCATAGTGAAGCACATCCGCAAGCACCATTCGCCCTTCCGCATCCGTTGAAATAATCTCGACACTTTTACCGGAAAGCATGGTGACAACATCTCCTGGACGCAACGCATTACCCGACGGCATATTCTCTACCAAACCACACAAACCAATTACGCGAGCGGGCATGTGAGACTCAGAAATGGCATGTATTGCCCCGACGACAGCGGCTGCACCTCCCATATCAAATTTCATCGTGCTCATGGATTTTGCGTTTTTGATGCTTATCCCGCCGGAATCAAACGTGACACCTTTTCCTACAATAACGATGGTTTTCTGCGCGCCGTCAGGATGGTAATCCAGTACTAAAAGATGCCCTTCACGCTTGCTACCCTGCGATACACCCACTAATCCACCAAATCCCAATTCCCTGAGTCGGTCTTCTGCCACGCTGTGAATTTTCACGTTCAACAAATCCATTCCTTTAACAGCAGAAATGAATGTCTCCGGATAAATCACATTTGCCGGTTTGTTCATTAATTCGCGTGAATAGGCTTGAGCGCGTGCCAATGCTATGCCTCGACAGTGCGCCTTTTTTAGTGCCAAATTGTCGGTTGTGATTTCAACCTTTTTTATTGTTGGATTCAGTTTCCAGCTAGGTGAATGATGATAATTGTATCCGGCTAACGAGAAACCAAAACCTAGCCATTGAATCCATGTCTGAGTCGGAAATAACGCCAACACAGAATCATCTATTATCAGTTCGAGATTTTTAAATGGATGTTTATTCGCAATCTCATACGCAATATCCTGTATATCTGATACTGAATATGAAGACTTTCGAAAACAAACACCGCTCTCCCCTTCAATCTTTTTTAATTCTGAAACATCTGAAGCGCCCAACTTCAGGTGAACAGACACCTCAGATTGCAATGATAAACAATCCGACTTATAACTAATTGAAAACATTATTATCCCTTAACCGCGCCTTCGGTAAGGCTTTCCATCATACGTTTAGAAAAAATTAAGAAAGCAATAAGCAGTGGTAACATCGCAAGAAAACTTCCGGTCATCACCAGGTTCCACGGTGTGGATGTTGCGCCATTGAGAGAACGCAAAACCAAAGTAATGATCTGCTTATCCGGTGACTGCAACGCGATAAGTGGCAACATGAAGTTGTTCCATGCTGCTACAACAACCATTATTGCAACCGTCATCAGCGGGGAGCGCATCATTGGCAATCCAATCCGGAAGAAGATCTGTAGCTCATTGAGGCCATCGACCCGCGCACTGTCAAACACTTCCTTTGGCATCGTTGAAGCGACAAATTGCCGAATTAAAAACACGCCAAATATATTGACCCCGGCAGGCAACCAAACTGCTGCCAGAGTATTTATAAGGTTTAGCTGCTTAATGATCAGGAAGTATGGAACTAAATTGACTACTGCCGGGACCATCATGGTCAGTAACAGCGTTGTAAAAATAACATTCTTCCCTTTGAAATTATAGATAGCAAAAGCGTAGCCGGCTGCAGCGGAAGCAAATACCGCATTCAACGTAGAAAGTGTCGTTACAACAAGGGTGTTAAACATCGCTTTGTTGAATGGGACTTCCTTGGCTAAATTTTCATAGTTGTCAAAAAACTGGTCTCCAAAGCTCAATGACATTCCCATTATTGATGAAATATCTTGTGTCGCAAGCAATGCAGACCAAAAAAATGGAAATATTGATATTAGAGCCAGTAAAGACACGAATATATATATAATGAATTTTGCTATATCAAATTTATTTTTTACCTCCGTTTCTATCTGGCTGGAATCTGAGTAAGCGGAAACCGGTATAAGATTCTTCATTCACTCACTCCTTTTATACCTTTCTTACCGAAGCAGAGGAAAAACAAAGCACTAAATATAGAAATAATAATGAACAGTATCCATGCGATAGCCGATGCTGTACCCATGTCACTCCAATCCCACCCCATTTTGTAGAGGTAGAGTGAAACAGTCATCCCTGAATTAGCAACACCACCGCTGCCATGAGTCAGCATCATTGGTTCTTCGAATATTTGCATATTGCCGATAATTGTCATGAGAGTAGCGAAGAAAATGTATGGAACCAGAAGCGGTAAGGTAATAAACCGGAATTTCTGCCATTTATTCGCCCCATCGAGGTCAATAGCCTCATAGAGTTCTTTAGACACCGCCGCCATACCCGTCATGTAGATAACCATGTTGATGCCGGTATATTTCCAGGTAACCTGATTTGCAATGGTGAGTCTTATCCAATCAGAATCGAAAAAATCCACCGGTAAGGCATCTAAAAACTGGGGTAAATGAAGCATATGACCCAGTGACTCGAAGCCCACATTCACGATACCGAATGGAGAAAACACATTGAACACAACAAGGCTCACCGCTACGCTTGAGGTGATATACGGAAGAAAAATTGCCGCCTTAAAAAATTCAGAACCGAACCTAATTACATGCAACAAAAAGTAAGCCAGGGCAATGGCTAAAACATGCTGACAAATTCCGGATATGAGAGATATTTTAATTGTATTCCAAAGGGATAACCAAAAAATGTCATCAGTTAACGCATAATAATAATTTTCCCATCCAACAAATTGCATGGAAGATAAGCCACGAACTGGGTTCCATGTATTAAACGATAAAAAAGCAGAAAATATAACCGGAAAAACATTAAATGTCAGATACAAAACCAAAAAGGGCGCCAGCAATATGTATGCAACCCTGTGATCGTGTAACATCCTTGAAAACCAACTCATAAAGGTTATCCGTGATTAGAGTAAGGTGAATAATAAGGTCACCTCATTATTCACCCTGATAGATTTATAACGTACGCATTCTACGCGAAAGTAGTTTATTAGCATCTTCCAAAGTCGAATCTATATCCGCATCTTGAGCGATGATCTTCAAAATAGCGTCACTAAGTATATCGTTCGCAATATTGTCAACTGCTGATGATGCATATGGTTTAATATTTTTCACAATTTCGGTGTAATATTTCATCGACAATTGACCACCCAATATTTCACTTGGCGTATCAAAGAACGCATTACTGTATATTTCAGTTCTAGCTGGTAGCGTTCCCGCAATTTTCGCGATATCAAGGACGTTTTTATCGTCCATCATAAATTGAACAAACTTCCACGCTTCAGGTTTGTGCTTACCCTGTTCAGGAATGGCAAAAACAGTACCTCCTGCATTCACATTGGTTCCGTTCGGAATGCCCGCTACGCGCCACAGTCCTTCTTTTGCGCCATCTGGGTCGTACTCCTGTACAATTCGACCTTCAATCCACGGGCCGTCAATATCCCCGAAGAGTTTGCCTTGTCTGAACAGTTTGATGAACTTCTGGTCTCTAGATGAACCATCAAGCGCTGCAACCAATTCTCTGTCATACAAAGATTTGACCAGTTTTATCAGGGTTTTAATTTCATCAGAGTTGAGATTCGGCTTGCCATCTTTCAAATAAACAGGCTCACCAGGTTCATTATTGGTCCCCATAACAAGCGGGTTAATCAAACTCGTTGCTGCAGGCAATATATATGCGCCTGTTTTATCTTTTAATTTTTGTGCAAATGCGACGAATGAGTTCCAATCTTTCGTTACTTCTTCAATATTCGCATCTACGGCTTCAACCAGGTCTTTACGGTATACCATGACAACTGGGCCCGTATCATACGGAACACCGAAAATATCACCATTATTGTCCTTGGATAAGGTGATCATTGATTCATCAAATTTCCAGCCAGTTTCAGTAATTGAATAGGGTTTATTGGATAAATTTGCGAGTCCACCAGCATTGGCGTATGACCCTAATTTAATTGTACTGATTGTTGTTACATCTGCCGCCCCCTCACCTACAGCTAAGGCGGTAGAAAGCTTGTCATGGCAATCTCTAAACCCACAGCTAACCACATTGATATCAATATCAGGGTTTTCTTTCTCGAAATTGCTGACCATTTTTTCAACATAGTCTTTTGGCAGGTAATGAGAGAAAATAATCTCAGTTTTCGCATATGCAACATGACTCGCCAGTGTCGCAGCAAGAACGGTTATCGGTACTAGCACTCTATTCATAATCATTCAATCTTCCTTAATCATGTTGATTTAGACAAATCACTGCACTTTATTTGCATATGAAAACAAGGTAAACACAAAAAGTGAAACCGATTTCAGTTTTTATTTATGCTGCTCTAAACACAAATTAATTTTGCTATTTATGACTAGCGGATCACTAATTCACACACGAATGGCAACATTTTAGTAACAGGACTCACATAAATAGCTTTTCATTTTTTTAGCCTTTCATTTAACCTGAGTGGAGGTATTAAAGTGTATTTGACGAAGATTAATTAGATATTCTTCAACGATTTATCTATTACCACGTAGTATGATTAGCTTATCAGAGTGCAATTTGGTGCACTGGATATGAATACAGGTTTGTTTTTGAAAGAAAGATGATAACTTGACTGAGCATTCGCAATACAAAAGTAACATTGCGTATTGCTCTATCAGTACGAATTAAACCTACTAATTCAATTGGGATATATTGAGAGCAAGGGATGAAAGCAGCACAAACCAAAAATGAACTACCCACTCTTGACGATGTAGCAAAACTCGCCGGTGTTTCAAAAGCAGTCGCTTCTCGTGCGTTGTCTGGGAAAAATCGTCCAGTTTCCAAGATTAAAAAGCAAAAAGTGATTGAGGCCGCGAATGCCCTTGGCTATGTTGCTAACCCTTTTGCTAAGAGCCTGACAAATCAAGAAACCGGCCTGATTGCCGTTGTGGTAAACCACATTACAGATCTTAGTGATTTGACGCTTTTTGATAATTTGCTTCAGGCCATTCAGTCTCAGGGAAAACAAACGCTTTTTGTTCGACTGAATTCAAAAGAAGACATTGAGGGCATGAGGCATAACTCGTTCATCCATAGAGTCGACGCGGCATTAGTTTTTTCAGACCTTATCGAACCGGAAGTTGCCACTACCCTATTCTTGACCCAAAACATCGTGATGCTAAACGGCAAAAGCAGCGCTAATGGCATGTCTATTGTGGTCGATGAGAGTATGGCGATCAAAACGGCGGTTACTCGCGCCAAGCAGCTAGGATTGAAGCAATGCTTCCTCGTAGGAGGAAGGCAGTCTTCCCCCAACGAAGCCCATCGTATTAAGCACTATGAGCATTTTGCAGAAGACGCCAACATAAAGGTCAAGGGGGCTGTGTTCTGTGACTATTCATACACTAAAGCCAGTGAATTCTTTAGGTCAAAATCTTTCTATGCATTCAGCGACACTGCCATTTTTTGCACCTCAGATTCGATGGCAATGGCAGCACTGGACTTTTTTAAAAGTAACGGAGCAGACCAACTTCAACATATCTTCGGCTTTGACAATACCATTTTCTCACGTACTGACAGCTACCGTTTCTCAACCATTGGCTACGACAAAAACAAATTTATCGAGAGCATTCTAGAGCTCATTTCAGAAGATTCTTCAACAGATAAAAGACGCATTATTGAAGCCGAGTTTTTCCCGGTTTCTTAGTCTGTAAAACTCACGCATCTAGAAGACAAAAATGCCGGACGAACCGGCATTTTTTCAAAGGATATCAACCCGTCTGTTTTCGCTTCTTCCCAACTTGGTTTTGTTGGTTGATATAGGTTGTTTTTCTCCGAAGGAAACTGCCTGGAGCTTGGATTCATCAACCCCACTTTCAATCAGATAGAGGATAACAGACTCAGCACGTCGCTCACCCAAACTATGGTTGTATAAATCTGTACCTTTGGAGTCAGTATGACCCTCAATGGTCCAAACTCGATCCTCCCTGTTCAGACGCTCAACAATCATGGTCATAGCTGCTTGATCATCTTCCTGGAGGGTAAACTCATCAAACTCAAAGTTGATTCTCGCCAGGATGTTTTCATCATCAAGAAAGACAATGTTCTGGCCCGTAATGTATGATGGACAGGGAACGACCTGCCCCTTTTCAGCAAAACGAGTTACGTCAATACCCTCGGATACACCTGAAGGGCTCACTTCCATTGCCACATTATTACGCAACAGTTTCACTGAACGGGATTCTCCAATTTCAACAGTGTAAAGAACATCATCGGCCAGTTGGATACAAACCGGTGCAGCAAAAGCATATGAGCTAAAAACACTCGTCATGATGACGATAACCTTGAGCATGTTCATATTGCCTCCTTAGGCCGGGTCTTTATATCCACTATGTAAATGGCCTATTTCTTCCACAATCAGTTCCAGAATTTGATTGTAGATTTCATCGTAGTTTTCAGCTTTAAATACGTTATCCTTACCAACACATGTCTTTAATCCTTGGTGTGCATTCATATCGTAGTCAAAGCCAATAACAGCCATTTTAAATTCAACACCTTTTGCATTGAGATGATCTCGTATTGGTTGACATATCCCAACATTTGTATTTACACCATAGATGAGTTCAGAATCATCTTTGTACCAATCTTCACCATCAGTAAGTATTACCATGAGTTTCCGAACATTTGGTGATGATTGATTTAGCATTCTTGATGCTGAAATAATGCCCTCATATGAAGATGTACCACCGTCAGGACTAAATTTTTTTATTTCACTTTTAATGAAAGAGAAATCATCTCGAAAGTCAATATTATTGAACTTGGCATCTCCGCCATAGCTCATTTTTTGTTTATTCTCAGTGAAAATATTATCTATTGTTTTGTTAACATCAGGAATATTATCGTGCTTTTCACATTCATCATCCTCTTGCTCCACACATATCTCTTTATATATTGTATGTTCATAGTATCTATTTCTATTTTTTTTATCTTTTGCTCTTATATAAAAGTTATATCCAACAAATGCAGCTCTATTTTTTTCATCGCTCGAAAGTGCATTATATTTTCCGAGTTCATCAAGAATTTTATTAACTACTTTTCTGACACCTTTGTACTTCTCATTTCCATTCCAATCGTTCTTCATCGATCCAGAATAATCCGCCACAAACACAATATCCAACGCCCGTTGTTGGTACCTACGAGCCATCGCATCGGTATTCATCGTTACATGTTCATCGAATCCCAGCATATGTTCAGATCCAGGGAACCAACTCGTATGTTGTGTCCGGACATCAACTTCATACTGTATAAATCTCATTCCACTCCGATCATAAACTCCAGGTGTACCACACTGATTCTCTGCATCCTCACATGAAACTTTCTTTATCGATACAGCCTCTATATTCGTAATATCTTGATTTAAGTAGTTTAGATAATCCCTTACCAGTTTCTTATTTCTATTGATATCTACAGCATCATCTGATTGCTCTTTATTTGCCGCAACTGCAAGTACCGCAGACTCCAGAGAATCTGATAATTTTGCCTTGTCCTGCAAGTACCTTGATCCTTCCACCCCAAGGGTAAATAAACCCCATATGCAGGGAATGATAAGTACGGTAAAAATCGCAGCGACACCTTTCTGTTGATGCAAGCTTTTCATATTTACCTCCCAACAACCACGGCATATGACCGAACAAGTATGTGGTCTTTGTCAGAAAATAGTGAAGTCCAACCTTGAACCTTGTAGCAAAGCGTCACTTGATAGAGTGAGGCCTGGCGATCAAAGGAAGTAACGGGTGCCAAGGTCGCGGCCAATTCGTTTACTCTCTTTACTGGTTTACAGTTTGGATCATTTGCCCCCAGTGAAAAAGGTGTTGGGTTATCGTTACTTTCAAAAATTGATGTAAAACTACTACTTTCAAAATCACCCATAGTCCTTATCAGAGACTGGGATAATATCTTATGTACAGACTCAGCATCTTTTTCAACTAAGGTAGGAGATGTTTTATACAACTGAGTTCTTTCCTTAATAATATTTACAGCAGAATAAGAAAGCCGGTCTAACTTTCCTTTTACTGACTGCTTCGCCACTACATCAAACGTAAATGCCAATAAAAAGGATAAGGCAACGGCAACAATTGCAAATTCAACGGTAAATACACCGGAATGTCTAGTTAACGAATTCATCGCGCTCATACTCCTGTATGACAATGATTTCTCTTTTTAGTGCTACTGTTTTATTCGGATAAAAAACTCCAAATATCGGGTTATATTCGTAGCTCAGCTGGTAAACAGCTATTGGAGCCTGATAAGCTTTTAGTTCTGAATCTAAATTGCATTCCTCAGGTTCGTTGCAAGTTTTGTCCAAATCAACAATGTTTTTATAGTGAAAGTTTGTGAATTTAAACTTGCTTAAATCGACGAACCCTGACCAAAGTGAATTGTCATTATTAATTACTGATTTAAAAATTGGACCATAATTTATTTTTGTCGTATCTTTCTCGCTGGCTCCAGCCACAGCAGCCTTCGACTGCCTTGCCCCTTCAGAGATAGCGTAATCCACTAACGAGGAAACATATCCCATATAGCTAATTTCCATCCATGCGAAAAACATTAACAACAGCGGAAAGATTCCGATTGCTACCTCTATGCTGACAACACCATGTTCCTTTCTACGTTTCATGGCATTAATTCCTCTGTCATACTCGAAGCTTGCAAAGCAGCGTATAGTTTGTACCTGCTTTCCCGGTTTTTCTCATTTTTCACAATCATCGAAAAGTAATCCGGCTTGCCTGCTTTTACTGCGGCAATGGCGAGATTAGCTTTTATAGTGTCATCTGCCAGACCATTGACATACAGCGGCATCAGGCGGTCAATCGCCAATTCAAATTGCCCGGTCATGATATCTACAACCGCAAGATTGTTTTTTACTGCAGTGTCATCAAACATAAACATTCTCGCCATTTCGAATGCATGCCTGGCTTTTTCGAATTCACCTAATGATGCGTAATTAAGGCCACGAAGGTTGTGTGTCTCACCAGCCTGCTCAGCCACGGATGAAATGGCGTCGGTAAGTAATAAAGACTCGTTAAATGCCTTCTGTTTGTGCAACACTTTTGCCAAAAGCAATGTACACCCGGTATTACAACGTTGTTCCTCTTTAAGGAATTCAGCGTGATATTTTGCCGATTCATAGTCTTTTGACACGAAATAGCTGTTTGCCAATTTTAAGCGCGTTTCCGGGTTATCCGCTTTTAGCAATCGGGACTTGTACAATGCAATCAAACCCTGATTGTTTCCAGCACTTTGCATTAGGGCCTCTTCCCGGTCTTCCACTGATTCACCGACAACCGTATGGGAAGCACTCTGGCAACCAAATAGAAAGACACTTAGTAAAAACCATTTAAAGTATGCCATTTGCCATCATCCTCATAATGCCGGGCGCAGTAATCAAAATGACGATTGGCATCATGATAAAAAGAATCAGTGGAACCGACATTTTGGCGGACAACTTCCCCACTTTTTCTTCCAGTGCCAATATCTGGATATCCCGTATATCCTTCGCCAGTGTGGAAAGTACCTGGTAAATAGACGTACCGTATTGAAGGCTCTGGTTCAGCGTATTAACAAAGCTGCGCATTTCGTTGGTTGGTACCCTGGTGAGGAGTTCATTAAGTGCCTTTTCCAACCCCACCACTTTTGCCCTGTCATTGGTTTTTTTTAGAAGATGGGCAATATCCCTGTCAAAACTGGCCATTTCTGTAGCCAGATAATGAATAGATGCTTCTATACTCATTCCGCTTTGCACACAGACCGCCATCAGGTCCAGAAGGTATGGCAACCGTTGGGAAATGGCATATGCCAGTGCTTTTTTCCTGATATCCAGCAAGATTTCAGGGCCAAACACGACAACCAAAGTTATACTGGCAATCGCCACGATTTTCATCCTGGTTTCTTCCAGCCCTAAACTGTCTCCGGTAAATAGAACAATTACTGTTGCAATTGCAAACAGGCTCAGTTTTATTGGCATGTAATAGGTTGCGATAACTGAGTTATAGAAACCTGCCGCCTGCATCTTTTGGTTTATTTCTTCTTTATTGAAGGTCAGCTTGCTTTCAGACCATTCAAGGAACTTTTCTTTCCATGTCAGGTTCCGGTCACTATCTTTGGTCACATAGTGTTTAATGGTTATTTCATGCCTGAACCGGTTAAAAAGCATGGTCACACCCCATGCAAGCACGCAGGAGAAAAGCGTCGCAATGATGACCGTAAGTGAAAGTTCTAATGTTGGCAGTATCATGATTTCACCTTCCGCATCAGGAAATAGATAATTCCCATACCAATGGCTTCACTGGCCAGCACGTAGTAAAGAAGTTGCTGACCAGCAGAATCATTGAAGATGTAGGAGAAATTTTCCGGGCTGATATATTTCAGCAATAACAGAAAAGCAAAAGGGATCGCACAGACAATCTTGGCTGACATTCTGGCTTCCGACGTCATAGCCAGTTTCTTCTTTTCAATTGCCCGAGCATCAAACATCAGCCGGTTTAAACGGGTAATCACCTCTTTCAGCTGCCCACCCCGGCTAATATTTGCCCGGAGCGTAATAGCAAAAAACACAAATTCTGGGTAAGGCAGCCGCAGGCATGCCCGTCGCAACACCTCATCCGGTGACTCCCCTATTTGCAAGCGCTCTCCCATAAATTTAAATTCACGGCCGACAATGTTATCGAGTGACTTGCCAACAAAAATAATCGCATGCATCAGGCTTTCACCGGCAGTAACAGCACTCGCCAACATATTGAGTGAATCAGGGAAACTCTCTTCAAAGGCTTTCCTCGCCATACCATTGAGGATTTTAAGACCCAACATGGCAGTGACAGGTACAGCAAACAAGGTAACCAACATGGCTTGTTGAGGGATAACCTGCAGCGCCCCAAAAGCGGCTCCCGCGGTTCCCAACGTGAAGAAAATTGCCATTTTCAACACCGCATTCTCACCAAGAATTGAGGACGCGTTGTAGAAGTAACTCCAGATTCTACTGGCAAGAGAGACGTTACCCAGTGATTTGAGGTCTACGGCGCTGGTATCTACGACCCCGATTTTTTCAGATACCTCTACCAACGCGGAAAGGTGGTCGACCCGCTTCCTGTTGACGCTCAAACGGGATAACACCAGCAACGCACCGGCTGCTATCAGAATCAATGCCACCATGGTTTTCATTCTGGCCTCCTGAAGATATTGGAGACTTCATTGCTGTAACCATAAAAACCGGCTTTCTCCACCAGCACAGAACGCTGCATCAATCCGGCGGTTTCATAGACCCCTTCAATTTTTCCTTCATGGGCGTGACCAGTGGAACGGAAACGGAAAATTTCCTCCATTACAACGCTGTCCCCTTCCAGGCCGATCACCTCACTGATGTTGGTCACTCTTCGGGTTCCGTCATGAAGGCGGCTGACCTGCACCACCAGGTCAATGGCGCTGACAATGGAACGGCGGATCGCTTCCAGAGGCAGAGAGGCTGTTGCCATCATCACCATGCTCTCGATACGGGAAATTGCATCCCGGGGCGAGTTGGCGTGAGTGGTGGTCATGGAACCGTCGTGCCCGGTGTTCATTGCCTGAAGCATTTCAAACGCTTCTGCACCACGGCACTCACCGACAATGATTCTGTCCGGGCGCATACGCAGGCTGTTAATGACCAGTTCCCGCTGCCCGATAGCTCCCGAGCCTTCAATACTTGCTACACGGGTTTCGAGCCGGACAACATGAGGCTGTTGCAATTGAAGCTCTGCCGCATCTTCAATGGTGATGATTCGTTCCCGTTCGGAAACGTAATTGGACAGCGCATTCAGCAAGGTGGTTTTACCGGAGCCCGTACCGCCGGAAATAACAATGTTTAACCGGCAGCGTGCAGCTATACCCAGCAGTTTTGCCATTTCCGGGCTCATTGCCCCTTTACTGGCCAGGTCTTCTAACCGCATTTTCTGCTGACGGAATTTCCGGATAGAAATAGAGGTACCGTCAATAGCCAAAGGAGGGATGACAATATTAACCCGGCTGCCGTCTTCCAAACGCGCATCACAAAGCGGAACCGATTCGTCTACGCGACGACCAACACGGGCTGCTATACGTTTTGCGGCGTCCAGCAACTGTTGTTCGTCAACAAACTGGATGTCCGATTTATCCACCAACCCATTGCGTTCAATATAAATACAGTCTGGGCCGTTCACCATGATGTCAGAAATAGATTCATCTTCCATCAGCGGCTGAATCGGGCCTAAACCGGTAAGTTCATCACAGAGATTTTTGACAATATCCGCTTTGATTAGCGACGGGACCGGGATCCTGTCCTTACTGATAATGACTTCCACAGCATTGCTGATTTGTTCACTCAGTTGCTGTTTGGTCAACTTATCCAGAACTTCTGCATCAATAACGTCGAAGATCCGCTTCCGCATACTGCGGTAGATTTCTTTGCCGGTCATCATTCTGCTTCTCCTTTTCTCCGGCTCTCAACGGGTTATTTGCCAGACAGCAGTTTTCTGATCCAATTGGATTCGATTTGAGTTGACTCCCCCGTAATCAAACCCGCCAATCTGGACAGTTCTTGGGAAATGCGACCATGCTTCTGGTACATATGCTCTCCCTGAAGAATGGTGTTGTTGAGACTGGGATAGTATGGAAGCGTGACATCCGGCTTCCGGCCAAGGTACTTGGTGATTTCTTCTACGGAGACCGAGGCGGTTTTCTCCGGGCGGGTATAGTTCATGACAACCAGCAACCGCACCGCTTTATCCGGGTATTCCCGGCGGATTTTTACGATTTCATTGACGTAATGGGTGGTTTTACGCAACGCTGAAACAGTGGCATCCATTACCAGAACGATGCAGTCGAAATTCTTGCAAAGCCAATCCGGCGAAAGGCGGAACGCTACTGAAGCAGAAAGATCTTCCAGGACAAAATGGGTCTCACGGGCAACCAGATCGACAACACTCTCAGTAAGATCCCTAATTTCCAGATCATTTTCCCCGTCACTTTCCAGCGCCAGGTAATCCAGCCTGTCCTCAACTTTGGTTAACAACGACCAAGCGGCATCACTGTCTAAAGTCGCCATAATGGTTCCCGGCTGTAAGCGCCGTTTTTTCAGATCCCGCTTACCCAGCATCACATCGAGGTTTCCCCCGTCGTAGTTGTGATTAACCAATACACAGGAGGACTTTTTCATATCCGCCAGTGCAAAAGCCACTTCGGCAGAGATCATGGAATTTCCCACACCGCCTTTACACCCGACAATCGCTACATGTTTGGCTTTTCTTTTCTGGCCGACCCCACGCTTTGACTGCCGGTTATGCGTGACGTTGGTAACGAACTCCATTAATTCCTGTTTGGAAAAAGGCCAGTACATGTAATAAAAGCCAAGCTCCCGCAACTGACGCAAGGTAGAAATGGAATCTTCCATACCCACAACAATGACGGAAGAAGTACTCGGAAGCATGTGGTTCACTGACTTGGCATCTTTCACCACATTTGAGCTCTGGGTCAGTTCCAGCAAAACAATGTCAGTTTCCTGGCTGGCAAAGAATTTACTGATGGCTTCTGCGCTGTATTCGGCAACTGCCGGGTCATCGAAACCTTCAAACCGGAACGCTTCAATCGCCAGGTTGGCAAAGTCCTGGTTCCGGTAAAAAAGCACCGAATTCAGGGATTGTTCTTTTTTTGCCGTGGGCTCTTCTTTACGTAGAAGTTCTGATAGATCAAACATGTTGCCTCCTACTGAACCTGTTCGGCATATTTGCCATATTTGGCAGCCGCATCCGGGTGAGTCATGCTTTTCCAGCGCATTTCTTCGATTTCACAGCCAAGCTGAGTGACGGGTTCAAACTCTGCGATGGCTATACCTCTTTTGGGGCAAGGTTTGGCCTTAACCTGATGAGTCCGGGTTTCAATGACCAACACCGTGTCAAACTCCGTGCCTTGTTGGAGGGTAATCTGCCGGTTATCTGCCCCGAGTTTCAGCAGTCTGGAGCGCGCTTTGTGTGCCAAAGTTTTGCCTTTCGGGGTATCCCAGTAAATCATCACGGGATAGGTCAGCAACGATGACTTTTCACTTTCCAACAGACGGTAAACCTCAGCTGGCGTTGCCTGATCCGATGTCACTACCCATTGTTGTTTTACCTCGGTGACTGTCAGTTCTGGGCCGTAAAACTGATGGGTGCAACCAACCATGACAACAAAGGCTGCAGTCAAAATGAGCGTTTTCATTCTTTAAACCCTCCTTCAGCCAGAATGCTTTCTGCTTGCTTGCGTGTGTCCGGGTCCGTATCGGGTGGCAACGCAAACCAGCGGTTTAAAATTGACGTCCGTTTCATGCCGGGCAGGCGTACGTCGCTGGATGCAATCGGCTCAACCAGATTGACGGTGGCGACAATCAGCAGTTCTGTGTTTCTGCGCTCTGACTGGGTATGTCTGAACAGGCTGCCAAGGATTGGCACATCACCAATAAACGGGATTTTGGCGAGGGCTTCTTTTTCTTCTGAGCTCAGCAAACCACCGAGAATAAAGCTCTCCCCGTCACCCAATTCCACGGTTGTACGCGCCCGGCGGGTTTTAAAGGCCGGAATCTCCAACAATTCAGAACGGTACTGTTCATCCAGCGAGGAGACTTCTGGCATCAGGGCAAGGCGAATTTTGTCGTCAGTCAGCACTTTGGCTGCAACCTCCAGGCTCACACCGAACTCTTTATAGGTAATCTGGTATGCGTTGTCATAGAAGGTCACAATTGGCAGTTCACCACCCACTAAAAAGCTGGCAGTTTCACCGGAGATAACCGACAGGTTCGGCTCCGCCAACACCTGACCGACATTGTCGTCATTAATAGCTGAAATAAACGCAGCAATATCGCTGGCGCTGATATCACGTACGTAGTCGAAGAACTGACCGTTTCCGCTGAACTGGCCGTCCCCTAACATGGACCCCCACTTCACGCCCAGTTGTTCCATATAGGCGGTAGACACTTCGGCCACAGAGAGCTTTACATTGACCTGTTTGGTCACAGCCACTTCCAGGTTGTCTACGATGCCTTCGTATTCACGCCGAGTAAGGAAGTGGACATCAATCTGTTCAGCATTGTCTCCACTGCCCTGCAGGGTGAACGTGGTTTCTTTGGCTGACTTCCCGAGAAGCCCACCTACCAGGTTATAAATACCATCGCGCATCTCTTCTGAAGGAACCGATCCGGTCAGCAGCACCTGGTCACCAAGGTTGCTGACAGAAACCGATACATCCGGGTAACGCAGTGCGATTTGCTGCTGGATATAGGTCAGGCTTTTGTTAATCACCAGTTTGTAATTGGCCAGAGGTTGCCCTTCCTCGTCGTACACAATCAACGATGTGGTACCGACTTTTTTCCCGAATACGACAATTTTGTTTTCGCTAATCACCTGGTAGTCAGCGATATCCGGGTTGCTGACAAATACCGTCGTCACTGGCTGGTTAAATGAAAGTGGCCGGGCTTCATCGGTTCCAATATTTAATAGTGCCCCATACGCACTTGTTGAAAAGAGCAGAACAAGTGCAATACAAAGCGAACAAAAACGGGTTTTGTCCATGACGGTGTCTCCAAATAGTCAGATGTCTCTTGGCCGCTTCGCACCGCGAAGTTCATTGACGGTGTGGTAGCCGGAAAGGACATCCCGCGTCACCGCCCTGCTCTCACTGGCTTGCTTCAACCCCGATGACTTAAACACCTCGATTTCACCCACCCGTTTGGCGATCAGCATACGCGCGACGTCCTCCCGGGAAAGCTCGACAAACAGCGTGGCTGAACTCACTTCTTGCGACCCTTCTTCAACGGCGGATTGCTTGACGGAAAGAAGGCGCTTGTAGGAAAGAAGTGGCGCGACTTCGAGGCTTTTAAAGGCATGGCTGATACCTTCTTCCACCACGTTCTGGCTGGAAGAGGTCAGAATCACCAGATCCACGTAATCACCCGGAGAGAGGTTGGAAAGCATGGCTGCCGGGTCTTTGATTTCCAACGGATAGGCAACCTGCTCAGGCTGGATGATGGCATCGATATAGCCGGGATCTTCCTGGGTCAGGAAGTCTTGGGGAAACACAGCCTTGCCTGTATCAATATCCGCAGCCGCTATAGCATCCAGCGCCAGTGCAATATCAGTAGACTCCGTCACACCCAATTCGGCTGCTTTGGAAGCCGGTAAGGTCACGCGTTTTATATCCTGCCGTTTGACAAAGCCGGCTTTTTCCATTGGCCGTGCTGCTACCCAAAATGTCACTGTGGGCTCAGCCGGTGGTGCCGCTACCACGGCCTGCGGCGTATCACTCTCGGAGGTTAAAATCAGCACCCCAGAGAAAATCACCGCAAAGGCAAAGAGAAAGACAATTTTCGAGTTCATGGTTCACCCCTGCATTGAGAGGAAGATAAATAATGGCGCCGGCAGGGAAATGGCAGGTATCAATGGTATGCCTCTCTCTCTGTATGCGCACTTTCGCTCTTTTGTACAAATCAGGTACCCCAATAACCAAATCACTAATGTGATATTTACTGCCACAAAAATAGAAACGCCGTACAACAACCAATATTCCTGATGTATCCCAAGCATCAATATAGCGAGGATTTTGCTGTCTGCTCCGCCTAAAACATTCAATTTAGATAAAAAGATCCCAATCACTAAAATAATGACAAAAACAGCAAGATTAATAAGGAGCGGGGACTGTATGAATAAAAATAGACCGGTCCCCACACCTAAAATAAAAGGCAACTTTCCGATCTTCCTTACAACAACATCTTGGATAGAGCTTGTTATAATGAAGATGAATAAAATTATCATTTAAGTACCGGGTTTCGGATCAAAAGCGCCCAGTTGAGTGGTCACCTTACCAATTGCTCCCACAAGAGCATCATATAATGGTGAGCCTGCTTTCGAACCAAATGCAGCAATTACGATAGCCGTGACAGCCACTGCAATAACCGCATATTCAATTGCGGTGACACCGCGGTTATCTGAAGCGTAGTTTTCAAGTGCCAGACGGGTTTTGATCCAGGCTTTCAAAAGTAAATCGCACATAATGTTTCCCTCACACAGTAAACAGGTTTATCAACTTGGCCGGGTTATCCCGTGCCGCAGTAGAATAGTTGCTCCAATCCCCGTCAAAAAAAAGGCGCTTTCTATGATATTGTCGTGAAATCTGACGCAATAGATAACTCTATGTTTTTATTTACATCTCCTGTGCAGATTTCACTTTTTCACTTTTCGTTTTATTTTTATTCTTCGGCTCTGCATCCGATTTTATTTGCCCGGATATAAAATGAGGCATATTATTTCTTTGCATCACAATAATATTACATATTTAATCTCATAAAGAGGTTCACCATGGGAAGCGAATCTGATATTACGTCGCGTCTCGAAGGCAAAATAAAACTGGGTGATGTCGAGTTTAATTATTATTCATTACGCTTATGCCGACACAACGAAATATTTAACCTTCGAAAAAGAGAGGCGGATTTTCTGCGTTGCTTAATACAGAAATATCCGGATGTGACAACAAGGAAAGAGCTGGAAGAGCAGATATGGGGTGGAACCTATGTCAGTGACCCCACTATTAACCAAACTGTCAAAAATACCCGACAGGCTTTGGGAGACAAAGACAAGACGTTAATTAAAACCATTTCAAAGGTTGGCTACCAACTTACTGTCGCCCCCCAGTTCTTGGCACTTGAATCTATTGCTACGGTAAATGATGAGGCTGATTACAAATCCTACCCTCATCCTGTTTCTAACGCTGAAATTCAGGATGACATTAAACAGCGACAGGAAGTAGAAAGAAAACGGAAACGGCGACTTAGGGAATGGATGGGGATTTTCACACTAACCCTTTCCGTCACGGCACTGATTTATATTGTCTACAAAGAGTTCTTCGCCGGGGAAGCAGCCGTAAATTATGGGGAGAATATGATTGAGGTGATGCAGCAGCCCTACTCGCTGGGCAAAGAAGTGGTGATATACCGGACACATGAGAATGTTGCGCTTATTTGTGTCCGGCACCAAACCAAACCGCGGGTGTTGGAGTGCCATGAGGCAGCCCTGTAAACACCCGCGTTGTGTGGCGTCAGATTATAGGCCGTCAGTTAGACGGCTGACGCCCTTACCCGCTCAATACGGTTTCCTTTAATGGTCGCCACTTCAAAACGCCAATTGCCCCACTCAGTAATTTCCCCTGGGTTGGGCAGTTTACCTTCCACCCATTGCAGCATACCGTTAAGGGTGTGGTATTTAGCCGTGGTTTCGTCCGGCAGATCTGACAGTCCAAGGCGGTCTTTCAGTTCGGAGATTGGAATCAGCGCATCCAGCAACCAGCTTCCATCTTCCTGTTCAGTCGCCCAAAGCTGGCGCGGGTCTGGCGTAACCAGTTCACCGGTCATGGCTTCGAACAGATCATAGATAGTCACTAGCCCCTGAATATCACCATATTCATCCACCACAAAGACCATCTCGGTACCTGAACGTTGTAAGTACTGCAGCAATTCAAGGCCACTCATGGACTCCGGCACATAAACCGGCGGTTTGATAGCACGGGCAATTTTCTCGGTATCCAGCTGAGAGGTGTACCTCAACAGCGACTTGGCAGACACCGTACCCAACATATCCGAATAACCGCCCCGTACAACCGGGAACACGGTGTGCGCGGCATGTCGGATCTGTTTAATCTGGACATCTAATGGCTCCTCAAGGTTGAGAAGCTCAATATCTGCACGCGGCGTCATCAGAGAACTGACCGTCCGGTCCGCAAGCCTAAAGACGTTGCGGACAATGTCATGTTCCTGACGTTCTATCACGCCGGTTTCAGAACCTTCCACAATCACCGCATGAATATCTTCTTCTGTCAGCGTCGCTTCGATCTCATCGGTTTTAACACCCATTGTGCGCAATGAGCCGTTAGTAGATACGGTCAGCAGGAAAACGAACGGCTTGGCAATTTTCGACAGCAGATTTACCGGGCGAGCAATCAGCAGGGACGCACGTTCAGCATGTGCCTGCGCAAGGCGTTTGGGGACAAGTTCACCCACCACGATGGAGAAATAGGTAATAAGTACAACCACACAGGCAGAAGAAAACACGCTGGCTGTCTTTGCATCCATACCCTGCTCTACCAGCCAGACAGCAAACGGTGCAGACAGCACAGCCTCACCGACGATACCGTTCAGGATACCGATGGCAGTGATACCAATCTGGATGGTGGAAAGAAAGACCGTGGGGTTGTTTTTAAGCTCAAGGGCTGTCTTTGCAGATTTGTCCCCTTTGTCAGCTAAACTCTGGAGACGGTTGGCTTTTGCAGAAACCAGGGCAATTTCAGACATGGCGAAAATACCGTTGATAACGATGAGTAACGCCAATAAAGCGATGTCCATGTAGGTTTAATATCCTCTTTATCTAAACACGCGCTAAGCATACCATTTTTTCATCAAAAGTAATGGAAATTGAGAGCACTCATTTCATTGAAATATAAATAAATACCATGCCGACATAGTCACCATTCATCATGTGAATATTACTCACCAAAAAGAGACATCTCATTTAAATTGACTACGATCATTACACATATGCAACAATGAGCTAAGATGATTAAACGTCCTTCATCCAGGGAACGGAGGAAAATGTGGTCAGGTACTATCGCTACTCGAAGATTTTTTGCAATGGCCCAGTCACACTCAGCCAAGACGACAAGTGCTGGAGCAGCCAAATCAAAGATTTTTCCCTTAATGGACTGGTAATTAAAAAGCCTGTGGATTGGGATGATGAATGCGACTCTGACTTTGTAGCCATACTCCAGTTGGCAGGTGCAGGCAGAGATTTCACACTAGAGCTGGATTTAATCCAAGAAAGTAAAAACAGCTTATGTTTCCATATTAATCATATCGATATGGAAAATGCCGCCTATTTGGAGTTGCTGTCAGACAAAAATGTCGGGCACAGCTTTCTTCTGCGCCGGACGCCTGAACAGCTGCACCACAGGGATATAAACCCCCACCATTCCAAACAGTAAAGGGGAGCTGAAACTCCCCTTTATCTTTACAACAACACGACTCCGTGTTCCTCACAGGCCTTCATCATTTCATCCGGCCAGATAGAGGACTGCACTTCGCCAATATGGGCTTTTTGCAGGAAGAACATACAAATACGGGACTGACCGATACCGCCGCCAATTGTGTACGGCAGACTCTTATTCAAAATGGCTTTATGGAACGGAAACTCGGCACGGTCAGTGCAGCCGGAAATATCGAGCTGTGCTGCCAGCGACTTTTCACACACCCGGATACCCATTGAAGAAAGTTCCAGCGCATTCCCCAATACCGGGTTCCAGAACAGCAGGTCTCCGTTCAGGTTCCAGTCATCGTAGTCAGGTGCACGACCGTCATGCTTTTCACCATGTGAAAGAACGTGGCCGATGTTCTGGATAAATACTGCTCCGTGTTCCTTACAGATGGCATCTTCACGCTGTTTCGGCGTCAGGTCCGGGTATTTCTGCAAGAGCTCTTCTGAGGTAATAAAGGTTACCTTTTCTGGCAGACGCTTTTTCAGTACCGGATATTCCTGGGAAATAAAGTTCTCAGTCTTGAGGAATGCGTTGTAGATCTTTTCTACCGTGGTATGCAGGTACGACTCGGTACGCATTTCTTTTTTCAGGACTTTTTCCCAGTCCCACTGATCCACATAGATCGAGTGGATGTTATCCAACTCTTCATCGCGGCGGATCGCGTTCATGTCCGTATAAAGGCCTTCATCAATTTCAAAGCCGTAACGGCCCAGCGCCATACGCTTCCATTTGGCAAGGGAGTGCACAACTTCTACTTCGGCATTGTTATCGTCAAGCAGGTCGAAAGCAACCGGGCGCTCAGTACCGTTCAGGTTATCGTTCAAGCCGGTTTCTGGTTTGACAAAAAGAGGGGCTGATACGCGAGTAAGGTACAGTTCGTAGGCGAGCGCGTATTCGAAGTAATCCTTGAGTTTTTTAATCGCAACTTCCGTGTCACGAAGGCCCAGAAGTGGGCGGTAATCAGCTGGCAATGTGAGCTTCATAAAATACCTTTTACAAAATCCATAATTTTTATGCGGTTAGCCAGCCCACAATACTTGCTATACAACCTTTAGTCTATGATTTAGTCCCTGCTTTACCTGACATTTCCAGATAGGTCAGATACAAACGCGCATCGAACTCCAACTGATGATATTCCGGCTCCATATGGCAGCAGAGTGCGTAAAAAGCTTTGTTATGGTCTTTCTCTTTCAGGTGTGCCAGTTCATGAACCACCAACATACGCAGGAAAGGCTCTGGTGCATCCCGGAACATAGAAGCAATACGGATTTCGTTCTTGGCTTTCAGCTTGTTACCCTGAATTCGGGAGACATAACTGTGCAGGCCAAGTGCGTTGTTGACGATATGAATTTTAGGATCGTATGCCACTTTGCTGAGCGGGGCAGACTTTTTCAGGAAACGGTTTTTAATCTCCTGAACATAATCGTACAACGCTTTTTCCGTTTTGATGTTGTGGTTTTCTGGATAACGTTTTTTCAGCCACACTCCAAGTTTGTTCTGGTCGACAAGGCTTTGCACCTGGGAAACCAGATGGTCCGGGTATCCCCGAAGATATTGCAGGTTTGATGACATATTGGGTATTCCACAACAACAATGAGTTGGATGGTACTTCGGATCGCAAGAAAGACAAGGGCTAAAAACAAAAAGGGCCGGCAGCCCATACGGTGGACACCGGCCAAAGCGGAACACCTATCCGGAAAGGCTTTCCGGAGAGATCAGGATGTTTTTTCATAACTAACAGTTGAAATCAGCTCACCTGCTGGCGAAGGACATACTTCTGCACTTTTCCGGTTGAGGTCTTCGGAAGCTGAGTAAAAATCACTTTCTTCGGCGCTTTAAAGTGCGCCATCTGGCTACGGCAGAAGCTGATCACTTCTTCTTGTGTCAAACTCTTGCCCTCCCGGGGTTTGACGAAAGCACATGGCACCTCTCCCCACTTTTCATCCGGCATAGCAATAACTGCGACTTCCTCAATATCCGGGTGACGGTAGAGCACATCTTCTACCTCGATACTGGAGATGTTTTCCCCACCGGAGATAATGATGTCCTTGGAGCGGTCTTTGATTTCGATGTAGTTGTCTTCATGCCATACCGCCAAATCGCCGGTGCGGAACCAACCCTCTGCCATGGCTTCGTCTGTGGTCGTAGGGTTTTTCAGGTACCCCTTCATCACCACGTTGCCACGCAGGAAAATCTCACCCATTTGTTTGCCGTTTTTTGTGACTGGCTCCATGGTGACCGGGTTGGCTACCATCAGTTCACCCTGCATCGGTGCCCGAACACCCTGCCGCGCTTTCATTCGAGCACGTTCTGTATTGTTTAGATCATCCCAGCTTCGCTGCCAGTCACAAACAACACAAGGCCCATAAGTTTCGGTAAGACCATATACATGCGTCACGTCTATGCCCATGGCTTCCATTCCTTCGATTACCGAAGCCGGTGGCGCTGCGCCTGCTGTCATTGCCTTGATCTTGTGGTCAATACCCCACTTCAAGCTCTCTTCTGCATTGTTCATCATATTCAGCACAATCGGTGCGCCGCAGAAATGACTGACCTTATGCTCACGGATTGAATCGAAGATCGCATCAGCGCGAACATGGCGAAGGCTCACACTCACACCGGCAGCCGCAGCAATGGACCAAGGGAAGCACCAGCCATTGCAGTGGAACATTGGCAGAGTCCAGAGGTAAACCGGATGCGCACCCATATCCCAGGAAAGGATATTACTGACGGCATTCAAGTGCGCGCCGCGGTGGTGGTAAACCACCCCTTTGGGATTGCCGGTTGTGCCGGAGGTATAGTTCAGTGAAATCGCCTGCCACTCATCGGAAGGCGGGCCATACGGGAAATTCGGGTCACCGTCCTGGATAAATTCTTCAAAAGTCAGCTCGCTGATAAGGCTGCCTTCTTGATACAACGGATCGTCAATGGCGATAACAATCGGGCGGTGGGCAATCATCTTCAGCGCTTTCTTGACGACAGGCGTGAATTCCTTGTCAACCACCACCACTTTGCTCTCAGCATGCTGGAAGATGAACGCCATGGCATCAGCATCCAGGCGGGTATTGATCGTGTTAAGCACTGCGCCAGACATCGGCACGCCAAAGTGCATCTCAAACACTTCCGGCAGGTTGGGGGCAATGACCGATACCGTATCACCCTCTCCCACTCCTTGCTTTTCCAGTGCCGAAGCAATCTGGCGGCAACGCTTTTCAGTCTCTCCCCAGGTGCGGTGAATATTGCCGTGAACGGTCGCCGGGTAATCCGGGTAAACGCTGGCTGCTCGTTCGAGGAAACTCAGTGGGCTGAGGCTTTCGAAATTCGCAGGTGTTTTATCCAGGCCGATTTCATAAATATTATGCTTTGTCATTGTTATCCTTCCTTTCTGCCCGGTATCCACCGGGCAGTGATGTTCCACAATCAGTTTGTTCTAGACATCGGTCAGCTTAAAAATCAGTTCTCAACAACTTCGATTGGTTCTTCGGTTTCTTCCTCACTGGATTGCGATTCCTTGCGACGCCACTCAATCAGGAAGTAAAGTGCGATACCCGCCAGTAAGCCGTAACCCGCGCCATAAACCGCCAGCACCACACCCATGGTGCCCGCAACACCCATCTGGGTAGCATTGCGCACCTGCTCAACACCCACCGAAATACACAGATAACCGGTGATCAGGAGCGTAATGGAAAGCGCGATAGGCAAAACAGGCTTGAACAGCGTGATAAGCGGCAGGGCAAACAGCGCGATAAAACCAACAATCCAGAACACACCCGCACCGCTGTAGATGCTGTCCATCGCACTTCGACCGTGGCGGTAGCGCTCAGCAATAGTCGCCATTGCACCGGTGAACAACGGGCCAGCCAAGCCGGGATATGGGGCGAAGATAGAGTGAATAAGGTTACGCAGCGCAGTTACCAGATGAACGCGGTCTACGTTGACTTCAATGTGCTCATCCGGACGCAGGTGATCGACGCGGTCGAGCAGGCTTTTGCCCACGATAATGTCTCCAAAGGCAATAACATATGCGATGAGCGCGGTCGGGATAGCAAGCCACAGCATCTCAAGTGTTGGCAGGCCCACAGTAAACGGCAGGTAGTTAATCATTTCGCCAAAGGCCGGGGCGGAGAAACCGAACTCAATCGCGGGAAGCGGATATTCACTGACCATCCAGCCCACAGCCATTGCCACCAGCGTACCCGGTACCATGCCGTAACCGGCGATGACTTTAGCCCACTTGTGTTTGTTGATGTAGTCACGGAAGTTCAGGGAGAAAAGCACATACGCAGTAACCAGGAAACCAATAATCAGCGAAACCGGGGTATTCGCCAGACGACCGCCCTCACTGATTTCACCGCTTAGGGCCGCAATGCCCGCACCAATCAGAATGCCCGCCTTGATAGACGCCGGGAACAGGTTGACCAGCTTACTGCCCAAACGGGTTATACCAAGAATGAAGAAGATGGCAGTAACAATCAGTTGGAGCCCCATCAATGCCCTGATCGACTCTGGACCCGGCTCAAAGTTACCCAGGAAAAGCAAAACTACCGGAATTGCTGGTGTAATCCACCCCGGTACCATGGGTACACCGAGAAGATTT
The DNA here is from genome assembly GCF_036825535.1 of Parasalinivibrio latis. Classification (GTDB taxonomy): domain Bacteria; phylum Pseudomonadota; class Gammaproteobacteria; order Enterobacterales; family Vibrionaceae; genus Parasalinivibrio; species Parasalinivibrio latis. The sequence continues at coordinate 2,132,276 of NZ_CP098812.1, forward strand.
GGCAACATAAAGCCGATACCGCACACGACTACGTATGCCAGTGCGACGTCGTATGGCAGGCCAAGGTATTTTTCCAGCAGCGGGATCATTGCCATACTGACCACGAACATAATCATGCCCTGAATGGTTTCCGCCATTTCCCAACGGTAATGGACAAACGGCAAGCGAATCTTGAAAGGCCCGGCCGGCCAGTAAGGTTGTTCCTCACCGTGGGAGCGTTTTATGACTGACATGCTTTCTCCTGTTTTATGTAGGGTTTATGGTTATTTTTCCCCTAACAGAGCAACGTCAGTGCCAATGTTAAAAAACTGTACAGAGAGAACGATGAATTATTCTTAGCTGATGTGTTTTCGTGTTTGAAAACGACTCGAATATCTGAAGATTAAAGGGGGAGTGAACAACCTGATGTTTGAACAAGATCTGGTCAGACCGGGTTAGATTTGTTAACGCGAGGTAAAGTGCGACTAAGGAAGGAATGCGCAAGAAAGTCACTTGAGCGGAAAGCGCTCAACAATCTGAGCGCTTTCCGCCCGGAGCGCTCAGCGCTCGCTGGTTTCAGCTGGCGGGTAGATTTTCCAGTTTCCCAGCATCCGGGTTGCTGGTGAAAAGCGGAAGTTTTTAATTGTCTCTCCCACTGCCTGGTATTGCATGATTTTGTGGGAATCAGGGTCGATATACGAACTGAACCCCTCGGGGTCTTCCGGCAACGAGACAGTCAAACCTGGCAACACATTCCGAATACCGGGCACGGTCTTTTCTTCCGCTTTTTGCCATGCAGCTCCAAGTACCTGTATCACCGTATACGCATCCTGGGCGATAAACGTGGGATATCGCTGGGTTTGACGGAAAAACGCGCCTACATAATCGCGATTTGTTTCAGTCTCGGGCCAATTAACATGGGAGCGCCCAGACAGAACCAAGCCTTCCGGTAACTTATCACCCAACCGGGAGAGCACAAAATAACCGCCGCCGGTATCAAAGTTCACAAAGTGGGTTGTGTCCAGCAACCCGGAAAGTTGTGCCTGTTCAAGAAAACTCACCAAATCCCGGGTCCAGTGGCCACTCACCAGAATGTCCGGCGGGTCAGCAAGCAACGCTTCTATATAGAGCCGGTAATCGGTTTCCCCTAGCAGGCTGTAGAACTCATCTTTGATTTGGTAGTCCACCCCGTACTTTTTTAGGTTCGCCATCATGGTCTGCCAGATTTGGTGACCGTACTCGTAGTCAGGACCGATGTAAGAAACCGTCTTCCAATTCAATTCAGGTTTCACATCTTTAAGGTAACGCGCACCGGCATCACTGGACTGGGACGCGTCATTGTTAAGGTGAAAATACCACGGGTGGCGCTCACCTTCTGTTAGTCTTGCCGTACTGTGCCCTGCGCCTAAAAACAGGATTTCATGCTCGCGGGCAATCTGGGAGACTTCCAGCGCTATGTTTGAATTAACCACCCCACACAGCACCTGAACGCCACGGTTAACAAATTGCAGGGCAATTTCCCGGGAGCGAAATTGTTTGCCCATGGTATCCGCCACATAAACCCGGATTTTCGGTAAACCCGGCTCAGCCAGCAGTTTATTTACCGCCATTTCCAACGCCACGACAGCGTCGTTTCCCCACAGTGAGGAAGCACCGGTCAGCGGATACATGCACCCTACTTCCAGATCAGCCTCTTCTTTCGATGCACCGATGACAACTTCACCCTGGGCAAAAGCCGCCAGGCCAAAGAGCAATAAACCAAAGCATGTTTTATTTAGCCTCGTCATGGCTGTATTCCCAGTTTTTGCAAACGGCGTTTCAGCGCATGACGGGAAATATTGAGAAGTTTAGCTGCGTTCCCTTTATGTCCACCACTTTCCCTGAGCGCACCAAGAATGAGGCGTTTTTCTTCATTGGCCAGATGTTCCGTTATCTCACCGACGGATTCCCCGTGTTTGGAAGCAAAGGCCTCCTTTTGATTTTCAGGAATCCGGGCTGAATACTCGTCGGGCAATTGCGCCATAGTCACCTCGCTGCCGCCATAGAGAACAGAAAGGCGCTCTACCAGATTTTTAAGCTCGCGGATATTACCCGGCCAATTGTATCCAGTAAGTATTTCAGTGACTTCCGGTGCAAAAGAAACCGGGTTGGAAGCCATTGAGTACGACACGGCAAAATGTTCGAGAAGAAGCGGAATGTCCTCTGAACGCTCGGAGAGCGCAGGCAGTTTTACAGGCATCACATTAAGCCGATAGTAAAGATCGGCCCGGAAGCCCCCTTCATCAACGGCGTCGGACAATGAGCGATTGGTCGCGGCGATGACCCGCACATTGGCCTGCTTTTCATCTGTTGAACCAACAGGCCGGTAGCGTTGGCTTTCTAAAAACGAGAGCAACTTTGCTTGCATTGCCAGAGAAAGCTCCCCAATTTCGTCGAGAAACAACGTTCCTTCATTTGCTGCTTCTATCAGACCATTTCGGGATTTGTGGGCACCGGTATACGCTCCTTTCTCAACACCAAAGAGCTCTGACTCAAGCAACGTTTCTGGCAACGCCGCACAGTTCACTTCAACAAACGGTTTACGGGCTATCACACTCAAAGCATGTATTTCGGTCGCTGCAGCAGTTTTGCCCGTACCGGACTCGCCGAGAAGCAACACTGTCTTGGCCGGGCTTTTTGCGATAATGGCCAGTTCCTGACGAAGCTTTTCCATCACCGAACTGTTGCCGACCAGTCCCCGCCCGGCGGATTTATTAACCTGAAGGTGCCCCAGAAGCCGGGCTTTCAGCGCTTTGATGTCAAACGGCTTGGTGACGAAGTCTCTGGCTCCGCGCTTGACCGCATCAACAGCGGTTTTAATATCACCGTGCGCTGACATCATATAAACCGGGCTATCCGGTAACATGGCTATCAGTCGTTCCAGCGGGTTTAAATCGTCGCTGTCCGGAAGGCGTAAATCCAGCAAAATCACCTCAGGGCGCAATGAATTCGCCCTGGATAAGCCATCCTCAGCGGTATGAGCAACGGCGACATCATATCCCGGGTCACGCAGTGCGATTTGCAGCGAACGGGTGAGCGCCACCTCATCGTCAATAATCAACAGCAGTGGCTTCTTGCCCGGCTGATTGCTCATCTCGGTCATCCTTTTCAACGTGGATCTTGTTATTAAACCTCAGCGAAACCCTTGTTCCTTTACCGGGTTCGCTGTCAAAGTCCAGATGCGCCTTATTAAGCTCCGCAAGACGCAACGACACGGCAAGTCCAAGCCCGGTTCCCGTGGTTTTGGTGGTGTAAAACGGCTGGGTGACTGACGCGATCTGGTTCTCATCCATACCGCATCCCTGATCTTCTACAGTGATTTCCGCGCCCGTTTCCGTCATAGCCGTTTTAAGCGTTATGTCACTGCCCGAGGCTGAAGCTTCAAGGGCATTGATTAGCAGGTTCATGACAATTTGCTGAATCTGGTTTTCATCGACCCGCACGAGCACGGTATTTTCTGTTTCCACCCTAAGCGAAACACCCCTTTCCTTTGCCATTGGTGCAATCAGGGCTGAAAGCCGGCTTACGACCTTTTCTAGGGACACCGCCTTACTGTCTGGATGTGGTGGCCGGGCGTATTCAAGCAACGAGGAAATCAGTAGGTTTATCCGGTCGATCTCACCGGTCATCAATGACTGGAGTTCTCGATCTTCTGCCGTACCTTCTGGGAGTGCCTGGACGCACACTTTGATGGTTGCAAGCGGGTTCCTGATCTCATGAGCAATTCCGGTCGCAAACTCCCCCCAGACGGCTTTGCGTTCAGCTTCCCCCCTTGCCAGCAACAGGGAGTCGAGATGGTCAGTCATCCGGTTAAACGCCCGGGCTAGCAAGGTGATTTCATCGTTGCCAGATGTGCTCAACGGCGCTCGCCACTCCCCTTCAGAAACGGCATTAGCCGCATCTATCAGCGGGAAAACACGGCGCCTGACCCGTCTAACCAGGAAATAGAAAAAGGTAGACACCAACAGCAGCACAAGCCCTGCCATCACCAGCACCAAAACACGTTGCTGGTCTTTGGCGAGTATGGGCTCAGCGCCAGATGCTTTATGCAATGACCAGCCAGGCAGCATTTCAAGGGAGATCCCATTAGCTGTCTGGTGACCGATATCCCGGCCAAGGACGTCGAAGCATCCGGCAGTATCGATGTTAAGGCAGGACGGCTGACCAAAATCCAGCGGTGAATATGAAAGGTAAGCAGTTAAGCTGGCAAGCCGCACCTGAAAAGCGAGATAACCCGGCACTTTACCGTCCACAGGCGAAGCCGGCATGGGTATCGCTGTCAAATACCAGCCAGACAACCCCGGAGTTGCCGGTTGCGGCCCGATAAAAATTGCATCGCCAAACCTTGATACTGGCAAACCGGAGGTAACAAACTGACCTTTCCCCCAGTAGGGAAACCCACTGGCGCTCTGGCCGGGCAACGCATTTACCAAGTTCCAGTCTGCATCAAAAAACAGCGCGCCGTAAATTTCAGGACGGTCGATATCGAAGTAGATAAGACTCAGGGTCTGGGAGTGTTCCGGCAAGGCATCCGGCGTTTCGAACATGAGGGGAATTTCGGGTAATTCGGATATTGCTTCAAGAGCATGTAAATGCTGGCGCACAAAGTGGTGCATACTGTTTTGAACCTGGGTCAAGCTCTGGTATGCCCGTTCTTTTGCCATATCCGCAACAAGCCCCGCCGTGAGGCGATCGTAGACAAGAACCGTGACAATAAGCGGTACACTGGCAACCAACAGTGACAGCAGGAAAAAACGCCGTACAAGGCTGTTTTTCCAAAATCCGATAGAAGGTATAGGTCGTGTGGTCACAGTCAAGCTCCGTCTGAATGAAACCTTGTTGGGGTAAAAACGTATCATTCTGCAGACCCAACCACGCTAACAGTTTCATAAAGATGAGTTAACCAGACATAAGTCTAAAACTGGCTTATTTCACACCCAAATCCTTCAGGCGTTTATAGATTGTGTTTCGGCTCACACCCAATGCAGAAGCCGTTTTGCTGATGTTCCCGCCAAATGCGGCATAGACTTTTGGTAATGATTCACGCCAGTCTGCATCCTCTTCGACCTGAATATCTGCATTATCCGGTTCCGGCACAGCCGCTTGCAGGTCGAGGTAAAAATCATCCGGAAGATGATGCGGTGAAATCTCATCCCCTGCCGACATCACGGTTGCAACCCTTAGTACGTTGTAGAGTTGACGGATATTACCTGGCCAGTTATGGCTTTCAAAAAGGTTAAAGACTTCTTCACTGATTTCGGTCTGACCGTCGTATTCATCCAAAGAGCGGAGCACAGTTTCAGCCAGTGAGCGCAAATCTTCCCGTTCCCTTAGCGAAGGCAGGAAAACCGTCAGGCCATTCACCCTGTAATAGAGGTCGTCCCTGAAACGCTGCTGTTTCACAAGATTGCGGAGGGGTTGGTGCGTTGCGCACACCAGCCGGAAATCAACCGGGTAGCTTTCTGAACTGCCAAGTGGGGTTACCCGTTTTTCCTGCAAGACCCTGAGCAAACGGGCTTGCACGTTCAAAGGCATGTCTCCGATTTCGTCCAGGAACAGTGTGCCACCGTCGGCGCGGCGGATATAACCGGTACTCCCTTTTTGGTTGGCACCGGTAAACGCGCCCTTTACGTACCCGAAGAGTTCTGACTCCACCAGCTCTGTTGGGATTGCCGCGCAATTCACTGCCACCAGCTCTTTATCGGAGCGCGGAGAAGAGGCATGAAATGCGGTAACAAACACCTCTTTGCCAACGCCGGTTTCCCCCTGGATAAGCAGCGGGATATCGCTGTGTACCACATTCAGCCCCTGCTCCACCGCTCGCTGCATCTTCTGGTCACCAAGCGCCAGTGACATCAGTGCCTGTGGATCGCCAAAATCCTGAGGCGGGATCTTTGGTGGCCGGGCATCCCTGGCCACCAAATGTTGCCGAATATCCGCGACGCTCCCACGGGTCTGGGATACTGCCGGCTTTCGGATGACCGCAAATAATGGGTAATTGGCCAGACAATTAAAGTTGAGTACCTGTCGCTCCGGGTGCGCACTAAGTTGAAGCGGCTTGATACCTGTTACCTGTTCAATTGCCAGTCCTTTCAGTTCCGTTCCCATCAACAAATCAGCCCGGCGGTTGGAAGCGACAATCAGCCCTTCTTCATCAAACACCAGCAAACCAGACCACTGGCTGTCTATGTTGTCCGGGTTGGTATTGAAGATAAACAGGTAATAGTGCTGACGATAGGTAGCGATAATGAGCTGGTTTTCCACCGCCTGCGTCATCACCCTTACCATTCCATTCACATGGGTGGTAGGCAGGTAAGCATCGCTGGAAATATTGAGGACACCGACCACTTCACGGCGGGAATCGAAAATAGGTGCTGCGGAAGCGCTCATATAACGGTTGGCAACCAGGTAGTGTTCATCCCGCCCGACTTCTATGGCTTTTCCAGTTGCGAGCGCTGTCCCAATAGCATTTGTACCATTATATTGCTCCACCCAGGATGTCCCTGACTCAAAGAGGCTTCGCTCCATTTGCGTAATAAAGGATGGACGTCCCCAGGAATTAATAAGGTTCCCATATTGGTCAGCCAGCAACACCAGGCTGTTGCTGTTTACAAGGATGTTTTCGTAGTAAGGCAGTACCTGCTCTTCGGTTGCCACAATCAGGTCCCGGGTTCCCTCACGGGCGTCTTCCCGTTCCCCCCGGTTAAGCTGAACAATCTGCGGCCGGCTTTGCGGTCTTAAGCCAAAATCCTTACATCTCACCCAGGATTCATGAATCGCTCGCTGGTGATTGAGTTGTTCTTTGCTCATTATTTCCCCGGATTCATGCGCGAATACGAACGTTAATCTGGTGTTAATTGTTGTTCATTTGATGTTAACACTTAACAATTACTTCGGATCATCTTTTTTTAACAATCTGGCGAATTGCGCTTTATATAGTTGATATAAATGATTTTTTAGATTTTTAAACACTCTGAAACACACTTGGCACGCTACTCGCAATCTGTACCCGGAATGGAATCACGCCAAGGAGTACAAACGAGATGGCGCTCGTATTAGAAAATGTGAACCGGATAGTCGATGGCGAGCATTGGATCAAAGATGCAAACCTGTCCCTCGATCCTGGCTCTTTTAATGTTCTGCTCGGACGCACCTTAGCGGGCAAAACAACATTGATGCGTATTATGGCCGGGCTGGATCGCCCTAATAGCGGACGCGTCCTTTTTCATGGTGTGGATGTGACTGGTGTGCCCGTGCGCGAGCGCAATGTATCGATGGTTTACCAACAATTTATTAATTACCCCAACCTGACCGTATTCGACAACATCGCCTCCCCGCTTCGCCTGGAAAAACTCAAAGATGAAGAAATCAAAGAGCGTGTATATGCCGTTGCCAAGATGCTGCATATCGACCCTTTTTTAAAGCGTCTCCCGCTTGAACTGTCTGGCGGCCAACAGCAGCGTACAGCCATGGCACGGGCACTGGTGAAGGATGCAGACCTTATTTTGTTCGATGAGCCGTTGGTAAACCTTGACTACAAACTGCGGGAAGAACTTCGCCAGGAAATGCGCGAATTGTTCGCAGAGCGCAATACCATCGCTGTCTATGCCACCACCGAACCCAATGAGGCACTGGCCTTGGGCGGAAATGTTGTTCTTCTCCATGAAGGGGAGGTGTTGCAACACGGCCCCACGCCGGAGGTTTACCACAACCCGGCCAGTGTGGCGGCAGCAGAGCTGTTTGGCGAGCCGCCGATCAACCTTATCAGCGGCACAGTCAGTGAGAAAACCGTCTCTTTTGCCGATTATGTCCATTTCCCGCTGAACACAGATTTGGGCGACTTGCCCACCGGCCATTACCAGTTCGGTATTCGCCCCAACCACCTGTCTTTAGTGCCGGGTAACGACGATGACCTTGAACTGTCTGTTGATGTCGAACTGGCAGAAATCAGCGGCAGTGAAACCTTTTTGCACGTCAGAAACCGTAATTTTTCGCTGGTATTACACCTTCCCGGTGTTCATGACTACGCCGTGGACGAAAAGATCAAAATTTATGTCCCGACACACAAGTTGTACGTGTTTTCCCAGGACAACCAACTCATCCAGGCGGCTCGCCGCGTGAAGGAGGGAATTCACTATGGCTGAAATCCGGCTTGAATCTCTGGCACACAGTTACTCGGCCAACCCTCAGTCGGTCGATGACTATGCGATACGCCGTATGAACCATGTTTGGGCAGATGGCGGTGCCTATGCGCTGCTTGGCCCTTCCGGCTGTGGCAAAAGCACCATGCTGAATATCATTTCAGGTCTGCTTCGTCCGTCGGAAGGCTTTGTGAAGTTCGACGGTATTGATGTGAAAGAGCTGGAACCACAGGAGCGGAACATCGCTCAGGTTTTCCAGTTCCCCGTCATTTACGACACCATGACGGTGTTTGATAACCTCGCGTTCCCGCTTCGCAACATGAAGGCACCTGAAGCCAAAATCCGGTCTAAAGTCACCGAGATTGCAGAAATTCTGGAGCTGACACCGGTGCTGAAGAAGAAAGCGCAGCACCTGAGCGCTGACGAAAAGCAGAAAGTGTCCATGGGGCGTGGCCTTGTAAGGGATGACGTATCCGCCATCCTGTTTGACGAGCCACTGACCGTTATTGACCCGCACCTGAAATGGAAACTTCGCCGCAAGCTCAAGCAGATCCATGAACAGTTCAATATCACCATGATTTACGTCACCCATGACCAGCTAGAAGCCGCCACTTTTGCGGACAAAATTGCGGTGATGTATGACGGTGCCATTGTTCAGTTCGGGACACCACGCGAACTGTTTGAACAGCCAAACCACACTTTTGTCGGCTTTTTTATCGGCAGCCCCGGCATGAACCTTATCGAGGTAAACGAAGTCAGTGACGGCGTCATTTTTGACGGGATGCGCATGGCACTCTCTCCAAGCCAACAGGCAGCCCTGGGGGCAACCGACAGTAAAAACATCAAAGTGGGTATCCGACCGGAGTTTGTCCACCTGTGGGATGAGCAGCGTGATGATGCCTGGCCAGCGTCACTGACTCATGTCGAAGACTTGGGCACTTATAAAATCCTGACACTCAAGCTGGGCAACCAGACCATTAAAACCCGCCTGGCGGAAGAAGTGGACGTACCCGATAGCGATATCTGGGTCAGCTTCCCTTCCCAGTGGCTCAAGTTATATATCGACGAATACCTGGTTGGTGAGGAAGCGGACGAACTGCCATCAGAGGAACAAGGAGGCCCCGATGCAGCTTAAAACTGAAGACAACCGCGCCTGGTGGCTAGTTATCCCTGTCTTCCTGCTGGTGGCGTTTTCCGCCATCGTGCCCCTGATGACGGTGGTCAACTATTCCATCCAGGATATCTTTGACCAAAACACTGCCTATTTTGTGGGTTCAGAGTGGTACAAGGAAATCCTTAATGACCCACGCCTGCACGATTCACTGCTTCGCCAGATCATCTACTCGTTCTGCGTGCTGGCGATTGAAATCCCACTCGGCATTGCAGTGGCACTCACCATGCCAACCAAGGGTTTCAAAGCCTCGCTTACCCTGATTGTGCTCGCTGTCCCGCTGCTGATTCCCTGGAACGTAGTGGGCACCATCTGGCAGATCTTTGGCCGGGCTGATATCGGCCTGCTAGGCTGGTTCCTTAATAGCATCGGTGTGGACTACAACTACGCTTCAGACCCGATGGATGCGTGGATTACGGTATTGGTGATGGACGTCTGGCACTGGACTTCCCTCGTTGCCCTGCTCTGTTATTCCGGCCTGCGGGCAATCCCGGATGTGTACTACCAGGCAGCGAAAATCGACCGGGCATCTTCCTGGGCGGTGTTCCGCTATATTCAGTTGCCGAAGCTGAAAAGCGTACTGCTCCTTGGTGTCCTGCTGCGCTTTATGGACAGCTTTATGATTTACACCGAGCCGTTTGTCCTGACCGGTGGTGGCCCCGGTAACTCAACCACATTCCTGTCCCAGGCATTGACCAAGATGGCAGTCGGCCAGTTCGACCTCGGCCCTGCAGCCGCTTTCTCCATCATTTATTTCCTGATCATCCTGCTGGTGTGCTGGTTGTTCTACACCTCAATGACTGCGCTGGATAAGGAGAAATAAGACCATGAAACGCAAAACTATTGGCCTTTTAGCCTACATCCTTTTCCTGTTCCTGCCGGTCTACTGGCTGCTGATGATGTCGTTCAAGACCAATGAAGAAATTCTTGGTGAGCTGACGTTCTGGCCGACCAATTTCACCCTGGACAATTACGCGGTGATTTTCACCGACCCATCCTGGTACACCGGCTATATAAACTCATTGATCTACGTATCGATGAACACCGTCATTTCGCTGCTGGTTGCCCTGCCGGCTGCCTATGCTTTCTCCCGGTATCGCTTTATCGGTGACAAGCATATGTTCTTCTGGCTGCTGACCAACAAGATGGCACCGCCGGCGGTATTCCTGCTGCCATTTTTCCAGCTCTATTCTTCTGTCGGGCTTTTCGATACCCACATTGCCGTCGCACTCGCACACTGCCTGTTCAATGTGCCACTGGCGGTATGGATCCTGGAAGGCTTTATGTCCGGCGTACCCAAAGAGATTGACGAGACTGCTTATATCGACGGTTACAGTTTCCCGAAATTTTTTGTGCGGTTGTTCCTGCCGATGATCCGCTCCGGCATTGGGGTAACCGCCTTTTTCTGCTTCATGTTCAGCTGGGTTGAACTGCTCCTGGCACGGACACTGACGTCTGTAAACGCCAAACCCATCGTGGCCACAATGACACGGACAGTCAGCGCCTCCGGAATTGACTGGGGCGTTCTGGCTGCAGCCGGGATTCTCACCATCTTGCCGGGTCTCCTGGTGATCTGGTTTGTCCGTAACCACATCGCGAAAGGCTTCGCGCTCGGGCGTGTTTAAGGAGAAACACTATGAATTGGATGGCCTGGACACTACCCAGTGCACTGTTCTTTATCGGCATCGCCTGCATTTTGCTCTCGATGACGGTATTTGAAATCCTCAGACCTTGTGTAGAAAGAAAGGGCTTTTTGCCTATCTCGACCACACGTGGGGATCGTCTCTTTATCGGCCTGCTCAGCAGTGCCTATATCCACCTGTTCTTCATCGGTATGACTGACATCACAATCTGGGTGCCGTTCGCACTTTCAGTGTTGTGGCTGACGGTTGTTCTTCGTTGGGGATAAGGACTAAACAGTGATAAGGAGTTCACTAATGAACCGGAAGTTACACCTACCTAAACGCACTACCCTTGGCTTGGTCATCGGAATGATGTTCAGCCCGCTTGCGCTGGCCGATCAGTATTCCGATGCCGCCCAGAAATGGATTGGCGACGAATTTACGCCTTCGACGTTAAGCAAGGAGGAACAAAGTAAAGAGCTGGCCTGGTTTACGGAAGCCGCCAAGCCATTCCGGGGAATGGAAATTAAGGTTGTTTCAGAAACCATCACTACGCACGAATATGAATCTAAAGTGCTGGCAAAAGCCTTTGAGGAAATTACCGGCATCAAGGTTACCCATGACCTGATTCAGGAAGGTGATGTGGTTGAAAAACTGCAAACTGAAATGCAGTCCGGGCGCAGTATTTACGATGCCTATATCAACGACTCTGACCTTATCGGTACTCACTTCCGTTACGGCAAGGTCTACCCCATCAGCGATTACATCAAAGAGGAAGGTAAGGACATCACCCTGCCAACGCTGGATCTGGAAGATTTCATCGGTATCAGCTTCACCACCGGCCCGGACGGAAAACTCTACCAACTGCCGGACCAGCAGTTTGCTAACCTTTATTGGTTCCGTGCCGACTGGTTTGACCGTGAAGATCTGCAAAAGCAATTTAAAGACCGTTACGGTTATGAACTGGGCGTACCGGTAAACTGGTCTGCCTATGAAGACATTGCTGAGTTTTTCAGTGTGCATGTGAAAGAAATCGACGGTGAGCGCGTTTACGGCCACATGGATTACGGTAAAAAGGACCCATCCCTCGGTTGGCGATTCACTGATGCCTGGTTCTCTATGGCCGGTGCCGGTGACAAAGGCATCCCTAACGGGAAGCCGGTCGATGAATGGGGTATCCGCGTGGACGGTTGCCGTCCGGTCGGTTCCAGCGTTGAACGTGGCGGTGCAACCAACGGCCCGGCAGCTGTTTACGCAACCACCAAGTACGTAGACTGGCTGCGCGACTATGCGCCGCCGGAAGCACAGGGCATGACCTTCTCAGAAGCCGGCCCGGTTCCGGCACAAGGCAGCATTGCCCAGCAAATCTTCTGGTATACCGCGTTTACTGCTGATATGACCAAACCAGGGCTCGAAGTGGTTAACCCGGATGGCACGCCTAAGTGGCGCATGGCGCCATCGCCCAAAGGCCCATACTGGGAAGAAGGCATGAAGCTTGGTTACCAGGATGCCGGTTCATGGACCCTGATGAAATCAACAGACTCAAAGCGCCGTATGGCAGCATGGCTTTACGCCCAGTTCACCGTTGCCAAGACTGTCTCGCTTAAGAAAACCCTGGTTGGCCTGACGCCAATCCGTGAGTCTGACATCAACTCGCAGGCGATGACTGACGCAGCACCTAAACTGGGTGGTTTGGTGGAATTCTACCGCAGCCCGGCTCGCGTACAGTGGACACCAACGGGGACCAACGTACCGGATTATCCGAAACTGGCTCAGCTTTGGTGGCAATTCATTGCTGAAGCAGCGAACGGCGAGAAGTCTCCACAGGAAGCACTTAATGGCCTCGCTGCCGCTCAGGACAAAGTATTGCAACGTCTGGAGCGAGCAAATGTCCAGGGCGAATGCGGACCTAAGCTGAACAAGAAGCAGGATGCCGAATACTGGCTCTCCCAGCCCGGTTCGCCAAAAGCGAAACTGGCAAACGAGAAACCTCAAGGCAAGACCATCAAGTACAGCGAACTGCTCAAGTCCTGGCAACAATAGTTTTTTTCCAAGCACTTACCAAAACAAAGCCCCGACACTCCGGGGCTTTTCTTTTTCTGGTTGTCCAGTCTCGTTATTGGGTTATTGGAAGTTAATCCTCAAAAACACCTTCTGTTTCAATAACACTCATAAAGTCCTGGAACTCGGTGTAGCTGACGGGCTTCTTACCAGACCACATCTTCTGGGACAATGTCTGCATCGCAGGTTTTACTCGATCCTGAATGTCATCCACTGTGTAGTGTGTTCCCGCCGCAAACGCATCATTCCAAACAGCAAACATGCCGCCTTTCACCTGAGGGTGGTCTATATCGAACTTCACGCTTGAGAATGTATTCGGCGTCCAATTGTCATATAGCCACTGGGTATTCAGGTAATCGTGGTAATAACCGGCAAGCGGAACAATATACAGCAGTGAGTCCTGTGTATTGATGATGTTGTAACCATCGTTCACTGCCTGAGCCGGATCGTAGTACCCGCCAAACCAGATGTTCACCAAGAGGTCTCGATCTACCCCGGACGCACCACCTATCGTGTCCTGGCTGCCCCACATCCTGACTGGGTTCTTACCAAGTCCTTTCAGGTAACCATTGAAATGGTTGATGAAAGTTTTCATATCAGCAGCAGAACCATTGTTGTATTCGTCTGTGCCGATATGAACATCCTCAATCATGGACGCGTACTCACCCCATAGCTCTTCAAGGAACGTGGTAACATCCGGGTTGCCGAGATCGAGGTGGTCTTCCTTCAAGTCGGGATGCCTCAGGTCAGGCCTGTATTGTGTGAAAGCCAGGGAGTGCGCCGGAGCATCAATCTCCGTGATAATAGTGACACCATACAGCTTGGCCAACGCAATAAGTTCGGCGTATTCCTGTTTAGTGTAGTGCTGTTCGGACGTCACTCCCGGATGAGATTCACTCTCCAATCGAAATCCGGCCTGTGCTTCCTGCCATTTACTGGAATCAAACTGGATAACATTGTCGTTGATATGGATTTGCAAATCGTTCATCTTGAAGTACGACATCTGCTTAACCATATCGCGCAAGAAATCGACAGGCATAAACATCCTGCCAACATCAAGCATCAGCCCACGATTTTCCCACTGCGGGTAGTCTGTGATAACTCCTTTACCCAGAGAGTTGTTCCCCAAATCAACCTGCAACATTTGCAAAATTGAACGGGTACCGAAGAAGGTACCGTCAGCATGGTTTGCAGAAACCACGACAGCATCCCCGATATCAATGGTGTAGCCCTCATCACCAAGCGCTGTGTTGTTTGCACCTAATGAAAGGAAGATGTCACCGGCTGAAGGTGAGGAAGCAGTAATTACACTAAAGTGGCGTCCCAACAGGTCAAACAGATCAGACTGGAACGCATCGGCTTTGTCTCCCAACTCTGATGCGTAACTGGCATCGACAACAATCCGGGTGTTTTCATCCAGTTTGAATTCGCCCTTGCCACCACGCCACTCAGAAACGGAAGGAATAATCTTTGGCGCTGCATTCTTCTGTCCAAAGAATTTATGGATCTCAGATGCCGCCAACGCTCGACCGAAGATTTGCAGTTCGTCCAATTCACCATGTAGAGTATCCGCACCGTCCCCTCGCATACCAATGATATCCAACGGCAAATCCAAAACTTCAGAGCGAGAAGCGACTGCCTCCCCGTCGGCGTACAAGGTGATTCCCTCATCTGTTTTCACAAATGTCAGGTGAGTCCAGGTGTTTAATGGTACAGAGTAATCAAAGGTATAATCCGCAACACCAAATTTGGTAAACCCAACATTTGAATTGGCTGAGCCCCACTGCTCTATTTTTAACGCGCCATTTGAGGAGGACAGCAACGCCGAGCTGTTTTGATCACTCAGCCGCTTAACCCAGATTGCCGCAGTCCAATCACCACTAAGATCGCTCCCACCAAGTACAACGTGGTCATTTGAACCATCAAATGTTAGCCCGCCGTTCTGTTTTCCATCAGTCCAAGCCGGGCCATTGAGTGTGCCGTTTAACTGGTTCTTGCTGTCACTCACCTGAGAGCCGCTACCCTCATTGAAGGCCAGCCTGGCGTATAGACCCGTTGGACCGTAAAACTTTGCTACATCCGCAGCCGGCATTGCAGTGTCCAACACTTGCACTTCGTCCAAAATCGCATGAAGCTGGTCAACACCTTCTGAACGGGCACCAATGCGTTCACGAGGCATAGGAATTGATATCGGAAGCGTATCAGCCAGGTAACCATCTGTGTAAAGAGACAACCCATTGCTGTTGTTGACAAATGTAAGGTGGGTCCAGGTATTGAGCGGTGCGCTGTAGTTAAATGAATGATCCGCCACGCCAAACTGCGTCACACCAATAGCATGTGTATTACTGCCCCACTGCTCAAGTTTAATAGCATGATTCTGGGAGGAGAAAAGTGCCGAACCAGAGGTATCTTTGGTGCGCTTGACCCACATTGCAGCAGTCCAATCACCTGTAAGTTCACTTTGGTTCAACAACAGACTGCTGTTTGCCTCTCCGAACTCCAACGCACTTTGGTTAAATCCGGATGTCCATAGGGTAGAAGCCACGGAGAGGCTTGAGCCATTGCTTGCCTCTAAGGTCGATGAGCCGTTCCCTTCATCAAACGCCAGATGATTGGCAAAAACTCGGCTGCCATATATCCCCTGAATTTCTAACGGCTGGAGTGCTTTTGCATGCACGACCAAATCATCCATTTCGGCGTTAAGTGGGTCACCCCCATCCAACTTTGCACCAATACGACTCAGTGGCAATGGTGCTGATACTGGAAGGGATGAATTAAACTCACCATTTACATAAAGGCTTATACCGTCAGACGAGTTCACAAATGAGAGATGAGTCCAGACACCAAGTGGCGCCGTATATGGAAATGAGTAGTCTTTTGCACCAAGAGACGTAATACCCACTTTGTGGTTACTGTTCCACTGTTCCAGTTTGATGACATGATTTTGAGAAGCCAGCAATGAGGAGGTTGTGGTATTGGCATTGCGCTTGACCCATAAAGAAATGGTCCATTGCCCAGTGACGTTGGTTTCGCTGACATCAACATAATCGTCGATACCGTCAAATGTAAGTCCACCTCCTGAATAACCATTACTCCAACTTGCACCGTAAATTGCGCCTGAGATGTTATTTATATCGTCTGTAATTGTTGTCCCGGAGCCCTCATTAAAACTCCATTCATATTCTAGTGTACTGGGATGGATTGTCGCTGCCGACCCCGTAAATGGCAACATGGCCAGAACAAATACGCTTATTTTACTTTTTATCCTATTACGTTTTCTCATATCCATATGATTACACATAACAGATCCCCTATTCCCTGGGAACTTAGTTCCCTTTCGTTTTGTTTTTATCTGACCGATTTCCTCAATACTCATGGAAAAACCTTGTCAGACCTGCACTTAAAGATGATTCTCTTTAAAAAATATTATCTGTATTTCTCCCTCAATACACTTCAGGGTAATGATTTTTAATGTGAACAAAGATGCTCATTAGAATAAATAAACTCATTAAATACAATGAGTAATCTCATTCGATGAAATTCGACATTTACAATGAAATGTCAAACTATGCTTCTTATTAAGATTTGAAAATTAAGTCTACGTGACAGAAACAAGTCAGAATAAGACTGAAATCACAATTGCACCCTTTATTATTTTCAAATCTAAAATAATTGATATTTTTGGTTTATAATCCCTGTTATATTAAATTATTTAGTAATTATCACTTATATAAAAATCATATTCAGATTAATTAAAATCCCTTTGAATACTTAAACACAGGGATTCTTAAATAATATTATGTAATAGGTGTTATATTAACCTCTAAAAAATGGTAAATCATGGTCGAAAATGTGAATTGTGGTATGAAACTTAGCTATTATTATTGAAGAATAATTTTCCCCAATAAAGAAATGATTTTCACCAGCACACCACATTTACGGACATGATTTCATATTCTTTCATACAGCTTCATTTTCCATTCACACGCCATCATTACTTACACACATCTCTTCTTTATAATTTCGCATCGTTAACCGACACCTCTAACAGCAAAAAACATAAGCATTACCCTTTTTAACGCTCATATTTCCAGCGTTCCCCGGAGGATTTTTCGTTGTTCAATTCTATCAAGCACCGGATTGCACTAGGTTCTGGCATTGCACTGGCCTTTACACTGGTTATTGCCATGGGCATGACCACACGTGCTTTCAACGGTGTCCATAACGACGTGTTTAATTATGTTAACCAACAGCTTCATGAAAGCAGTGAACAAACACTTGAAGCTGCTGCCAACCAACAAGCTGCAGAAATCTCAGGTTTTCTTAAACCTATCATCGCTAACCTTACCCAGATCCGAGCATCACTTGAACAAAGTGCATCGCTCGATTTAGGGGCAAACATTCTAGTCAACCAATTTGAAAATGCCCTTAAGGTACAAGATAAGTCTGTTTTTGCCGGCTACATGGTGTGGATGCAAAAGTTCTGGCCGGTTGATACTGAATCCCTCGTTCCCAGCGCATTTAACAGAAATGGCTACCTGGCACCGTTTTTCTCTCCGAATGGCCACGGTTCGTTCAAAGCTGACGGCATGGCCAGCTTTGATTCGACTGAACTCAATGCCAACGGTGAGCGGAAGGATGACTGGCATCTGATGCCATACCAGACCGGCCACAGTTTTGTGATGGAACCGTACTTCTATCCAATGAACGGTCAACAGGTTCTGATTACTACACTGAGCCAACCACTCAAGGTCAATGGCAAAATTGTCGGCTCGCTGGGCTTTGATATTGCCCTTGATCACCTACAGGCCAACGCAGAGCAAGCCGCAGCTGATATTTTCGACGGTGAGGGTCGAATCATTATTGCCACGTCAAAAGGTGTCCAACTTGCCGACAGCAGTGCTGCAGCGAACAATGGGAATCGCCTGGGCCGAGAACTGATCCAAAACTGGCCTGCTATCCAGAGCCGGTCATCACAACATCATAGCGGTATTCTCAGTATTGGAGGGGAAAAGTTTGCTGTATCACAGGTTGGTACATCTGCAAGCCCATGGATTGTTCTGGTTTCTGTCAGCGACAAAGTGCTGGCCCAACCGGTAAACCAGTTCAGTAACTGGAGCGTTGAAAAGAACGATGCAGCGATTTCACAGGGTATCGTTGCGGGTATCATCGCGGCAGCGCTTGGCATTATTGCCATGCTGGTGCTTTCCAACCGCATAGGCGCCGCGCTGACCAACCTTGTCGACCGTTTTAAAGATGTCGCACAGGGTGAAGCAGACCTCACCCGCCGAATTGAAGTTGTCGGCAAGGACGAAACCGCGCAACTGGCCCATTGGTTCAATACCTTTGTTGAACGTATCCAGGGGACAATTCGCACTGTGACAGAAACCGCGACCGAAGTAGACTTCTCAGCCTGTTCAGGCAAAGAAAGTGCTGCCGGAGCCAAGCAGAAACTGATCGCCCAAACCAACGAAGTCAACTCCCTGGCTACAGCCATCAACGAAATGAGTGCTACCGCCCACGAGGTGGCAAATTCTGCCATGCAGGCTGCGACTTCGGCGTCACAGGTACAAACTGCCAGCCTTAACGGCATGGACAAGATGAACAGTGCAGCGATGGCAGTTAGCGAACTGGCACAGCGGGTCAATGACGCAGAAAACCAGATCCAGCGCCTTGCCGAATCCAGCAGCGCCATCCAGAGTATTCTGTCTGAAATCAGCGGTATCGCCGACCAGACGAACCTGCTCGCGCTTAACGCAGCCATTGAGGCTGCCCGTGCCGGTGAATACGGTCGTGGATTTGCCGTCGTAGCGGATGAAGTACGTAACCTTGCTAACCGTTCTCAAGGCTCTACGGAAGAAATCAGCAAAATGCTGATGCGGCTGCAACATGAAACCGAAGATGTAGTGGTGCTGATGCAGCAAAGCCAGCAACAGGCTTTGGATACCCGGGAAGAGACTGAGCAGGCACAGGCCGCACTGGATGAAATCAATCAGGCGATTGATGTCATCAATGACATGAACAATCAGATTGCATCAGCTGCTGAGGAACAAAGTGCAGTTGCTGAGGAAATCAGCCGAAATGTTGTCATGATCAATGACGCAGCTAACGATGTTATGGAAAGCATGGAGCAGTCAGTCAATAACAGTGAAACCCTGGCAGGCCGGGCTTCAGAGCTCCAGGATGAACTTTCAGCTTTCCGGGTTTAATCACCAAGCTCACTGAAAAAGGCTTCCTCCGGGAAGCCTTTGTTTTACCTGTTATTCAAAATGCTGTGCCAAACTGATAGGACGTTGACTATCAGGATACCGCCCGACAATGCCAACAAGGTTCCTACTCTCCTGCCCTCATTTTGCCAGTCTTCCTGAGCCGGTTCAGGCGGCGTTAAATAAGCAGGCAGTTCATTTTGAATACGCGGCCAAGCACACGATTTTGCATCCTGATGAGCCCTGGCAATCCCTTTACTGGATAACAAAAGGGGTCATCCGCATGTACTATCTCGATACTGATGGTCGTGAACACAACAAAGCCTTTTTTTCTGACAATGATTTTTTCTGGCCGGTGACGGAAAGCCTGAGAGCGGAGAAAACCGGATTTATCATCGAAACAGTCAATGTAACCTGCGGCTGGAAATGGTCATTTGAACCGTTCCGGCAAGCTTTTCCTGATGACGAAACGTGGCTGAAATTCGTTCAACCGTGGCAAGAAGCACTGTTAAGTGCAAAATTACGGAGAGAGCGTGATTTACTTCAGTTGTCTGCGACTGAGCGCTACCAGGTTCTCTGTAAAGACTTTCCCGAACTCGTCAAAACGATGACCGACGCCCAACTTGCCAGCTACATTGGCATCACGCCGGAGTCTCTTTCGCGGATTAAAAGAGCGCTACGCGCTGAATGAATAACTGGTAGAAATGAGCCCCGGACTTCGGGGCTCAATATTAAAAACTCACTTTATTGCAACGGTTACGCGCGAGGCTTCAGGTCAAGAACGTGGAGCAGGCGCTCTGGAGTCCCTTCCCAAACCATCGGACGGCCTTTCGGGTTTTCATCCGTCCACCAGCCGGTAAAGCGAGTGGTGTTGTACTGGTAGAAGTTCGGGCCGGACATCACAGGGACAGTAACTTGATTTTCAGCAATGATGGCCTGAATGCGATGGGCAATGGTCAACTGCTCTTCACGGTTACCGGTTTTGTAGAACTTGTCCAGCAGTGCATCAACCTCATTGTTTTGCCAGTGGTGCATCGCAAAACGTGGCATGCCCTCTGGTGCCTGGAAGCGTGAATGGTAACCGCTGCTCCAATAACGGTGAGGTGTAGAGCCGTGGAAGTAGTTGGTGTACGCGATGTCATAATCGGCGTTGATCATGCTCTGGTTGTAAATAGCGAAATCCGGCATACGCGCTTTCACATTGATACCGGCTTCCTGAACCTGCTCAACACCCAGCATTACGCTGTTATTGAAGTCGGTCCAGCCGTTTGGAGACTGGATTTCAAGCTCCAGTTTCTCTCCGTTTGGAGCTTCAACAAAGCCGTCTCCATCCACATCTTTGTAGCCGGCTTCTTTCAACAACGCTTTTGCACCTTCAATGTTAAACGTCATAAACGGCTTGTACTTGGCGTGGGTTTCTTTGTCAGACCAAGCTTCAAATGCATAACCCAGTCCTGAAGCAAAGTCGTTCACCATACCATTGCCGTAGTGCGCGATATCGATGATTTCCTGGCGGTTAAGTGCCATAGAGAATGCACGGCGGAAATTGATGTCAGACAACGCTTTTTGCTTAACCGGATCCTTAGACTTGAAGTTAAACATAAACGCCTGGGTACCCGCAGGCGGATACCAGTAACCATGGTTGTCTGAAGCTGCCATAAAGGTAGCGTCAATATCCGGGATAAAGGAGCCCGCCCAGTCAACGCCGGATGCAACCAGCTCACCCAATACCTGGTCGTTGTGGCTCATCTGCGGCATGCGCAGGCAGTCTACTTCCAGGTTGTCTGCATCCCAGTAATTCGGGTTGCGGCACTGCAGGAACAAGGAAGAGGTAAAGCGAGGCAACTCTGTAAAAGGCCCTGTACCCACCGGGTTTTCATTGGTAAAGGTGGTTGGATCTTCTACCTTCGACCAAATATGTTGTGGTACCAGTGGGATCTGGACGATCTCATACGGTGCGTTGGTATTCACCTCTTTCATCACGAAGCGAACGGTGTAGTCATCCAGCTTTTCAACTTTCTCTATCTGCGGGGAAATACCGCGATCATCCAATGCTGAATGCTTTTTAATCATGTCAAAGGTAAACATGACGTCATCTGCATCGAAGGTTTTACCATCTGACCATTTCACACCTTTACGCAGGTCAAAGGTGATACTGAGCAGGTCATCACTCAGCGCATAGTTAGTTGCCAGGCGGAATACCGGTACGTTTCCTTTCAGCTCGTTGAATACCACAAGAGGTTCGTAGATAAAATCACGGGCGGTATGCAGGCGAGAGCTGATATACGGGTTGAAGTTACGAATCAATGTCTGGTTGTGATTCGGAATAATCGTGACCTTGGAAAGAGAGTCAAGATCATCGGCATGAGTTAGGCCGGAGGTACCAAACAAGGCAGTCACAAGGACTGAGAGGTAAAATGTTTTTTTCATTATGTTGTTCCTTTGAGGGTTTAACAGAGGAACAAATAACGCTCAATAATCGCACAATGCAAATGCTCACTTTTAGAAAATAATCATATGTTAAACGGCGAAAACACTGCATATCTAAATAGTTTGCTTGGCTGTTTTACGAACCTTTAACGGGATGCCATTCGGGCTCACACAAGATCATATGCGAATACCTCATGTTGCATAATAATCTGGAACTGCACCCCAAAATTACGCCAACCGCTTATAAGTAAAAACCTTTCAACTCTTCGAGCAAGCTAACACTTAGTCATCGTAATGTGCGGGGCGGACATGAAATAACCAACTCAACACATAAGCAGAAGAAGAATTGGTGAAAATCCCCTGCTCATCTGTCGTTTTCCTGAGCTTTGGCCACAAAAGATTGATGTTTGTCACCCAGAAGCGCAAAATCTGCGTCTATCCTTCCACAATCTATCACTGAACAGAATGACCACTATGGAACCTATTCGTCTTACCCAATACAGCCATGGCGGCGGTTGCGGCTGCAAAATTTCGCCACAAGTGCTGGATACCATCCTGAAAAGTAGCCTCACCCCATTCAACGACCCAAACCTTCTGGTCGGTAATGAGAGCAAGGATGACGCAGCGGTATACGATCTGGGTACCGGTCAGTCTGTTATCAGCACCACTGACTTTTTCATGCCGATTGTGGATGACCCGTTTGATTTTGGCCGTATCGCCGCAGCCAACGCAATCAGCGATATCTACGCAATGGGTGGCAAGCCAATTATGGCCATCGCGATCCTCGGCTGGCCGGTTAACACACTGGCACCGGAAATTGCACAGCAGGTTGTTGAAGGCGGCCGTGCTATGTGCCGCGAAGCCGGTATCGCACTGGCTGGTGGTCACTCCATTGACTCCCCTGAACCTATCTTTGGCCTGGCTGTTACTGGTGTTGTCAGCACTGAGCGTGTAAAACGAAATAACTGCGCCGAAGCCGGCAACAAACTGTTTATCACCAAACCTCTTGGAATTGGTGTACTCAGTCATGCTGAAAAACAAGCCAAACTGAAAGAAGAGCATAAAGGTGTTGCTCGTAACTGGATGTGCACACTGAATACGCTTGGTTCAGCGTTTGCGGACGTTGAAGGCGTTACCGCAATGACCGATGTTACGGGCTTTGGCCTGATGGGTCACCTGAGTGAAGTATGCGAAGGCAGCAACCTTGAAGCTACGGTATGGTTTGACAAGATCCCTACCTTGCCAGGTGTTGCAGAGTACATTGCTGAAAACTGTGTACCGGGCGGTACGCACCGCAACTTCTTCAGCTACGGGCACAAAATCAGCACTATTTCAGAAGATCAGAAAGCACTGCTTTGTGATCCCCAAACTTCCGGCGGCCTTCTGATTGCCGTTCGCCCGGAAGAAGAAGACAAGATTAAAACCATCGCGGCAGAAAAAGGACTGACCCTGGAAGCGATCGGTGAACTGAAACCGGCAACAGGAAGCGCCCAGATTATTGAGGTGATTTAATGGCGCGTCCCAACACACCGGACTACCGTTCTCTTTTCCTGAACAACGTACCGATGTTCGACACTCGGGCACCGGTAGAATTTGAAAAAGGCAGCTTCCCCAACGCTATCAACCTTCCGCTGATGCTGGACGATGAGCGCGCTAAAGTAGGCACCTGCTATAAACAACAGGGCCAGGAAGCAGCCATTGAGCTTGGGCACAAACTCGTCTGCGGTGATATCAAGGACGAACGCGTAGCCAAGTGGAAAGCATTTTGTGAAGCGAACCCGGAAGGTTACCTGTTCTGTTTCCGTGGCGGCATGCGCTCACAGATCACCCAGCAATGGATTAAAGATGCCGGCATCGACTATCCATACGTCGTTGGTGGTTACAAGGCCATGCGCCGGTTCCTGATTGATACCCTGGATGACATGGCAAACAACCGCAAGATGTTTGTGGTTGGCGGCAACACCGGTAACGGCAAAACCATTATGGTTCGTGAGATCCCGAACGGCTTGGATCTGGAAGGAGCCGCGCACCACAGGGGCTCGTCATTCGGCCGTTTTGTCACTCCTCAGCGCGGCCAGATTGACTTTGAAAATGCATTGGCTATTAATGCCCTGAAACTCGACGAAACCGGTTGTCAGACTATCGTCACTGAAGACGAAGGCCGGATTATCGGTTCTGCAAACGTTCCGCTTTCTGTGTACAACGCTATGCAGACTGCGCCAATCGCCGTGATTGAAGATCCGTTTGACGTACGCCTCCAGCGCCTGATTGACGAATACGTTATTCTGATGCACAACCAGCACACCGCGCATGAAGGTGAAGAAGAAGGCTGGAACGGATTCTGTGATTACCTCCACCAAGGTTTGTTCCGCTGTCGCAAACGCCTTGGTGCTGAACGTTACCAAGAAATTGAAGATGCGCTGACCATCGCGTTGGATGAACATCTGCGCACCGGCGACACTCACGCCCACGAGCGTTGGTTGTCTCCGTTGCTAGAGCACTACTATGACCCGATGTACACCTATCAGCTCAGCAAGAAAGCTGACCGGATTGTGTTCCGCGGTAACTACGCAGAAGTTAAAGCCTTCCTGGCCGAACAGTAACAGTATCTTCGAACTTAAATTGGATCTGAAAGGGCCACCAAATAACTTGGTGGCCCTTTTTGTTCGTCTGGAAGTAATTATTACACTCGACGCTTTTTCATAGACGCTAATGCCGCAAACCCCGATAGAAACAAGAATGCAATTCCTGGTTCAGATATTGGAAGGTCAGGTGCAACCACACTTGGAGGAAGCGCACCTGCAAACATCACATCAATATCCGAGCAGTTACCCCATTCAGCTGCGTTGGTACACGCTCCGGAGCCATAAGACGGGAGGTTTGCTGCACGAAACGTTAGTGAGTGAACTATCTCATTATCAGCCAGGCCAAAATTGCTCAGGTCGATTCCACCAGCAAAAATTCCCGCGTAAGGGTCAGTGGCTGAATTATTATTTTCCTTGATAAGAAAATCCGCGAACTGGTTGTGAAATATACCGTTAATTTCTACGCCGATGGTTCCCCCCCACACCCACGAGTATCGATTCATGACAAAAACTATGTCATCACCGGATGTGTTCTTTACGCCGTTGTCCCAGGTAAGGGTCACAGCTTTGTTCATCGACTCGCCATGGGGCCAAAAACGATAATACCCGTTGTAAATATCGTCATCGATAATCTGGCCCTGAGACTCATTTACAACATTAATCGCACTATTAGCTGCCTCACTTGTATCAAACTGGCCCCCTTTGTAATCGATCATAGCTCCGTGAGAAGTCGCAGATAACATGGAGACAAGGAGCACTAGCAAACCGCCGATTACTTTTTTCATGGTCAACCCACCTTCAAAATCGAAATCATAATGACGAATTTGTGAGAGCAAGGTCGGTGCCAACCAAAATTAAACAAGCAACGTCATAAGGTTAACGAGTAACGCCCGAATAACCGCAACATGAAATGTAAAAAAAACCGTCACTCAAAAATGCACTAAATTAGTTCATTTGTCAGACGGTTACTCACTATCGTTTGCCATGCTTTTCAGGAATTCCAATTTCTGTGTCTCTTTTTCAGAGGGAATATAGGGGTCTTGGATCAACTGTGAACTGTCTATACCGTCAACATCAAAACTCTTTGATTTAGAAATGCCAAAGCCGCCTTTGTCTCCCGGATAGCCGGACATTCTTTCCATTTGAATATCTTTGAGTTCAAAATCCTTCTCATTACCGGGTAAAACACTTTGATGAACTTTCAAGTTCATAATTCGGGATCCTTCATCAAGGCGTTCCTTCACATTCAATGCAGCAAAAGGAGCCCCACCTTTTCGATATAAGTTACCTCTCAACCTGTAAATACCCTTTTCATAGACATCCACAGCGACAGGAATCAGGTAGTCAGTGCCTGCAACCTCGGGAGATTCAACGCCAGTAACCTTACCAACAGATGTTAGATACTGAAAATCTGCAGTCAGAATATCGTTCCCACCCTCAAAACTGACCTCTGCCTTCACCCTGAGTTCAGACGGCCAGTCACCCTCAGGTTTAATGATGCTGTCTGAACCAGAGGTAGATTCACTGTAAATGACTTGTCCATTTTCAACGTCGATGATGCTTAAGCTGACCCCATTTACTGAAAGAGGCGACTGAACAATTACTTCAACGGCTTCCGGGGCAAAGAACCGGTATTTTTTAAGAACCAGGGCCGCGTGAGATTGGCCATCCAGCACCGGGACATCCACGATACTGAAGGTATTATTCTGCAGGTAAGGACTGTCTTTACCTGTGATGGGCTGGGAGTAGTCAGGATAACGAAGAGACGTTTCGTATGCCCCCGCGATAGCTTCCATCTTTTCTGACAAAGCTTCGGGCACATCTTTTTCTGCGGGCTCGTTAAGCACACTGACAGTATCGTTCTGCACAGTCAACGCAGGAAGAGGTTTTTTTACGGTAGAAGGACGAGGCACATTTTGCACCTGCTCAATAACATCTGTCCTTTCATTTTGATGAGAAAGGTCAATAGCGTTGTTGTCACGTAACACCAGCCACAGGACCAGCCCACTAATGAAAACCAGCACTAATAAAAGCAATTTTCTTTTCATCATTTCAACCTAATAAAATGAGGAGGAACACTCCTCCTCATTTGATGAGCTGATTACTGGACCAATTCTGCTGCAAGTTCTGAAATGGTTTTACTTTCGGAGCCATCTACGTAACGGTAAGTTCCCCAGGAGAGCCAAGACCACTCATCTTTCGTGTTCACATCCAGCGAAACACCGTCCTTCATTGTCACTGTCGGTGCAGCGGCGGTTACAGTGCCTTTCCATACATTGCCAATGAGGCCACCATGGCTGTATTCGTCTCCCATCATCAGCGGATAATGGTTTGGCATAAATTGAGTAACTGCTCCCGACTGCCCAGAGACTTCCCCATCAAATCCCACTTCGGAGGAGCAACTGGAGTAAGACCCGGCTTTACTGCTGCCACAGGATGAGTGAGCTGAAACCACACCATCGTCATTGCCTGGCAGGAACCCTGAGGTCGCGCTCAAAAAATCAGATCCGTTTCCGGCAAAGCGGATCCTAGGCACACGACCACCCGGTAAAGGTGCCAATTGCCGCGCATTTTCAACTTTCAAATCATTCAGGACGCCGGTGTTGTTTGCATCCGGGTATTCCCCCAGCCACAGGGAAATCGCATATTGCATGGCACTGTTAAAGCTGCCGCCACCTTCAGAGACGTTGATAGCCACATCAGCTAATTCCGATCCTCCGCCAGCACCGGCAAAATCGAAGGTTGCTACGATATTCAGAGGTTTTAATCCCGCATTTTGCAACCAGTTTTCTTGGTTATCGAGAATGTAACGGGCAACAAGATCACCCGTAGAGTGCGTAACAAGGATGCACCCATTCAGACAGGTATTGTTTTCTGACAGTTGTTTCAAAGCTGGCCAGAGGTAATCAGATGAAATTTTGCCAGCAATACGCTCCTGCGACGGCCAGTCTATACGGGCATCCGCTTTCGCAAGCCAGTAATCGCGCCAATAATTTGCACCGTCGGCGGATACAGATTTAGCGTCGGGGTGTGTTTGGAGTTGCCCGGCCTGAAAACCATGGATTAAAACTACCGGGTGACTTCCCAGTGCCGAAAATGAAGAAAAAGAAACGGTGGTAAGGAGAAGGGAGAAAAACTGAGCTATTCGCTTCATCAATAGATTCACCTCTATGTAAAAAGAGGCGACATGTTAAAGACACATACACTTTAGTACAAATTTATATTCAACTTCCCTCGCAAAAACGTGACTGGTTTGACCTCAACACTGTACTAACGGTACTCCAACAATAAAACAGCCTTTCCCCCAACCCTATAAACCATACGGTCCCAAGAAAGAAATGCCAGCAGCGAGCTAACTGGCACCTCCCCTTGAGGGAAAAATCTGGACTTTCTACCGCGTAGTTCCCAGTCCAGATAAATTCTGGGCGAAAAGGCTGTGGAAACTAGCTTTGATTAGAAGGTGAACTTAGCACCCAAAGTGATGGCAGTTGCATCACCTTTATTTGAGCTGGCCTTCACTTCACCATCCTGATAAAAACCGAATACGGAGAAGTTACTGCTTACTGAGTAGGTCGCGCCAGCATAGAAAGTGCTTACTTCTACTTTACCCAGAGCAGATTTGTCAAAATCTACTTTTTGAGCAGATGCAAACAAAGAAGCATCACCCAGTGTGTAAGT
Organism: Parasalinivibrio latis; assembly: GCF_036825535.1. Classification (GTDB taxonomy): domain Bacteria; phylum Pseudomonadota; class Gammaproteobacteria; order Enterobacterales; family Vibrionaceae; genus Parasalinivibrio; species Parasalinivibrio latis. The sequence goes on from NZ_CP098812.1 coordinate 2,160,188, forward strand.
CAGGCCAACCCCATAAGATTTACCTTCGTTGTCGCCAAGCGCGCCCAAAGATGTTTCGGTATCGATATCGTTTACTGCAACTTTTCCAGCATTTTCGAAGTCGATGTATGTAGCACCCACTTTAACATCACCAAACGTTACATCGCCTGCAACACCAACTGAAGTTGCGCTGTCACCATCAGTACCATATGCAACTGCCGCACTAAATGTGTCCGCAGAGTATGCCAATGATGCGGCATATGCACTGTCAGAATTTTTAACATCAGAGTTGGTTGCATAGTTAGCGGAGAATGCAACATCATCGAAGCTCTTTTCGTAACGGACGCCATTCTCACCCGGTGAACCTTGGCTTACAGCATAGATATTTGAGCCTTCACCTGCGCCTGCTTTTTCAACAGCGCCAAAAGAGTTACCGGTCGCACCCAGAGTCAGCTTACCGAAGTCACCAGAACCAAAGACTTTAACGTCTTGGAATACATCAGAGTCATCTTTAATATCGAAACTGGCACCTAACTCAACTGCATCATTCAGTTGGTGAGTTGCACTTACTGATAATTTAGCGCTAGTACCTACTGCAAGATTTTTGTCAGCATCCAGTGCCGTACCATCTGCTTTCTTACCGCTTGCACGAATGTGCGAACCACTTGCTTTTACTTCACCAGACAGAGATACAGTTGCTGCATCGCTGCTGTAAACTTCGCCAGCCACAGCTGTGCCTGAAGCAAATACCGCTGCTACCGCTAATCCAAGAAGCTTCTTGTTCATTGCTATTTTCCTCAGTTTTTTATAATTACACGTCGTACACGATAGAGCTGTGCCCAATCGATTTTTAAAATTCAAAATGCAAAAAATCATTTTTTAATATGCAACGGAATAGACACTTTTCGTTTCTATGTCTCGAACAATTCCAAACCATCGCCTTTGAACTTTGACTTTTTGCAAAACAATTATCGAAATGCGAATACTCAACCTCAGTAATGCAAATATTTGCATTTTGCATATGAAACCGAATTGCACTTCATGGTTAATAGGTTAAAAATCTAAAGAAGTAATTATTTGTGATCAATATGAAAAACAGTTTCATTTCAATTTTTATGATCCAGGTTCAATTATCTCCCCCTGTCAAAATCGAAATAAAAACTTTTTAAATACTTAAATTACAAGAACATACATCACTTTTATACAATAAAAATATTCTTATAATCAGTTATTTATCAGACATAATTGGATTTCACCCATTTAAGCTAGATAGTCATACTTCGCTGACGGATAAACATTCAGACATGTGTTTCAACGAAGTAAAGTTCAAACCTTTGTTTGATAGACCATCATTGGTTTTGCCATAGGGTTAAATGCCTCAGTTTGAATATCGACACACAGAACAAATCGAAAACAAAGAATAATGTACAAAAATTAATAGTTATCTCATGAAATGGAACATCGTTTCGAATTCCAATGGCTCATAGTGGGATTGATTTAAGTAACACACAACCCATATAAACATGTTTTATATTTACTCAACTCTTATCTCCTGATATTTCATCATACCAATAGATGAAAAAGACCATATTTTAAGATAACCGATGAGTATCTATTTATGCTTTTCCTTATTGTCAATCCTCAAAGTGTGATGAACGACAAACAGTTATTGAAATACCGTACCACATAATTTTCGGACACTTTTCTATTTAAATGAACTCGATTGCATAATGTCTTGCTATTTTTTGCATGACTATAATCAATGTTTTGGAGGGTCTTTGTATGAAAGGATATTTAGTAAAAAGTACAGATATCGATGCAATGGAAGGAATTCACAAAACCCACTTTCTAAACAAGAATGCCCAACGCGTGAATAAGTCGCTGGGTGATCTTACCGGTATCTCCGATTTTGGATTTCACCTGATAGAAGTCGAACCAGGTAAAGAAACTACCGAATACCATGTTCACTACTTCGAAGATGAGTGTGTCTATGTTTTGTCAGGTGAAGCCACTGTGACAATAGGAGACAGCCAATTCTCGGTAGGTGCCGGGGATTTTATTGGATACCGGGCGGGAGGATTGCCTCATGCCATGATTAACACAGGTACCGGGATACTTCGCTGTATTGTTGTAGGGCAAAGACTGGCACATGACGTTGGTGATTATCCTAAAAAAGGGAAACGCATCTACCGGAATGAAGGACGGGCTTGGGATCTTGTTGATATTGATGAGATTGAGCATCCTGATGCTGGACGAAAATGCTGACAGAATTTTAAGTAAAACGCCATCTGAAACAGCATGGCGTTTTAAGGTTGCTCAACTTAGGTTACTTAATAGCAATGCGTTTATGGGCAATACCCGAGTGACAATCAATGCAGGTTTCCCCTCGCTGAGCCATTAGCTCATGATTTAACCTTGCGCGCTGCGGCTGGCTTTGAAGGTCAAAGTTAGCCCCGGTATGACAATGACGGCAGTTTGCTGAATTGTCTGCTGTCATGTCATCCCAAACCATTTGCGCGAGCCTTGGACGTTCCTGTTCAAAGTTCTCCTTGGTTATCCGCCCCGTTAACATGTAATAGATATCCGCGGTAGCGGTGATTTTAACCCTCATCTTATTGATAAAATCATTCGGCACATGGCAATCAGCGCAGGTTGCATGAATTTCATCCGCACTAACATAGTGAGGGGATGCCTTGTACTCCTGGACGATAGTGTCCATCTTAAGATGGCAACTGAAGCAAAACGCATTCTGGTTCGACGCCACCATCACCCCCTGGAAGGCGGCAATCCCAAGTATGCCTACTACGATACCAACAGGGACACCCAGCCAAAGCGGTTTTTTCAACCATTGCCAAACCTGCTGTTTCCTGGAAAGTGATTGATTTCCGGATTGTTGTTCCCCCATGATTCCTCCTTAGGGTGCCGGTTCAACTTTTGTACCGGCAATCCAACTATCAATTACTTTCATCGAGATAACGCGCTTTAAACGCTGCCTGGGCTTCTTTTCTCGCCTTTTTCACGTCTTCTGGCTCTTTACCACTGAACCAGGCATGTTCCGGGCGGGCAAGGATCTCGTCCAGCAGGGCTCGCGCTTTCTCGGCACCTGCATGGTTGCCGTTTTGCTCTGCCTTCTCGACCAATTCAAGGTACTGCGGAACCATTTCTATATAAAACCGCTCTGCAACTTCATACATACCATGCCATTGGACATAGTCCGGTGCTTGCATCGCTGCGCCATGACGTGCCCTGCGGCCTTCGTGGTGCCAAAGGTAAAACCAGGTCCATTCGATTTCTTCATCAAAGCCCGTATCTGTAATCATCCCCTGCTCTTTGAGCATCCCCATCATTGCTTTACCTGGGCGCGCAAATTTGTCGTTGTATAACACGACAAGGGAGTCAAACTGGGTGTAGAAATTGTCAATCATGGATTTGGTATGGCACGCCTGACAGACATTTTTCATATCCGCCCGTCTTGCTTCCCACGACTTGGTTTCCTTACCTAACGCTTTGTCCTTTGCATCAATCTTTTCAGATACCGCAGGGCGTAAAGTCCAGGAAATACGGTTACCAACGTCATGCGTTACTGGCAGTTCCCGGGTCGCAGACATGTGGCAGGTCGCGCAGGTAGGCGCGGCATCATAATCTTCTCCCACAATCCACTTGGAAGAATCCATGTTCATCCGGTCAACATGAGCAAAGAAATTAATGCCATGTTTGGATTCTTCGTAAATTTCCTTTTGTGGGTGATCTGGTCCGAGGTGGCATTTTCCGCAAGCTTCCGGTCTTCGTGCCTGAACCATATCAAACTCATGACGCTGGTGACAGGCACTGCAAGCACCCAGCGAACCATCCGGATTGATTCGCCCTATTCCGGTATTTGGCCAGGTTGCAGGATCCAGGTCACCGTTAGGCAGCACTTTCACTTCAGCACCATGACACTGCCAGCAACCGTTTACCGCTGCGGGTGATTCTCCATTCATACTGAGTGAACCTTCCACCACCTCAGCCAGGAAGTTATCCAGCGACCCAATAATCTGTCCTGCTTTGGCATGGTGGCTTGAAGAAAACTCCTCGACTTCCTGAACGTGGCAAGAGCCACAGTCCTTCGGGGAGACAATCACAGCGATGTTGTAGCCTTCATGCTCTATTGCATCAGGCTCGGAAGGGGTCGCTTTGTGGCACTCATAACAGCCGACATTCGCGCCATAGTGTTTGGAACGCCCCCATTGGGCATAGATGGACGGGTTTTTGTCTTTATGACAGGCTGCACACTCCTTACTTTCTTCACTTAGTTGTTTAAAGGGTTTCATCACCAGGGCTTTCGGGGTTGCGATTGCTGATTCGGAATAAACCGAAAACACCCCCGCCACCATCACCAAGGCAATACCGACTGTTTTTATTTTCGTCAACAATCCTGAGTTCATAATGAACCTCGCTCACATGCCCGCGATACGTTGCCGCGGCGTTATAGTGTGAATGTTGACTGCTTTACTTTCTCCATTTAACCGTATTTGCCTTTGTAAACATTCACAATATCAATAGATGTAAACTGAGAGCATCATTACAGGCTCACCAATACAGTTCCCCCCCTTTTTAGTGATTGCGATACCCCTCCATTATTCACAACATCAATATCAAATTTGAAACAGTAAGCAGTGTGGCGATATTATTGACCATGAATTTGCATTTTATGTCACTAAAAAATCCTGTTGATTGAGGTTTATGCAGATATTTATGTTGAACAAGTGACCAGACACCCTCTCACTGCGCTACATGTGTGAGAGTCCCAGGTTTCATCCAATTGGCGCAAAGCCTCCCAGTCGAGACGCCTTTCCTGCAACGTCTTTTCTATTGCTTATAAGGAGATTGTTTTGTCACCCCTGCAGAATAACAGTGGAGAGCGTATGGATGGGTTGATTCATGCCATCGTGCTGGATGGCAAAGGCAGCGGGACCTGGCTGCATACTGAAAAAGAAATCAAAGCTTGGCGCGCTGATGATGGCATCCTCTGGCTACATCTGTTTTATGACAACCATGAAACCAGACGCTGGCTTGAAAACGATTCAGGATTGAGTGACGTAGTAACAGACTCATTGCTTGCAGACGAAACCCGGCCAAGGATTACCTCAGTCTCTACAGGTTGTCTGCTCTCGTTACGGGGTTTTAACGCTAACCCGGAAGCTGATCCTGAAGATATGGTATCCATTCGTTTGTATATTGAATCAAACAGGGTTATCAGTACCCGCAAACGCCAACTGCTCTCAGTTGAAGACATCACCTCAGATCTGAAAAAAGGCCAGGGACCCGGCTCAGTATCCTCTCTCATCGCAGAACTCATGGATTCACTGACTATACGAATGCAAAGCGTGCTCGACACTCTGGAAATGAGATTGGACAAACTGGAAGACGCCATAGATCAGGGAACCAATTTCTCGCTTCGTGAAGAACTTTCAGATATTCGCCGTTCTACTGTCGCCATAAGACGATATATCACCCCACAAAAGGATACTGTCGCAAAAATCAGTGCCGGAAAATTCGGGTGGCTCAACGATGACGATCGCGCAAGCCTGCGAGAAGTGTCCAACCAGCTCTTACTCTATATCGAAGAGTTGGACATGAATATCGACCGGGCACAAATTGCCTACGAAGAACTTAACCACAAAATGAATGAGCAGATAAACCAACGTATGTACCGAATGTCAGTTTTCGCTGCCATGTTCCTCCCCCTGAGTTTTCTTACCGGCTTATTTGGTGTCAACGTTGCCGGTATTCCTGGAGAACATGACCCGCTGGCTTTCTATATGTTCCTTGGTTTCCTGGTTCTAATCTCAGTGCTCGGCTTCGCTTTTTTCCGTTTCAGGAGATGGCTTTGATACAAGCGGAGCCAGAACCAACCGTTACAATAATTCAGCAGTAAAAACACAATAAGGAAAGCAGCATGCTTGATATTTTTACCGTCGCAGCCACGGTGTTCATGGGTTTTTTTGCCATTATGAATCCCATCGCCAATACCGCCGTGTTTGTAGGCATGGCAGGTGATATGGATCACGCATCCCAACGCGCTACAGCCATTAAAGCAGTACTCACAGCCTTTTTTATCGTCGCGTTCTTCTGTCTGCTGGGCAAAGCCATTTTTAACCTTTTTGGTATAACACTTCCGGCACTTCGGTTATCCGGTGGGATACTGGTCTTTCTAGTCGGTTACCACATGCTCCAGGGCAACAGCTCAAAAATGCATTCCGATAAAAATGAACAGCAAAAAGATTCTGATGACATTGCCATTTCTCCCCTGGCAATACCTATTTTGGCCGGCCCTGGGACGATTGCCACAGCAATGAACTATTCCGCCGCAGGAGGAGTTAGCAATATTCTGGTTACTATTGGGGCGTTTGGACTGTTGTGTGTGATTACACTTGTCTGCTTTCTTCTGGGTAAGAGGCTCATCGCTCTCATCGGCATTGCCGGTCTCGGTATAATTACCCGGCTTATGGGTCTGATTCTGACTGTCATAGGCATGCAAATGGGAATTCAGGGTGCTCATGATGCCTACCAGTTGTTCGATAAGTGGTGAAAACGGTGACACAATCGCCAAACAACACTGAGGCAAAGGATTTTCACTTGCAACGTGTTGGCACTGCCGCTAATATCCTCGGCGTCAACACGATGCGTCCGTAGCTCAGTTGGTTAGAGCACCACCTTGACATGGTGGGGGTCGGTAGTTCGAGTCTACTCGGACGCACCATCTAAATGTGTTGAGCATTGCGTCTATAGCTCAGTTGGTTAGAGCACCACCTTGACATGGTGGGGGTCGGTAGTTCGAGTCTACTTAGACGCACCATATTCCAGACAAAGCCCGCTTCCAGCGGGCTTTGTTGTATCTGGCTGTTGAAGCCCCTCTGATCTTATCTCTTATTTCTACCAATCTGCCTCTAAATGGCTGAATAACCACCAATCTGCGCAAACGTTTGCTATTTTTCTTTACCCGGTTTGAATCCTCTGTATGATAGCCGCGATTTTCCCCACCTAAGGACAGACAATGTTTAAGAGAACGTTTCTCTTCGCCTTCTTTTTATCGCTATTCTCATCGCACGCTATCGCCCAGACAATTGCAATCATGGGTGCCATGGATGCCGAAATTGAAAAACTGCTGCCCGAGATCCAGGATACCCGTCAATACGTTAAAGCCAACAACACCTACTATACCGGTAGCATCTCCGGGAAGGATGTCGTCGTTGTGCGCTCCGGTGTCGGGAAGGTAAACGCTGCGGTAACGACACAAACACTTATATGTGACTTTGATACCAGTGCGATTATCTTTACCGGTATTGCGGGTGCAGCTTCCCCTGCCCTAAACGTTGCTGACGTCGTCATAGCCTCCGCACTGGTGCAACATGATGTTGATCTAACTGCCTTTGGTGCACAAAAGGGGCTACTTGATGGTTACCAGGATCGCCTTTTTAACGTTGACAGCGAACTGAAGACACTAGCCATAGCAGCAGCAACAAAAGTCGTCGGTGATCAGCGTACCCACTCAGGTATTATTGCTACCGGTGACCAGTTTATTGCAGACAAAAAGCAGGTAGCTGAACTGAGAAAAGAATTTGAAGCGGTGGCTGTAGAAATGGAGGGCGCGGCTGTGGCACAGGTCGCTGATATGTACGGCGTTCCCCTAATAGTAATTCGTACCGTTTCAGACAAAGCAGACGGTTCGGCGCACATGGTTTACAACGAAGCAAAACAGGTAACCGCAGACAATTCCGTTGCCATTACCCTTGAAATGTTGAAAAAGATGTAAGGGCGTACAGCCCGGACACTTTCCGGGCTGTACCATCAGGACTTAACGGCATCCAATGGCTCAGATACCTCAGAAGGCCGCCCTTGGGAAATAGCTATTTCCACCCGGCGGTTTACTGCCCCTTTTTTCTTTGAGAGCGGCTGTGTAGCTCCTGCTCCTTCCACCAGCACCCTTTCCGGATCTATTCCTTTATCAGCAAGAATTACGTCTGCCACTGACACAGCGCGCAGTGCGGAAAGTTCCCAGTTATTCCGGAACAGGTCAGATGAAGGCAGTGCCGCATCGGTATGCCCGATCACTGTTATGATGCCCGGTACCTTTTCAACAGCTTTCGCTACCTTGGAAACCAGAGGATGGAACTTAGGCTGGAGATATTCAGAGTCTGCCGCAAACATGACAGGGGATTTCAGACGGATAACAAGTTGCTGCCCCAACCGCTCTACCTCGACATCACCGGCCTGGATTTCTTCTTTTAAAGCAGCCTGTAATTTCTTGAGATCCTGCTCCTCTGGCTTGGGCATCTCCGTACTGCTCGTTTCCGGTGATTTCTCCGGCAGTGGTGCATGGCTAGGTGCAAGGTGTATCGGACGGACATCCATCTGGGCGGAGTCCACTGTTGAATTGCTTCCAGTTACCCCAATACCTCCATCAAATACCGGCGAACCGGCCGGATGGGATATCATTCCCACCTGCTCAAGAGATGTCATCAGACTGTCGACCATCACTTGCGCTTTACCTTTTTCACTTTGTGCAAATGCATAAAGTACAACAAACAGTGCAAACAGGAGTGTCATATAGTCAGCGTATGAAACCAGCCATCGCTCATGGTTTTCATGCTCCTCGTGGGGAGCGTGGCGTTTTTTCCGAGCCATTACTCACCACCACTGAATTTTGGGTGCTCCACATAGGTTCCCAATCGCTTCTGCATCTCAATCATGTTGTAACCACTTGCGATACCATAAACCGCTTCAACAATCATCCGGCGATAGTTAGCCAGTTCATGGGCAAAGGCTTTATAACGGTTGCCAAATGGCAGGAAGATGATGTTGGCAAACGCTACACCATAAATCGTCGCAACAAATGCAACAGCAATGCCGTGGCCCAGCTGGTCAGGCTTATCCAGCAACCCCATCGCATGAATAAGTCCAAGCACCGCACCGAGGATACCCATAGTTGGACAGTAACCACCCATCGCTTCATAGACTTTAGCGACCTGGCCAATACGGTGATCTTCGTTGGCAATTTTACTTTCCATGATCTCGTAGATCGCATCCTTCTCCATGCCATCGATTACCATCTGCAGGGACTCAGTCAGGAAGGGTTCTGAGATCTTTTCCAGCTCCATTTCCAAAGCAAGAAAGCCGTCTTTCCGGGCAATACCTGCTAAATCAACAATCTGGCTTGCCATTCCAAAGCTGTCATAATGTGGTGGCTTAATCAGCCATGAAAAGTAGTGGATGACATCTTTAAGCGTGGGAAAAGGAAACTGCACAATTGCAGCACCGGTGGTACCGCCTAATACAATAATGAAAGCCGGGCCATTCATTAAAGCACTGGGGTGCCCCCCTTCAATCAGGTTTGAAATCAGGATAAAAGCAACGGCCAAAAAGACACCAATAAAGCTCATTTTTATGGTCTCATTTATACAGATATTTTTTCCGCAGATGTTAACATCAATCCAGATTAATTCCGCCAATGTTCCGCTTAATGAGAAAACCAAAATTGCAATCTAATAATCTGATTTTGTTTGTTTAATCTATAGGGATAAAACGGGCGGTAAAAAATGCCCGCGCTGTGCAAGAGAAACAGGCGGGCCAAAATGCTAATGCATATAAGGGAATATTTGTCTGGCAGGAGGGAGAGCCTACCAAACAAATCCGGTTAGAAATTTTTGCTGCCAAAAGCCTTAAGTGCCACACATCTCATGACATAACCCACCTTAAACAAACCAGCAAGAAAGATAGTAGCGATATGCGCAGCAACCAGTGTAGGAATTGACAGTGCGCTTTCATATCCATAGGTTGCAACAATGCACATTGACAAAAGAGCCAGTGTCACGACCATGACCCAGTTGCCGGTAATCAGGCAACGCTGATAATTCAATGCATAAGCCACCGGTGGCAAATTTCGGGGAATAGAGAAATGTGCAATCATGCCCATCACCTCGTTTAGCAGTTATAAATTGTATCTATTCCACTAACGCAAAAGTGAGGCCAACATTTATTTAACTTTATAATTCAATAAGTAATTAGAGTAATACCGCTTTCCCAATCAATATTCTTGTCAATTTGACCTAAGTGCATATTTGTCATAATGACCCAATGCACTACATTTAGACCAATAGTATTAAATATGGGAATAGTATTCAGGATGAGTAACCGTATTTCAGCCAATGATTTGATTTCACTGGCATTAGATCTCAGTGCCAGTATCACGCATGAAAATCGGTTCCAGGAACTATTGCAACATGCCATACGCGTGATTCCCTGTGATGCTGTCGGATTGCTGAAAAAGCAAGGTGACATTTTAGTACCATTGGCAATGACCGGGTTGACGCCCGATACACTGGGAAGACGCTTTAAGATTGAAGAACATCCCCGACTGGACACAATCTGTCGATCTCAGAAACCGGTGCGGTTTCCTGCTGAGTCCTCGCTGCCAGACCCTTATGACGGTCTTGTTTCCGGCAGTGAGGGAGACTTGCCGGTTCATGCCTGTATGGGGCTCCCACTCATCTTTGAAGGACGGCTAATTGGGGTTCTCACATTCGATGCCCTCTTGCCTGGCAGCTTTGACAATATACCGGAGGACACACTCAGGCTGGTTTCATCCCTTGCTTCAACCTCTCTTTATACTGCCCTGAACATCGAACAACTCGAAACCAGTGCCCGGCAATCCCAGCAAATGGTATGCGAACTGAACCAGCAGACCATAGATGACGCCGAAATGATTGGTACCTGTCCTCCGGTTATGCGTCTGAAAGAAGAGATCAATAATGTCGCATCTTCAGACTTCACCGTCCTGATACATGGTGAAACCGGCACAGGAAAAGAGCTGGTTGCGCGAAGCGTGCATGCCTTTTCCTCCCGGAGGCACCACCCAATGATCCACATAAATTGTGCAGCCCTGCCAGAACAACTGATTGAAAGTGAATTGTTTGGGCATGTCCGCGGAGCGTTCACCGGAGCAGACAGAGACCGGACAGGGAAATTTGTTTTGGCTGACAGGGGTACGCTGTTTCTGGACGAAATTGGGGAGCTTCCGCTTGCCGCGCAAAGTAAGCTATTGCGGGCTTTACAAAACGGTGAGATACAACCGGTAGGGCAAGACGAAGTCAAAACAGTGGATGTACGCCTTATCGCTGCAACCAACCGCGATCTGGCAAAAGAAGTGAAGGAAGGGCGTTTTAGGGCTGACCTCTATCACAGATTAAGCGTATATCCTCTCCACGTCCCCCCGCTAAGGGAACGGGGAAACGATATTGATCTGCTTTGTGGTTTCTTCCTGGAGCAAGCCCGTCGGAAACTGGGGATCAAACAACTTGCTATGGCTCCCGGCAGCATACTGCCCCTGAAACGCTATAACTGGCCGGGGAACGTACGTGAAATGCAGCACCTCCTTGACCGGGCGGCATTAAAAAGCCGAAGCCGGGTAGCAGGTGCGGACATAACCCTTATCACTGAAGAAGATCTTGGCGATCTAACACCCTCCTCGCGTCCTGCTTCTGGGAACGAACCAGAAGGGAGTCTTTCACTGGTTGGTATTCCCAAAGCCGATGTTAACCTGCGTGTAGCCACCGAAGAGTTTCAGAGAAGCCTTATCGTCCGGATATTGGAAGAAGAGCAAGGCAACTGGTCAGCTGCAGCCAGACGACTTGAAACAGACCGCGCCAATCTTGGGCGTTTAGGCAAACGACTGAATATCGAAATTAAAAAAGTCGTCAGTTAAAAAGGAGTAGCCTCCAACAATACTTCCCGTTTATCAGGAGTTACACACAGTTCTACGCGTCGACGAGCTATACAGTGGTAAACAACCCCCGTAAAGGATAACAAAAATGCGTGTTCTTCTTATTGGTGCAGGGCTACTTTTGCTTTCAGGCTGCAGCACTTTTTCTAACCCATCATGCTGTACCCTCGATACCCATTTGCTTGTCAGCCAATACGACAATATTCAGGCAAACGACAAATACCCCGAAACAAATACTACTGCGACTGACTATTTCGCATTGGTTTATTCCTGGGCTCCGGGATTTTGTGCATACAAACGGAGTAAGGGTCCCCTTCCTGACCGCCTTAAACTGCAGTGTGACTCTTCAAACACTTATGGCTGGGTTGTACATGGCCTGTGGGCACAGTCAGCCTCTGCAAAGAAAGTCGAAGACCAGCCGCGTTACTGTCAGGGGGATTTACCACAACTGCCCACCTACGTCGTAGATGCCTACCTCTGCATGTCTCCGGGCCGGTCATTGCTCCAGGGGGAATGGGAAAAGCATGGCAGTTGCGACTTTGAAAACGCAGAAGATTATTTTGCCCAAACTGAAGAGTTACACTCTGCCCTCACCCTTCCTGGCAACATTTCCGATGTCCACGCTGCACAGGAATGGATGAAAAGACACAACCCTTCACTAAAAACCCTTGCATTGGGCAAAATTGGACATGAACTGGCAGTCTGCTACGACACCGATTTCAACCTGATGAGTTGCCCGGATGCGCTTCGCGATTAAAATATCAAAGACACTGTGACAATGCCCCTTTTGTTGTTGCAGCCATGACACAGCCACGCTCACTGTCTGTCGCCGTCTGGCATTGTCTTAACAGTGTGGCTGTATCCGGAGCCAAACCACCCAGAACGCTTTTGGCATGCCGGACAACTTCACCGCACTTGTCCACAGACACCGGTGGATGATCAGTGCACGCAGAAAGTCCGATCACCATTAAAAGAGAAACGCTGAATGTGGTAAAGCTGCGACTTATCATTGTCATAGAGGGCTCCAGTTATTACTGACAGAGTCAGTATTAAGATTAGGAGATATGTTTCATATTCGCGAACTGGCAAATACTGGACTTATTTACATTGCCCTCTACAATTCGTCCTTTTCGGCTTATCAGAGACACTATCCATGCCCGGCTTTCAGACCTCCTTTTCCAGTCTCGATTCCCTGCTGAGCGCATTGCGCCAGTACTGGCAGTTTATGCCCTATGCCGAGCAGGCCCTTCCCTGGGAAGAAACCAACCCGGCACTGTGTGAATGGCTAAACCAACAACGCCTTCCACAACTCGAAAAATGGAAGGCTGACACAAATGCCCTGGCAGAAGCCGTGTCTGAGTTCATTCCAGCCGTTAAATCCCTCCAAGCACTTTGCTCACTTGAGGCGACGGAAAAACACGAGCAATTGTTACCTTCCCACCTTGATACAGGAATTCCTGGGCGAAAATGGCAACAGATAGTAGCCTTTAACGACAGTCTACCCGGAAGTGACAACATTACATGGCTTGAATGGTGTGCGGGTAAAGGATACCTAGGCCGAGTTATAAGTGCTTCACGCCACCAGCCGGTTGTGAGTCTCGAATGGCAACAAACGTTGTGTCACGACGGCCAACAATTCGCAGAAAAGCACAAACTGCCAATGACATTTGTCCATGGTGATGCCTTTACGCCGGAGGCTGCCGCTCTGATCACCTCCTCTCAACACGCTGTCGCCCTCCATGCTTGTGGTGACCTGCACGTCACACTGCTAAAGCATGCTGCTCAAAAGAAGACCAGGGCTGTTTCTGTGTCGCCGTGTTGTTTCCACCTTATCAGGGACAAAAGCTACCAACCTCTTTCTCACGTTGCGAAAAAAAGCACGCTGACACTAAGTAAACACGACCTTAAATTACCCCTTCAACAGACAGTAACCGCCAGTACCGGAGTACAGAAAAAGCGCTTTACGGAGGTCAGCTTCCGACTGGGTTTTGATGCACTTCAGAAACACCTCAACGGGACCAACGATTACTTACCCGTCCCTAATTGCCAGAAGGCATTGTTGAATGAGGGCTTTGAGTTGTTTTGCCAATGGGCTGCTGAAACAAAAGGCATTACCCTTCCGGAAAATACTGACTTTGGCCATTGGCAGAATGAGGGTGAAAAACGCTTTGAAGACGTAGAAAGAATGGAAACACTGAGGGACTTGTTCAGGCGTCCACTGGAAATGTGGCTGGTGCTGGACCGAGCCTGCTTTCTGGAAGAGGCCGGGTATAGCGTAACACTGAGTGAATTTTGTCGGAGAGACCTGACACCCCGGAATATCCTGATCCAAGGAAGAAGGGACTGATACCCCTAAAAGCACCTTTTACGGTGCCTGTTTATACCCATGTATAAAGTCGCAGATCAATGATGCTTCATGACATGCTCATCCATCATCGCCACCATCCTTCCTATTTCAGGTTTTGTGATGGTGTCGTTGGCCCCTAATTCTAACGCTTTCCGCCGGTTATCGTCGCTCATAATGGATGAAAACATCACAATGGGAAGTGAATGGTAGCATTCCATATCGCGCAGGCGTTTTAAAAGGTGCATGCCGTCCATTTTGGGCATTTCAACATCGGTTACCACCCCGTCAATCATCTCTTCTACCGAAACACCCTCCTCTTTAGTAAGCCGGGCAATTTCTTCCATTTTACTGAGTGCTTCAGCGCCATCTTTCGCTGTTATAATGTTGTAACCGGCTGATGCAAGGGTATCTTCGATAAGCTTCCGGATAAAACTCGAATCGTCTACAACCAAGATAGTTTTGCCATGCCGTTTCTTGACACTCAGGTCATCAAGGGAAACATTCCTGTCTTTATTAACGTCATATTTCTCCATGCTTGTTTCTGGGTTGATATCTGCAATAATTCTCTCAAAATCCAGAATCATCAGAAGGTTACCATCCCGGCGCACTACGGCCACCACACAATCCGTTTCGCCACCTTCCAGAAATTCACTCGGGGATTCAACATCTTCCCAGGAAACCCGGTGAATACGGCGGACGCTGTCAATGAGAAAGCCATTCATCATCTTGTTGAAGTCAGTGATTATCGCCATACTGCCAGATTCGCCGCTGACTTTAGGAACACCCAGCCAGCTTGCTAAATCCACGAGAGGAACCAGGTGTTCACGTTGTGAAAATACGCCAATCACATGGGGCTGCGCATTGGGGTAATCAGTTGTTTCAGGGGTAAGGATAACTTCCCTGACTTTAGAGACGTTAATGCCGTAGTAACACGTCTTGGCTGACCCATCAGGTAACTGCTTGAACAGGTGAAACTCGATAATTTCGAGTTCATTGGTACCACTTTCAAGCAGAATATTATTACGTTCTAGTGGTTGGCTCATAAATCCCAATCTTCCCGAACTGTCTGAGTTGTACTTACTGTGACTCCTAAGTGAGTATAGGCAAGGGTTTTAAACTTCGTACGCATGAGCCAAAAATAAAACATCTGGCAGACAGTTGAGTTTCTGGGGTTCAGCAAGTCAGAATTGAATTATTAATTGCCTGTTTTAGGTTATCAGTAAAATCCTCCCTGAACCGATACCCGGTGCAGTTTACGGGGTGAATCCCCATAGTCAGTGACTGCATAGTGCTGGGTACTGCGGTTGTCCCAAATGGCTAACGAGCCAGGTTGCCAACTGAACCGGTGTTGAAATTGCACTTCCCTTGCCAGAGCAAAAAGCTCAGCCAGAATCGCTTCACTTTCATGAACAGACATCCCGGCGATACCGCGTGTAAACTGCTCATTTATAAATAGGGTCTCCCGCTGTGTTTCAGGATGGACAACAACAACCGGATGCCGAACCGGAGGGAAGCGGCTGGCCATTTTATTTACCCTGCTTTGCCCTAAATCATCAATTTGGTCATATTTAGATCCCTCGAAGGCGTGCAGTGCATGGATGCTTTCTTTGCCCCGCAACAAAGTCTTCATTGCCACCGGCAAGCTTTCCCAGACAGCTGACATCGACGTCCAAATTGTATCGCCACCTTTGTCAGGTACATGTTGGGCATGGAGCAGTGAGCATTTGGATGGCCTCTTTTGCCAACTTAAATCCGTATGCCAGAAGCTCTCTCCCGGAGGGTTGCCCGGAGATGTTTCTATAACCACTACCTGTGGTGTCTTTTCAAGGTGCGGAAAGAAAGGATGGACAGGTTCAATCTCACCAAACCGGCAAGCCAAGGCAAGATGTTGCTCCGGCGAGAAGTGTTGGTTCCTTAAAAAAATCACCTGGTACCGCAAAAATGCGTCATAAACGAGTTCGAATTCCGAGTCCTTACACCGGGCAAGATCTACACCTTCAATTTCAGCGCCAATATGTTCTGACAACGGGTGAATCTGCATAACTATCCTTCATGGCAAATCTGATTTCTCTTTCATCTTCGACAAACATGAACAGAGATGCACCGTTTTTATTTCAAAACTGTTTCATTGAACCGCCTGACTTCCCGTCGGTTGTAAAATAGCGGTAGCCAGAGTAGGGCTATATTTCCCTGAGAATATCCGTAACCGCCCGCTTTCTTAAACTTTGGTCATTGTCAAAACCCGGCTTTTCCTGAACACCAAATAATTCTCAATGAAACCTGCACCTTGATGTCATTAGGGTATACACTTACCGGCCCTTTACCCCGCAGGAATCTCTCATGTTTATTGGATTCGACTACGGCACGGCAAACTGCTCAGTAGCAGTTGTCGAAAATGGCGCCCCAAGACTGCTCCCCCTCGAAGGCGAAAACCGGTTTATCCCATCAGCCTTATGTGCTCCTACCCGGGAAGCCGTCAGCGAATACCTTTACCGCTTCTATGGTATCTCTCCCAGTGACACCGTCGGTGAACAATTGCTGCGCCGGGCTATTGCGTTTAACCGGGAAGAAGATATTGATGTCGACACCGGGTGCCTGCAATTTGGCCAAGCCGCACTTGAAACATACCTTGATGACCCGGAAGAGGTGTATTACGTAAAATCACCCAAATCCTTTCTTGGGGCATCTGGGCTGAGGGACATACAGATCCGCTTTTTTGAAGATCTGGTCTGCGCCATGATGGTCAATATAAAGAGGCAGGCGGAAGCGGCGGTTCAATCCGATATTGAAAAAGCGGTTATTGGACGACCCATTAACTTCCAGGGTATCGGTGGTGACAAGGCGAACCAACAAGCTGAATCCATCCTTCGCCAGGCCGCATCACGAGCCGGCTTCAGCCAGATCGAGTTCCAATATGAACCGGTAGCAGCCGGGCTGGATTATGAAAGCCAGCTTGAGAAAGACCAGAATGTACTTGTTGTAGATATTGGCGGCGGTACTACCGACTGCTCACTGATAACCATGGGACCGGGATGGAAAAACCGGGATGACCGCACTTCAGGCTTACTGGCACACAGTGGTTGTCGCATTGGGGGTAATGACCTGGATATTTATCTGGCGTTTGAGCAGCTGATGCCAATGCTGGGCAAAGGCAGTAAGACCCAGCGAGGTATCGATATGCCGATCAACCAGTTCTGGAACCCAATCGCCATCAATAACGTCGCGGCACAGTCAGATTTTTATGCTGCTGCCAACTTTGCAGTCCTGGACCAGTTGCGCCGGGATGCCGCAGAGCCGGATAAAATCTCCCGACTGATTGAAGTACACCGGAACACACTGGGTTATCAGATTGTCCGCCGGGCAGAAGAAGCGAAGATTGCCCTGTCAGAACATTCAGAAACCTTGTCCCAGCTTTGTTTCCTGAAAGAACAACTCCAACATAATATCAACCAGAAACAGCTGGCCGAAGCCATATCGGCACCGACCGTTAAGATTGCTGAACTGGTTCAGGATGCCCTGAAACAAGGACAGACCCAACCGGATGTAATTTATATGACAGGTGGCAGTGCACGCTCCCCGATCCTCCGTGCTCTTCTGGAGAAAGCCCTGCCTGGTGTGCCTATCGTTTCGGGGGATTACTTCGGCTCTGTCACTGCCGGCCTTGCTCGTTGGGCGGAGCGTTGTTTCCGTTAACCCTTGTCCCCGGCAGTTTCATACTGCCGGGAACCGATTTTTCCTGTACCCCTATGAACTCATGGACGAGGAGATAGTTATGGATATCCGTTTTTTGCACACTTCCGCTGCGAATAAACAACTGTTTAAGGCTTTGGCCGCAACGACACTGCCAACACATAGCCTCACGCACCTGGTAAGGGAAGACTTCCTCCAACGTGCTCAACAACTGGAAAATCTCGATAGCCTGGAAGACGATATAAAATCATTTATTCTGGGCCAATTGGCTGATGGTGCCGACCTGATCGCCTGCACCTGTTCAACCATCGGTAAATCAGCCGAATCTGCATCCCCCAACGTTATCCGGGTCGACCGCCCCATGGCTGAACAGGCAGTCCGGTTCAACAGGGTACTGGTTGTCATGGCGTTGGAGAGTACGGCAGTCCCAACGGCTGACTTGCTTCATGAAGAGGCAGGAAAAGCCGGTACTGAGCCAAATTTGGAATTCCTGATGGTTGAAAATGCCTGGCAGCACTTTATGAATGGGAAGACTGATGCCTACTGTAATGCCGTTGCGGAAGCCGTAAACAGCCACGAAGGAAACAGTGATGCCATTGTTCTTGCCCAGGCGTCAATGTACGGCGCTACAGGGAAAATAGATAAAGAGATACCGGTGCTAAACAGCCCGGATACTTTCATCACATTTTTGTCCGGACAGGCATTTATCCAAAATTAGTTTTCACACCTGACAATCAAGAAAGGCAGGACTACGCTTCTTGCACAAATGATCGACGGGTCCAACAACATGAAAAAAATCGTACTTTCCACCCTGCTCGCGGCAGTGCTTCCTTTGACAGTACACGCGGCAAACTGGAGCTACAGCGGCGATACCGGTGTCGAAACTTGGGGTGAAAAATATCCTGTCTGTGAATTAGGGGAGAACCAGTCCCCTATCAACATTACCAAAGCCCACAACACCCACCTTGAGCCACTGAACATCCACTATGAAGGACAAGTGGCAAAAATCGTGAACAACGGGCATACCATTGAGGGCGTCGTGGAGGGAAATAACACCCTGAAACTTGATGGTGACGTTTATACCTTAAAGCAGGTTCATTTCCATACACCTTCTGAAAACCATATAAATGGCAAAACCTTTCCAATGGAAGCGCATTTTGTCCATCAGGATGCTGAAGGTAACCTCGCTGTTGTGGCTGTTATGTTCCAAAATGGCATCCGTGAAAACGATACACTCGGTAAAATCACCACCCATCTTCCGGCAAGTGGCAAAAGCGTAGTCCCTGATGGCACACTTTCCCCAGCCGATCTTCTGCCACCTTATTACGCCACTTACTACCGCTACAACGGGTCGCTGACTACGCCACCATGTAGTGAGGGCGTGCGCTGGCTAGTGATAAAAGACACCCAGACAGCTTCAAAAGATCAGATCAGTGCAATGCATGCGATGATGGGTAAAAACGCCCGCCCGATCCAGGACATCAATGCCCGGGTTATTGTTGGCAACCGCTGAAGGTAATAAGGAGCAGCAAACCTGCTCCTTTTCTTAGACTACTCCATCACAGGGAATGCCAGCCGGACCTGCTCTAACACATCTGCGTAGGGGTAATTTTCCAGTTTCCCATACCCTTCCATTTTGCTCGCTTTCAATTTGGTTCCTGCAGGTGTCGCTATACCACACAGGAAACGGGTAAGCGTCGCCGAGGAGAGGGCTTCTTCACTGGCTTTAATCAGGGGCTGGCACCAGGCAACCAGCTTTTCAGGGATTATCGGAGATAACACATCCTGGCCCGGGAGGTTGGCAACTTTTCCCCGGCACACTGAACAATGTCCACACCGCTGTGGTGCGTGTTCATCGGCAAAATAGTTTGCCAATGCATGGCTGAGGCAAGTATCTGATTCAAACAATGCCAACATCGCATGTACCCTTGCGACTTCACTGGCTTCTTTCCGCGCAAAGTAGCTGTAAATTTTCTCTACCAGAACGTCCATAGGCTGTGTCGCAGGCAAAATACGGTACACATCCGTCATCTGCTTACTTTCCAATTCTATCCAGCCTTGTTCCGCAAAGTAATCCAGCGCAGCGACTACCCGCTTCCTCTCTGCGCCATAGCCTCGCCACATTGCTTCAAAGTCGAGGGTGTACCACAACCTCCCTTTGGGTGATGCGGCAAAAATAGCGGAAACAAAATCCCGGCGTTCACCTTCAAAGCGGGAAACGATACTTTCACGCGACCCAACGAGTTTGAACCGGTAGTCAGCATAGTAACTGTACAGCGGCTCTAATACCCCTTCCAATTCCAGATAAACCAAGAGCGTTTTGAGCGGTAATTGCCTGATGTTGCTGTCTCGGGAAAGGCTGTAAAGCTGCACCTCCCACTGCCCGGTATGCTGGCTGATATCATCCAGCACATAACGGATGCTGCTGCGATCTGGGGTATCACCATAAACAAAATTCTCCAGGACGCTTAAGCCCTGACGGTTAGCAAGTACGGTACACTCTGAATGTTGGCCATCCCGTCCGGCCCGGCCGATTTCCTGGCTGTAGTTTTCTATGGATTTCGGTAAATCAAAATGGATAACACGCCGGATATTGGCTTTGTCCACACCCATTCCAAAAGCGATAGTGGCCACAATACAGGGGATAGTCCCAGCCATAAATGCCGACTGGATCTCCTCGCGCACCTCGCTCTTCATGCCGGCATGATAAGCCCTGGCATGGATACCCGAATCCTTCAAAAACGCCGCAACCTGCTCGGCGGTATGTTGTAAGGTGACGTAAATAACAGTAGGCGCCTCTGGCTCAGCGCGCAGCATGTTCAGGAGCGCATAGTCTTTGTCCCTTTCCGGGCAAGGGTAAACATTGAGGTCGAGATTTTTCCGGTAAAAACCGGTAACCACAATGTCATCCCGTCCAATGCCGAATTTCTCACCCATATCGTCAATAACAGCCGGCGTTGCTGTGGCAGTCAGGAGCAGTACCTGCTGGATATTGAGTTGCTGACGGTAGACCGGCAGTTTCAGGTAATCCGGGCGAAAGTTATGGCCCCACTCTGAAATACAGTGAGCCTCATCGACAACGAGCAGAGAGATAGGAACCCTGGAAATAAATTGGCGAAAGCGTTCATTTTTCAGGCGTTCCACGGAAATCATCAGGATCTTAATCTCCCCTTCCCTCACCCCCTGCATTACTCTCTGGCTTTCTTCCCAGCTCTGGGAAGAATCTATAGAACCGGCGGCAATGCCTTTGCTGCGGAGAAAATCCAACTGATCTTTCATAAGTGCCAAGAGAGGGGAAATCACCAGCGTCAGATGAGGGAGATGCAGTGCCGGCAGTTGATAGCAAAGTGACTTGCCGGAGCCCGTTGGGAAAATTGCGGCTGCTGATTGACCATTCAAAACTTTATCAACAACTGCTTGCTGGCCGCCCCTGAGGCTTTCAAACCCAAATACCCGATGTAACGTCTCTTGGTACATTTTTTCCCCGGTTTCCGTTTCTTCCACTTTTTACTTTGCAAAAGGCTAACGCGAATCCTTTAATTTATCGACGCCAATTGTGGTTTTTTCTGGTTTGGTATGGCTTTACACCCTGACAAGCCAGTCAATTACTTTTCAGGCTTCGAGACATATCAGTTAAACTCCCCGGTAATGAACACCATCAGGACAACTGACACCGTGACTATCCCTGCAACCTTCCCAATTTCCGCCATCGAAGCAGACTTTCACCAACACATTGAAAGCCAGCACCTGGTGATAGAAGCAGAAACCGGTTCCGGTAAGTCCACCCATCTCCCGGTCTGGGCTTCTGACCACGGCCGGGTTCTGGTTATCCAGCCACGCCGGATTGCCTGTACATCCCTGGCAGAATTTATCGCAACACAAAAAGATGAGCCAGTTGGGAAGTCTGTGGGTTATGCCATACGCTTTGAAGGTCAGTTTTCAGAAAACACCCGTATTGTTTTCGCCACGCCCGGTGTCGCATTACGCTGGCTAAGTGAAGACGGTCTCGCGCACTTTGATATCGTCATGGTTGACGAAATGCACCTTCGCCGCTGGGATACCGACATACTGACCGCCATGTTGCTGGAAACGGGCAAACACCGGCTGATCATCACCTCCGCGACGCTGGATGCAAACAAGCTCACCGCTTACGTCAGCGGAATGGCCCTAAAAGCAGAAGGGCGCAATTACCCCGTTGCTGTGCGTTACATTGCTAAAGACTCTCGTTTCGGACCGGATATCCGGGGCATTGACCGAAAAGTGCAGCAAGCCGTTGCGGATATTTGGGACGAAACCGAAGGCGATATACTGGTTTTTTTGCCGGGAAGGAAAGAAATTTCCCAGTGCCAGTCAATCCTCCGGGGGCTGGATGCAGATATCATCCCGCTTCACGCCAGTGTGTCAGACGGTGACCGCCAGCGAGCACTGACCGCTACACAGCATAACTCGCTAAGACGGATCATCCTGGCAACCAATGTGGCTGAAACCTCGCTGACAATTCCCGGTGTCACTGTGGTCATTGACAGCGGCCTTGAACGCCGGACCCATCAGCGAAATGGCCGCACGGTGCTGGGTTTGCACAGTATTTCGCGGGCAAGTGCAGAGCAACGTAAAGGTCGGGCCGGTCGTGTTGCCCCTGGCATTTGTCTGAGACTGTATGGCAGCGCGGCTCCTTTGGAAGCCACAACGCCTCCCGATTTGCAACGGGAAGAACTCGTTGAGCCCATGCTGGCTGCAGCCTGTTGTGGTTACCGTTTGGCAGATCTGCCGTTACCGGACAGTCTGCCGGAAAAAACACTTGCAGCCGCAACGTCTTCACTACAGAAAATGGGAGCCATTGACGGATATGGTCACGTTACAGAACATGGGAAAGTACTCTATCCCCTCCCTATAGATACCCTTTTTGCCCACCTCATTTCGGTTATAAAAGAACCCGCTGTTAAGGAAGCGATGGTTGACCTTGCAGCGGCACTTTCCTTGCCCCAGCGCCTTTGGTCCATGCCCAGTTCTGAACATGCCATTGATGAACTCAGTAAGTGGGAACCACTTGGTTGTGACGCTGTCACTCTAATTCGACTGGTTCGTGAACCCGTTCCTGAATTTCTCACCGTTGATGATGATATGCGAAAGGAAGCCCGCCTGCTTTCAAACCAAATGCGGGAAGCGCTCAATCTCCCTGCACTCAAAAACACCTCCCCGCTATACAGGGAGCCTTTGATTCAACAGGTTATGCAGACTGCACCTGAACTGGTATTCGTACGCAGGGAAAGACGCCGCCAGGCTTTAGGAAATGGCATGGTGGAATGCAGTACCGGGCGGGACACCCGCTTCCCGGATTCAGCAGAAGCCGCCATTGTATTTGACCAGCACGCCGTACCGGGAAAAGGAGTGAAGCAAAACCTTGCTTTCGCAACCTGTATAGCTCCGGTGACATTCCGGCAACTCGCTGATTCATGCTTTGGAGAAGAGCAACCCGGACAAACAGTGACAGATGACAACGGTCAGTGCCTGACGGAAATTCATCGTGTTTTTGTTGGCAGAGTGATAGCAACCCGAACCGAAGTGCCCAAGGGAGAAATGGCCCGAGAAGTGGCCGTAGACCAAATACTGTCCGGGGAGATCATGCCGGGCCTTGCCGATACATTGAGCACAGCAATCCACCAGTGGAACCTCTACCTGGCGCTGGGGCAATACAACCCTGATTTTTGCAGCCGCAGCCCACAGGCTGTGCATTTCGAAACCTGGCTTACCCAGCAGATTGAAGATCTCGGCATTGAGTCACCGGAAGATCTGCAGCTCTTCGAGCCTTCAGATTTTATTTTTGACGGAATCCCCGAATGGGAGCGGAAAGACTTCGATGAAGCCTACCCGCATGAGGTTAAATTATCCGACCTGACACTCCGGATTGAGTATGATCCTCCCCGCAAACAGGTCACTGCCATACACGTTGACGGAGGGCGCAAGGCAGATCCAAAACGTTGGGAACTGCCTCGCTGGCAAGGGTGGCGTGTACAGTACAGGAAAGCCAGCCGGACAATTGATATCAAGTAACTTCAGCTATGCTTCCACAACCGGTGCTTCGGGGGCATTGTTTTGCACAGATTTAATGCCGTTTTCCATCGCAGCTTTACTCGAATAGTATTCACTGCGGCCAATTTCCTGATGATTGGCCGCTTTGAGAATAAAATAGGGTTCGCTGTTTTTATTCTCCCTTCGTTCGAAACGCTCATCCAAAGGCGCATTTTTCCTGACAGATTCAATTCCATTTTGTGCAGCTGCTTTGGTCGTATACAGCTCACTTGTCAAAATAACCTGACCGTTACTTGCCTTGAGGTTAAACATAAACTGGCCGTTGTTCGCGGTCTTTAACTCGAACTTTCCTGGCATGGCAAAGTCCTCTTTCTTGTTATGGACGGTTCGTGAATATTCCACGCGTTTGTATGTAACACCGGGTAATTATGGAAGGGAGTCATTAAGACATTACGCGCAAATTTAAGATGCACGATCAATGAATATGGCAGGAACGCCGTAGTACAATACGGCCGCAATTGATTGTGGAGAAAAGATTTTGCGATACGTTATTTTTAAAAACACTGCCCTTGCACTCATACTGGGCACCTCTCTCTCTTCCTATGCAAATGCAGCCGGTAACCCTGAAGCCGGTCATATTAAATCCCCAAGCTGCCGGTTTTGCCACGGTGAAAATGGTATTGCCCAGCGCAGCGATTACCCGAACCTTCAGGGCCAGAATGAGCAATACCTAATCAATGCAATGAATGCATACCGTGACAATCTTCGCACCGGTCCAATGGCTGCAATGATGAAAGCCCAGTTATCCTCACTCAATGAACAGGACATAGCCGATATCGCCGCGTATTACGCCGAAATGGGCAAGGGAAAATCTGGAAATTGACAGGACAGTGATGATCATCACAGACTGAAGTGCCCGCATTTTTATACAAGAAAAGTGTGTAATATGTCTCAAAGTTGAGCTAAACGTCACGGTTTAGGTTAAAAGACGGCTGAAACACAGAAAAGATGCCCGTCTCAGCTTTGGATCGTGTCACAATAGCTGGTCATAGGGAAACAGAACAAGGAAGGTTACCGATGTCATCAGACTATGATTACGGCACAGTGGTTGAAGAATCACCTTCTACGCGCACCAGGTCTAAAAATAGCCGCTCTAACTCCGTATCAGAGAAACAGCGCAAAGCCCATGAAGCCAGACGACGGATAGAACTCCTAAACGAATTGAAAGAAGCCGGTCTGACAGAAGACGAATTCTATTCCTGATTCTATGCATCTATACCCCTCTCCCGAGGGGTATTTGAAATTTAGTCCAGTCGTTTCCTGAAGCGCAGCGACGCCACCATTAAACCTACCAACGTAAACCCGCACAACCAAAGTGTGTCATCCATCAAATCTTCCACCTGAGCGTCCCGAAGGACTATACCCCGGATTAACCGCATAAAGTGTGTAGCTGGCAGGATCTCTGCGATCCACTGGGCAGGCTCTGGCATTGCATCATAAGGGAACATAAACCCAGACAGCAGGATAGAGGGCAACAAAACAAATACCGTCATCTGCATTGCCTGGAGTTGTGTTTTGGCGATGGTTGAAATAACCAGGCCAAGCGTCAGGCTGGCAGAAATAAACAAAAGTGAGGCAGTAAACAGGGAATCCAGCCCTCCCCGCACGGGGACGTTGAACAGGTAGTACCCGACGGTAAGTATGATCGCGGTTTGAAGTAACCCTACCAACACAAAGGGCAGCACCTTTCCAACCATCAACTCCAGCGGCCTGACCGGGGTATTAATGAGAAATTCCATATTCCCCTGCTCGCGCTCGCGCACAATGGCCGCTGATGTAAACAGTACCATGGTCATCGTCAGGATAACGGCAAGCAAGCCGGGAACAATATTTACTGCTGATCGTTGTTCAGGGTTAAAGTAATTCACTACCTCCAATGCAGGCACTTTTTTCTCCAGCGGCAAACCTGACAAAGGTTTCAACGGCATATTTCTCAGTGTACTGATTGCGGCAGCCACCATGGTATCGGAACCATCCACAATCCACTGCCCGACGGGCCGCGCTGTTTCAGGAAAAGCGTTGTTGTTGTAGTCAGGGTGGGTGAAAAGGCGACGCTCAAAGTCGGTTGGATACACCAGTACCGCTTTTACCTCGCCCCTTGTAATCGCAGCTTCAGCCTGTTTCACCGTCGGATACACAGTGACAAAATCCACTACCTGCGAAGCGGAAATATCTGCTGTCAACTGGCGACTGAAACTGGAGTGGCTTTGATCAACCAATGCTGCGGGGATATGCCGGACATCAGTATTGATGGCATACCCGAACATAATCAACTGCACCAGTGGAATCATGACCACCATCGCGAAAGTCATCCTGTCCCTTGAAAGCTGCCGCAGTTCCTTTTTCACTACTGCCAGAATCCTAGCCAGCCACATCGCGCAACCCTCCGGTACAGGTGACAAATACATCTTCAAGGCTTGGCCTGACACTTTCCACCCGGACACCGTTGTATACAAGTTGCTGTATCCAGCTTACAGGGTCAGAAACTGCCTTATCTACCAGAACCCTTAGACGGATACCCAATTGTGCTGCTGATAATATCCCAGGCTGATCCAGAAGATTTTTTTTCAGCGTGCGAAGATCCGTCGCCTCTATTTCAATCACGTTTGCACCCATACCCTCCATGAGGGACTCAGGTGATCCGTCAGCCCGTTTCTGGCCCCGTTCAAGAATCGCAAGCCGGTGGCAACGCTCTGCTTCGTCCATGTAATGCGTAGAAACCAAAATGGTGGTGCCGTCATTACAGAGATCAAAAAGGCGCTCCCAAAAGTCACGTCGGTTTTCCGGGTCTACCGCAGACGTTGGCTCATCAAGAAACAACAATTCTGGACGGTGAATGGTTGCAGCCGCCAAAGCGAGCCTCTGTTTCTGCCCCCCACTCATCGACCCGGCCATCTGTTTCTGGCGGTCTGATAAACCATAAATTGAAAGAAGTTCATCTACTCTGGCTTTGCCCTGACGCCCCAGCCCGTAGATTTGCCTAACAAATTCGAGGTTTTCCCTAACGGTGAGGTTGTCATAAAGGGAAAACTTCTGGGTCATGTAGCCTATGCGCAGGCGCAATTTTTCTGCATCACCCGGCACATTCAAACCAAGGACATTCACCTCACCCTCGGTTGGTGACAACAGGCCGGTCAGCATCCTGATTGAGGTGGACTTGCCACAGCCGTTCGGCCCTAAAAATCCGTAGATAGTCCCCCGCTGTATTTCCAAATCCAACCCATCAACTGCCGTCATACGGCCAAAGCGTTTGGTCATCCCGGACGTTTTGATGGCGAAATCAGTCATGGCAACACGACCTGTGCCGGTAAACCGGCAGGCAACCCGGTGGCATTCTCTTCAAGTTGTACTTCCATTTCATACATCAACCTTGCCCGGTCATTCTCGGTTAACGCGAAATAAGGGGTGAAAACGGATTCGGAAGATATCCAGCGAACATGTCCTTCGAAAACGGTTTCACTGCCATCAACCTGAACGTCCAGTTGCTGGCCGACTTTAAGGTTAATCCGATCAGGTTCCGGAACATAAACCCTTGCATAAGGGCTCCTGTCAGCAAGAAGCACAGCTACGGGGGCACCGGCTGGAATTCTTTCCCCCTGGAACCAAGGCAATGAATCAATCCAGCCGTTTGCCGGGGCAGTAAGAAGCGTGTCATCATACTTGTGCTGGGCTGCTTCCACCTTCGACTGAGCCTCTTCTACTGACATTTTGGCCTGCTCAATCTGTTCGGCCCGGGTTCCCGCTTTTAGCAGCGCCAGTTGTTGGCGGGCTTCCTCAAGCCGAGCTTCTGAATTGTCCCGCAGTGCCCTGGCACTATCCAATTCAGCCTTTCCTTGCACCCCTCGCTTCACCAGGGACTGGGTCCGGGTAAAATGTTTCACGGCATCCTCAAGTGTCGCTTCAGCCCCGACTACCCGTGCAACGGCCACAGCAATATCCTCTTTACGAGGTCCACTTTCCAATTCAGCCAGGCGAGCTTTGGCTCCGACCAACGCCGCTTTTGTACGGTTAAGTTCACTCGCCGCCAGCGTACCGTCCAGCCGGCCGATACCCTGACCTTTTTTCACTTCCTGCCCCTCTTTGACATCCAGCGTTACCAGGGTTTCTGACTGTGGTGCTGTTACAAGGTACCGATCCATTTCCAGCGTACCCAAAGCGACATTGACTTCCTGCTGTTGGCACCCTGAAAGAAAAAAGCCTGCGAGTAAGATCATTATTGATTTAGTGCTAGTCATGGTTGCCTCCAGATTCTCCGTCTTCTGGTTTGCCTGTGGATTTATGCAGACCACCGCTTAGCATGCCCTGCTTGAGAACATTGCCATTGTGGTGGGCCAGTACTGAAAGTGTTTCTGTCGAAAGGTCAATACCGAGTTTCGCCAACAACTGAGGAGGGGCAAGAAAGGGAAAGACTGTGAGGCTTACAAATGAAAGGCGGGCAAAATTGGGGTTAACCCCTTCTTTTAAATGATGGTTTTCCACCAACGAACGAGTAAGCCACTGCTGGGATGAATGAATAAGGTCAATAAACACACCTTCAGTGATCTGCCGTGGGGCTTCATTTTCATCCATCATCATTGCACGTAACAGCAACTTGGGCAGATCGGGACTCGGGGCCATGACCTTATAGTAGGTTTCGATAATGTCCTGTATATCTGTCTGGTCCGGGTTCCGGGACGCTTGTAGCATCTTTTCCCGCATCGGGGCCAGAGTGTCACGCAGCATCGCCTCGTACAGACCAGCTTTGTCACCGAAGTAGTAGCGGATAAGCGCAGCATTCACGCCTGCCTTTTCTGCCAGCAACCGGGTGGAAACGCGGTTATAGGGCATTGAAACAAACAGGGCTCGCGCTGCATCAATCAGCTGTTGACGGGATTGGGTATCACCGGATGGACGGCCAGGTCGCTTACTCATGGGAACTCCACGAATTAATCACGTGATTAATATAGTAAGCAATCCGTATTGCTTTGGCAGGAAAATTATTCTTCAAAACAGGCAGGTTTGATTAATTATGCCTGCCTGACATTGTCTTTAAAGGACTACAGAAAGTAACTCTTCATCACCAAGCAACGTAAGTACACGAAGCGTATTATTTTCCATGAGGCCATATGAAGGGACCCCTTCTCCACGGGGAATCGTGGTAGAACCAGGGTTAAAATGAATATGCTCTCCCACCTGCCCGGCAACCGGTATATGGGTATGGCCGTAAACCAGAACATCACCCGGAGCCATCGGCGGCAGTTTATCCGGGCCGAAAACGTGTCCGTGAGTCAGAAACAGGCGGTGCTTGGGAATCAGGACAGTTTGCCATGTTGCTGTAATTGGGAACTGACAGAGCATCTGGTCGACTTCACTGTCACAATTACCGCGCACCGCGATTATCCTGTCAGCTACGCCATTCAAAAGATCAGCAACCGCTGCCGGGTTATAGCTTTCCGGTATGGCATTTCTAGGGCCGTGGTACAAAAGATCCCCCAACAGCACTAACCAATCTGCCCCACTTTCTTTGAATTTGGAAACAATCTGCTCAGCAGCACTGGCTGAACCATGCAAATCAGAAGCGAAGAAAAGTTTCATCTGCTCTTAGTCCCGTAAATGCTAACAGGCAGGGACTATACTCGCTTGATACCACGTTGCAATCCCTGCCCACTTGAGAAGTTTAGTGGACAGGACGTTATTAAGCAGGAATCAGGATAATCACCGACTCGCGCTTTTCATCTGCATAAGCAAGCTCAGCGTGGGTATCACAGGCAATTGCTTTAAGCTGAGCAGGTTCCATTTCATACGGCAAAAGTACTTTAATGGAGTTGATACTCAGTGTTTTCGCCAGGCGAACCAATCTGGCGATATTTTCTTCATCGCTTACCTGGGAAGACAAATGGAATGCCGCCAATTCGTGGAATTGATCTGCGACGGAGTGATCTGCGGCGACTTTGGCCTGCCATGCCACATTGAAAACGGGCATGATGGATTTAATTGCCTGGTAAAAAGTCCATTTTCTTTTTGGTGCGTCACAAAGGAAGTGGGTGTAGTCAAACTCTACAACTGCGGATTGCACTTCCTTGGATGCGGCTGAACAAATGTCCATACATAGTCCTCGCAATCTGAACAGCTAACTGAACACCACCAATATAAACAACTTTGGATTAGCCAAACAACCAAATTTTCATTTATAAATTAAAGGATTACATCGCATTTTCATTTCGAGCACATAAGAAACAAAATGCGATCAATGTCGAAACAATTCAGCGCACGGGTGCGAGCCCCAAAAAGGCTCACACACCATGCAGTGACGTTTACAGTGCTTTATAAACGACCTTGTTGCCAGCCAGCTGAATGCGTTCCGCAACGCCTTCTTCAGTCAGCTTTTTCAGTGCGCCGGTTGCCCAGGAAGCAGCTTTGCCATCTTCCTGACCTGCTTCCAGGCCAATACCCTTAGGGTTGATACCTTCAGGATTGGCACGAAGGATGTCCAGAACCTGCTGTTGCTTTGGAGTCAGAGCGATATCAGAGGTAACAGCAACTTGAGATTGGGCTGGCTCTGCCTTCTTGGCAACTGGCTTTTCTGCCACTGGCTTGGCTACAGTTTTCGCAACTGGTTTTTTCGCAGCCACAGCTGACATAACCAGGGTGCTTCTACTTTTGTTCAGCTTGAGTTTTACTTTACGTTTGTGTGAAAGTTTCATTGATCAGTCCTACTCCGGTGCATGACCACATCGCCCACGAGATGCAGCGGGACAAAAGAAAGCGGGATTTATATCAGAAATTGCCTATTTTTGACAATTCCATTGCTTTGCCTGGATGATATCTGACCAAATCAGCATGTTATGTACAATTTATTCTCCCACCATTCACCTTTTCCAGACACGTCGTATACTTTGGGAAGGGAAAAGAGTGTTTATACCCAAATCACCTCAAGGTGCAGTTTTCAGCTAGAGTTGATTGGCTGTCAGTCAAGGCACTGTTTTGACGATCTAGTGGCTCTAAATCAAGAAACAGCATTCAGAGAGCGGGTTATTACAAGCGAAATTCAAAAGAGAATTGCGTGGACGGAGGTCGCTGAAAAATGCTGGAAACTCTTCACATCATGCCCAGACGAATCCGTTACAGCCGTTGGGCATCAATTTCACTTTCTATCGCCGTGCTGGCTGTGCTGTCAGGTGTACTTTCGTACTATCACGTTCCCCCGGCATCGTCGGCGGTCTTGCTGTTTTTGGTTGGGGCTTTGTCCTTTTACCTCGTATATCAACTCAATCAATCCGGTATCTCTTTCTCCCTCAGTTACATTCACCTGCAACATCACAGCCCTAAGGGGGGGTGGACACTCAAGTGGCGCAATATTTCCCATATCGGAGTACCTGTCATTTCTATTCAAGGGTGGAGCCACCCCGTTCCCTGGGCAGGGTTTCGGTTAAAAACCTACGCCCCTCTTCTGAATACCATCAGCCTTCGACTGGCAAGCGACATCATCACTCGGCAACGCCCTCTCCTCATAACCGCTATTCGTAAAGGGGAGAAGTTGACGGACAGGGAAATCGAAGACATGTTGTTCGATGACACGCCTTTTATGGATGAGGACGGACAGATTCACAGGGGCCTGGTGGCAATGCTGGCAAACCATATGTTGGCGATGCGTGAAGTACTGGGGTATGACCTTTATACCCAGGAAGAATTGGTAGACAGGCCACTTGAAGAGTTCATTGGACTGTCACGGCGCTATCTTGCTGCAGCGCCAACAGACGAGGAGCTTTCAGAAAGTGAAGCCGGGCAATAACCCCCGGCTTCATTTGTTCAATAGCCTTGTCGCTTAATGTATTGGCATTTCATCCGCAACAAACGGATTGGTGATGCGCTCATGGCCGAATGTTGATTCAGGGCCATGACCGGGAATAAAGGTGACGTCATTACCCATAGGCCACAGTTTGTTTTTCACCGAGCTAATCAGGGTATTGAAGTCACCTTTCGGGAAATCAGTTCGCCCAATTGCTCCATTGAACAACACGTCCCCAACCCAGGCACGTCTTGCAGTGTCAGAAAACAGTACTATGTGACCGGGTGTATGGCCGGGCGTGTGGAAAATTTCCAGTGATTCTTCCCCAAAGGTAACGGTTTCACCTTCGTTCAGCCAACGGTCAGGTGTAAAGGCCTCTGTGTGGGTAAATCCAAACATTTCACTTTGAGCCGGTAACGCCTGCAGCCAAAAGGCATCAGCTTCCTGTGGCCCCCACACTGGGACGGAGAACATACCGGCAAGTGCTTCAGTCCCACCAACGTGATCCAGGTGACCATGAGTCAGCACGATTTTTACCAGCTTCAAGTCAAGCTCGCGAATACGTGAGGCTATTTTGTCAACATCGCCGCCCGGATCAACGACGACGGCTTCTTTGGTCTCATCACACCAAATCAGTGAACAGTTTTGCTGGAAGGCTGTAACGGGGATAATTTCGTACTTCAAACTCATGACCGGATATTTCCTGAATATGACTCAAACGCTGCACCCAACGATTATGCGTTATTTTTCATCATCGAGTCTCAACTTTTTTACGTCGTTTTTCCATATTCCACATGGCCGCTTTAAAGAGAAAGTCATCTGCCAGCCATATTCCGTTCATCTTTCCTTCGCACAATAACCAAAAAGTAACAGTAGGCAGTAGGTCAGTCACACCACTGAGAAATCTAGCCACCTTACCCCTGTTGAACCGAAAGAGACTGCGATGTTTGATGTAGACAACGTGTTGCACGAGCGTTTTCCGAAGATTCAAAACAAACCCTGGCTACGCAAGCCCCTTCAGACAACACTTCGCCATTTACTCCATGAAGATGAATTCAGAGGTTTTGAAGAACGTTTTCCCCACCTGAAAGGTATAGAGTTTGTTGAGCAGGTGCTGGAGTACTTCAACCTGAGGGTGGAAGTAAACCAGCGGGAGTACGAGAGAATCCCTGCCCATGGCCGTGTGGTGATTTTTGCGAATCACCCCGTTGGCTCCTTAGATGGCCTTGCACTTTTAAAGCTGGTACATGACATTCGCCCTGACGTCCGGATCGTCGCCAATGATATCCTCATGCAGCTCGAACCCATGCACAAATTGCTTCTTCCGGTGGACAACACCGGAGGGAAAACCGTAAAAGAAAACCTGCGCGAAATTGACAAATGGCTGCATCAGGACGGCGTGGTTATTTTTTTCCCCGCAGGGGAAGTATCCCGTCTGAAACCTTCGGGTATTAAAGATGGAGCCTGGCACAAAGGATTCCTGCAGTTTGCAGCTCGCAACAGGGCGCCGCTCATCCCCATTCATGTAAATGCCCGAAACTCTGCCATGTTTTATGGCACCAGTATGTTATACAAACCACTCTCCACCCTCTTGCTGGTCCAGGAGATGTTCAACCTGGAAGACGGGAAGATTAAACTGACCATCGGCGAGCAAATCCCTTACGAGTCTTATCAGTCTACCCAACACTTGACTGTGAAAATGCGGGTTAAATTGCTTTATAAGCACTTGTACCGTATTGGGAAAGGGAAATCCGGCCTGTTCCAGACGGAAGCTCCCATCGCCCGCCCTGAATCCCGCACCGTACTGAGAAAAGAGCTGGAAAACAGCGAGAAGCTGGGTGAAACCCCCGATGGCAAGACAATATGGCTGTACTCTTCCTCGGAAGACTCTCCCGTTCTTCGTGAAATAGGGAGGCTGCGGGAAGTGGCTTTCCGGGCTGTGGGCGAAGGCACAGGGAAGCGCCGTGACCTGGATAAATTCGACCAGCACTACTGGCATTTAATACTTTGGGATCCGGGTGAACAGGAAATAGTTGGCGCTTACCGGTTTGCTGATACGGCAAAACTGATGAAAGAATACGGTGAAGACGCCATCTATACCTGTAGCCTGTTTTACTTTGACCGTGAAATGACTCCCTACCTTGATAAAGGACTGGAGCTTGGCCGCAGTTTTGTCCAGCCACGTTATTGGGGGCGCCGTTGCCTGGATTATCTCTGGTTTGGCATAGGCGCATTCCTGGCAAAAAACCCACAGTACCGTTACCTCTTTGGGCCTGTAACTATCAGCAACGCCCTTCCCGATACCGCCAAGGCCCTGCTGATTTATTTCTACAATCTTTATTTTCCAAGCCAAAAGCCACTTGCTGCTTCAAAGCGTCCCTTCCGACTGAGTGAAGATCAGGTTTATGAGCTGACCTCTCATTTCTCTGGCAATGATTACAGCCGGGATTTTAAGAAGTTGAAACACTTACTGGATAACCTTGGCTGTGCAATTCCAACCCTCTACAAGCAGTATGCTGAACTTTGTGACCCAAGTGGCGTGCAGTTTATCGATTTCAATGTTGATCCGGATTTTGCCGATTGTATTGATGGCTTGGTACTGGTAGATATCCATACTCTCAAGCCGCAAAAACGCGACCGTTACATCCGAGTTCACATGGATGCAGATCAGGCAGGATAAGCTTTGGGGATAATTTGGGTTGTCACTCTTCAGCAGGCACTTCGTGCTGGACACGGGCAGACAACAGCTCCCGGGTTGTGACAGGCGTGACACCCGGCTTTGGCCGGTCATACTGGTAGATATCACGCCTGAACTGACGCCGTCCCTGATTATCTACCCATGCTGTCTGGTAGATAGTATAAACAGAGATGCGCTTGTTCAACGCAACAGCTTTGGTTTCCGGCACTTCCTGGTAATAGCTGTAGTCCGCAACACTCATGCCCGAATAGCGTAGCAGCATGTCGGCGAACTGTTCAGCATACTCAACCCGGATACAACCTGAACTGAAAGCCCGTGTATAGCGGTCAAACAACCCTTTACTCGGCGTGTCATGGAGGTAAATTGCCATCTTGTTGGGGGTATTAAATTTGTAGCGCCCCAACGCATTCAGATCCCCCGGGGCCTGCTGTAACCGGTAAGGGAATCGCCGGATATCCATTTCATTCCAGTCAATGGTCTCCATGGGAATTTCTTCCCCGCCAACCCAACTGTCGAGCACGGTAAAATTGTTCTCTTCCAGAAAACCATGGTTTTTCTTCACCTTGGGGAGGATATCCCGGTGCATGATTTTTGCCGGAACATTCCAGTGCGGGTTGAATATCACTGAATCGACGCGGGAGTTAAACAACGGAGTTTTCCGGCTTGGGCGGCCAACGATAACCCGGCTTCCCAGTACCAGTTCACGGTCCATCCAAAACTGCATTTCATAGTTTGGGATATTAACCAACACAATTCGGTCACGTTCTGTTGGCCACAGCCGTTGTCGCTCAGCATTGAGCGCCAGGAGGCGTATTCTGTCGTTTACAGACCTGTTGATCCAGTAACGGGTATTGGGGCCTACCACACCATCCCGCTTCAGGCCGTGGCGAGACTGAAATTGAACCACGGCTTCTACCAACACATCTGAATATGTCAGGGAAACGCTCTCGTTGTACCAACCGGAAAACAATGTTGATCCATAGACAGAATTATCATCTACATCACCTCCAATGAGCGTACCGTCTTCCCCCAAGGCTGCACTGGCAGCACGTTCCCGCACAACCTTATACCTGCCGTTTTCCTCAACCTTGTAAGTTCGGGTCATCAACATCTTAAGCTCAGCCGCATCTTCCGGCTCCAAATCGCCAAACGCTTCAAGGCGTTCAATAAGTGGCAAAGGGTTTTTCAGTTCATCCCCGGGGCGGACAAGCCCTTTTGAATAGTAATAAGGCACCCGAATATCCCTCAGGTACTGCAGCTGGCGTATTGCCATTGCAGTATCCGCATAAGGGAAGTAGTCCGGCACAAGGGATCGGACAAGCAGGGAAAGCGTCCTCGAATCCAGGGAAAGTACAAACTGTTCCAGCCACGCTTCTGAAGGTTCAGGAAGCTCCCCTATCATTGCGTTACCGAGCAGCCAGTTATACCCGTGCTCAGTCAACTGCTCGGAATAGCTCGCCAGCAACAACAGGCTGTCGGTTGCAAGAAGGTCGTAGCTCAAATAACGTTTGGATGCGTAGAGGTTGTCCAACTCTGTTACTCGCCATTCAAACTCTTCCCCCAGTCCAGCCAGGGAGACCATCGTCAACTGGGTTACCAGCGCACTGTAGGCATCAGGATCGCGCCAGATATGCGCGTATCCATTGGCGTAGTAAAGCCGGGCAAGTGCATTGGGAAAGGCAAAGGAAACATGTTGAGGCTGAGCTTGCTGTACCCATGTTTCAGCACTGTTTTTGGGCCAGGTAACCGCCCCATCTCCACTTTCGGATACACGCCCATCTATCTGCCCATGAGGGGGCATGGAAAAAACTGTTCCGGAGATAAGACAGCCGTAAAGTGCCACAGTGCCTATAAACAGGTATTTCACAGTGAGTTTCCCTTGCCCTTAATAAGTTAAGTATGGCAAAGCAACGAGATTGTGAAAGTACAGATTCTGATAAAAATAACACTGTAAGCATGTGATTGAATATCATGCGAATTTTTACAATGCCCCGCATTATGAAACACTTTTCCTTTTGGCATTCAACCAGAGAAAAATATCCCAATTACCGACTGTTAAATGCCATGTTTTAGAAAGTACATAAGAGGTAAGTTCTATAGCCAAACCACCTCAAGGTGCAGTTTGTTAGTTAATTACAGCTGTGAGGTGGTTATCCCACATTACATCTCCGTATGATTGGCTACGACCCACCTTCCCCATAACCTTTTCCTCTTTAAGCCGTACCACCCTGCCAATTCCGGAGCTGAGCCAAACGTCACCAGAGCCTGATGCGCCGGCTGCATCAGATAGTGATGATAAAGAAAGTAGCAGGCCTGTATCCCTATCCCAGCAACCGTAGCAATTCCCCCTCGGAGAGGTGGCAACAATGATTTTGTCGGTAACCGTGACACTGGCAACATAGCCGTCAAATCGTCTCCATTCCCCCCAGGATGCTGCCAACATCCGGTATTCACCACCCGGCCGGTGGGTGGCGACCAAAGGAAGTACCGTTTCATCTGTATCCCCCTGGTATTGCTGGCCGGTAACTACCAGGCCATCCTCCACAGCAAGGTGCCGGATACTGAGTTGGTTATCAGGCAACCTGACCCGCTCTATGGTTTTCCCTTTAGACAAGGAAACATACACCAAGGACGGCTCCATGGTTTCCAGATTGAGCTTTTTACGCTCGCGGGTATGAATACCGCCAACTGCCACCACCAGGGTATCATCGTCAAAGAGAGCAAGTTCATGGGGCCCAATACCGACACCGGTAATTTCACCTGAGCGTGTGAGGCCATTTCTGACATCGAAGACACCTATACTCCCCGCACTGGATTCAAAAGTACCTTCGGTTGCAAACAGCGTGTTCCCATCTGCAGACAAAACAGCATGGCCGTAAAAATAGTTGCCATCTCCAGGGACCGCAGATGCGTAATGCTCTCCGGTTTTATAGTTGAATGCTTCAATGAATTTCCCTGGACGGCGTGCAACAGCAAATGCCAGATCACCGTGTTGCTGAACTGCAACTCCATGCCCTCTGGCAGGCAACGGGTACCTTTGCAGCAGCCTCCCTCCGGTATCGGAGACCGCCGCATAGAAGTTACCCTTGGCATCCTTGGCGCACCCCAGCAGAGAGACACGCTCATTGTCCCCAATTTCAGTGGCAAGCAGCCTTGCAGGGTTATACAGGGACAAGACTGTACCGGCTGCTGCCAGGCTTGCTAATTTCTGCAGCGCTCCGCGCCGGGATGTATCAGTCGCCATCGGTTGCATTAAACCCCTCAACAATGCCCAACACCGGTGCGGCCTCATCCGAGAGTGCAATACGGATGTACTCCAATTCATTGTAAATACCAAGCAATTTGCGGTATCCACTCTCAGTATGGAGCATTCCCCAGGCAGTACCCCGTACCGGGAATGCCTCAACCAACAGGTTAAAATGCTTGCCGAGACGATCAGCCAATTCCGTTTTTCCACGTTCGCGAAGCTCAGCATCAAGTCCACCTCCATTCGCGAAATAGAGTGCCTGCAAGGCGACAGAGCTTGCCTTGAGACTTTCCAGGGATGAACGTGAGCGCCACGCTTCAAGCTGGTAAGGCTTTGGAGAGCCTGGCTTACCCAAAGGTCTGGCCAACTTTTTCATCACAAAATCAAACTGGTTTGCCAATGCACGGAAATAGGCATCCTTCCGCACTTTTTCCGGCGCACCTGCCCACGGGTCTTCATTCCAAGCTTCAGTGAGAAGGCCGGATGTCGCAGCAAGATGTCCACTTACTGCTTCACCAAGTTGACAAAAACGATCAGTTCTGCGGTCAGCATTTTCATCAAACAGAAGCCACTCCAAAGCGCCCAGCCCCTGGGCTGCAACGCTTTGTGTTGCCATGTAAGCCGGACTGAGTTCCTGTTTCCCTTTCATCAGGTGGGAGAGCTTTCTCCCGGTTGTGTTCTTCTTGTCCGGATAGAACTGGATTTGCCAGGCCAGTGTCATGGCTTGTTCTGGCCCCTGTTCCTGTCCTTGTAATGACATCCAGGACATAAACGCCGTTTTCCACTGCAATTTAAGCCCGGTCAGGCTTTCAACGGATCTTTTTTGGCAGTAAGCCCTGACCCCTTCATCCAGGGCAACAGCAGCCATCTGGAAATTCACAGCTCGTTGTTGTTGCAAAGGCAAGTATCCGTCGTGGGTGGTTGCTGCGTTTGTAAGGCAACCGGAAACTAACCCCATACTTATCACAGCAAGCAAAAATAGCTTTGTTTTGCCCATCGGCCTTCCTTGTGTTTCGGGGTGATTAATTAAAGGGAGTGCAAAAATGCCACTAGAGCTTCTCGCTCATTGTGGGACATCTGCAATACACGGTCGCGTGAAGGCAGGGCTTCACCGCCGTGCCACAGGACAGCCTCCATAACATTGCGTGCACGGCCGTCATGTAAAAAGAAGGTGTGTCCGTTTACTTCTTGGGTATATCCCAATCCCCAAAGCGGTGCAGTACGCCATTCTTGCCCGTTGGCGATAAATTCCGGCCTGTTGTCTGCAAGCCCCGACCCCATGTCGTGCAAAAGCATATCGGTATACGGACGAATGACCTGGTTGCTAAGTGCTGGCTTGTCTTTTATGTCACCTGTTCTCAATTCTGCCTTGTGGCAACTTTCACAACCGGCTTCAGCAAACAGTGATTTCCCTTTCACGACCTGAGGGCGTTTGATATCCCTTCTCATAGGAACAGCAAGGTGTTGGGTATAGAATTCGACAAAGCCAAGAATGTTGTCACTGACCTCCGGCGAGCCGCCGTTTGGCATTTTCTGGCAGATATCCTGCGAACCCGAGCAGTTTTCTGCTGGGAACAGCGATGACGTCAGCCCGAGATCGCCGTTGAACGCCCCAGCGTTTTGTTGCATTAAATTCGGTTGGCCTGCTTTCCAGCCAAATCGGCCGATGACAGTTTCTTTTTTACGGACATCCCAAACCCGGTTTACTCGTCCGGAAATGCCGTCACCGTTCGCATCATCCGGGTCTTCCAACGCAATGAGGGTTTCATCTGGCACAGACTCCAGGAGCCCAAGCCCAATCATTGGAGGGGCCACCCTGGCTGACATCTGGATATTTGCATCCAGCTCGCCGTAATTCAGTTCAGAAATGGAAAGTACCGGTTTCCGAAGTTCAATTTTCTCGCCATCAGCAAAGGTAACGATGACCGGTTCATAACTCAGATCTATCTGCCCTTCCGGCTGGATTCCGGGAAGCGCAAAATCCTGTAGTTGCCCGCCATAAACCGGATCCGGGATATTACCGGACGTGACCAGCGCTTTTTTCTGTTCCGCCGTGACGGCAGGGATACTTAGCCTCACCAGCATCGAAACGGCGTTAGCATCCCCTGGCTCCGGCGGGTGTCCCCGGCCGTCTTTGACATGGCAGTTCTGGCAGCCATTGGTGTTGAAAAGAGGACCTAGACCGTCCCGGGCATCCGTTGAAGCCGGTGCCTGAACCCAGGGGTTACGGAAAAAACTGTTACCGACACTGAAATCTATTTTGCTGGTCAGTGGCAGGTTAGCTGCAGGAAGGGAAAATGCGTTGGGTCCGGTTTTAGAAACGGTTGTTTGGCCACCAGACAGATGTTCAGCGGCAAAAGAGGTTTGTGAAAATAAAGTCGCGGCCAACGCCATTATAAATAGGTTTTTCATGGCTCAATACATCCAGTGTAAGAAAGCGTAAAAGCAGCGAACCGTTCCCCGGCCCGCTGCCTTGTCGTTATTATTTTCTTTGTTTAAAACTGGTGGTCAGCAGTATCCGGGTTGAGATTGCTTACCCCAATGATCTTCGCAGCCTCTTCAATGCCTTTTGTCTGAGCAACCAGAGAGAAGATCGTGTCATTTACCAGTGCATTGCCGGACGCATTATTCGAAGCAATAAGCTGGTCAAAGTGCTTGTTCTTTTTCTCTGCGGACTCTACCAGCTTGTACACCTGGGTCCGGGTCTGGTCGAACTGCTTCATGATTGATTTTGCGGCTTTGGCATCTTTGCTTTTCACCAAATCGTAGACCGATGAGCCCTGGAACTTGCTGCCGTCAACACGGGTATAAGTGCCGGTAAAGACGTTGTAGATACCCTGCTCATTGTAGAAATGGGAATTGTGGGTATTATCGGAGAAGCAGTCATGCTCGTCTTCGGTAGAGTTTGCTTCCAGAGCAACTTTCATTCGCTCCCCCGCCAATTCCCCCAGCGAAAGGGATCCCATGCCAAACAGGATTTTACGCAAGCCCTGCTCTGCTGATTCGCCGGTCAGCTCAGCCCGATAGTTGTCTTTGTTGCCTGCAGCCCACTGGCCTTTCATCCACGCGAGATCTGCCACCAAAAGATCAGCTGCTGCTTTTAGGTATTCTCCGCGACGAACGCAGTTACCATTAGTACAGCCACTTCCCTGAATGAAGTCGGTATAAGGACGCTCACCGGCACCTGCACTGGTGCCATTCAGATCCTGCCCCCAAAGCAAAAACTCAATTGCATGGTAGCCGGTGGCAACATTGGCTTCAGATCCGCCAAGTTCATTGAGATCAGCCAAAAGATCAGAGGTCAGCTTCGAAACATCAATGCTGTCAGCGCCAATTTGGATCGACTTATTGGCGACAATATTGGCATTTGCGCCTTCATTCCCAAGCTCATATTGGTAATCACTGGCTACATAATCAATCATGCCTTCATCCAACGGCCAGGCATTCAGCTGTCCTTCCCAGTCATCCACAATGCCGTTGCCAAAACGGAAAACCTCAGATTGCTGATAAGGAACCCGTGACGCCAGCCAGGCTTGTTTTGCATTCTCAAGAGACTGTGATGAAGGTTTTGCGAGAAATGCGTCCAACGCCTTTTCAAGGCTCACAGCTGTTGTATGAGCATCGCTGTACACGTTATACGCCAGGTCAGCATAGCTGTTTACAACTTCTTCTGGATTAGCAGCAAAAGCTGATACAGGCAAAGCGGTGAGCGCAAGCGCAACGAGGTTGCGTTTTACGGGATGGTTGAACATGGTAACTTCCTTGATAGTGACGATTGTTAATCCAAACGATAATCGTTGTTATTTGCACTACTATATAGATTTGACAATTATGTTCAAGACATACCCTGAATCAATTTGAAACACCTGAGCGTTTTCGAACCTGCATAAGCGGCACAATTTTGCAACAAGCCCTTTGCACAGGGGCCTGCTCTGGTGTACCTTGCCGCAATAATGCATAAACCAAGGCAGGCAATGGAAAAACATGAAGAAGTGCTGGTCGCACTCCGGCAAATTATGCGCGCCATCGACCTTCATTCTCGCAAACTCAACAAAACGTCCGGATTGACCGGCCCTCAGCTTGTTATCATGCGGGCCATGCGCGAACTCGGCCAGGTCACCATCCGGCATCTTGCCGCTGAAACCAACATGAGTCAGGCCACAGCCACCACCATTCTTGATCGCCTTGAAAAGCGCGGATTGATCGTTCGCCAAAGAAGCAATGTGGATAAGCGGAAAGTTCACCCGCACCTGACCGAAGAAGGCGAAGCGCTGCTTGCCAACGCTCCCCGTCCGCTTCAGGACAGCTTCATAAACCGCTTTCAGGAATTGGAAGAGTGGGAGCAGTCGCTGTTGTTGTCTTCCGTACAGCGTATCTCTTCGATGATGAATGCAGATAATCTGGATGTAGCTCCACTGCTGGAAATGCAGAGCCTTACACACCATCCGGAAGAAAAGGCGTAAGCCTTTGAATTCACCCTATTAAAAAAACCGGCATAAAAGCCGGTTTTTTCATGTCACTTCAGCCGATGAGACTTAAGGCACACCATGTCCTTTAGAAGCGACCCAAACGCGATACCATTGCTCGCGGGTCAGTGCCAGCGACATCGCTTCCACCACAGATTTCACGCGTTCAATTTTACCAGAGCCCACAATCGGCAGTGCACCGCACGGCAGCATGTTCACCCAGGCATACACAACCTGATCAATGGATACACCACCCAACTCTTCAGCCAGCTCCTCAAGAACTGCTTTCACCCGCAAGACCTGTTCAGATTGTTCAGTGAACAGACTTCCCCCGGCAAGGCAAGACCACGCCATTGGACGAATACGCTTCATCTGCAATTGATCAAGGGTACCGTCTTCCGTTACAGATAAATTCAGAGGGTTAATCTCTACCTGGTTGGTTACCAGGCCACCAGCCACTCGGGATTCCAACAGTGCAAACTGCGATGGCGTGAAATTGGACACACCGAAATGGGAGACTTTTCCTGCCTGCTTCAGTTCATTGAAAACGTCTGCGACTTCATCCGCATCCATCAGAAAGTCAGGTCGGTGAATAAGCAACACATCAATGTTCTCAACACCCAGCCGACTCAGGGAGTTGTCAACAGACGCTAGGATATGTGCCTTGCTGGTGTCGTAGTAGTTAATTTTTCTTTCCGGGTCGCCACAGGTCAGTTTGATATCGCACTTGGTGACAATTTCAATTTTGTCCCGCAATGACGGCTCAAGTTTCAACCCCTCACCGAACAAGGTTTCACAACTGTACCCGCCATAGATATCAGCGTGGTCCACCGTAGTGATACCTAATTCAATATGTTGTTTGAGGAAATCAAGGCGCTGCACGGGGGTCATACCCCACTCCGCCATACGCCAGTACCCCTGGACCAAACGGGAAAACGCGGGTCCATCTGGAGAGAGTGCTACACGCTCTATTGAAGACATAAGATACATCCTTTAACTGTCAGCCACCCGTACAAGATGGCACTAATTCACGCATACACCCGGGCAAAGAAAGTTGTCAGGGCTTGGGTAACAAATTCCGGATTTTCGAGATTGCTGATATGACCTGCTCCTGGCACAACCTGAAGCTCACTGCCTGTAATCGCATCATTCATCAGGTAGGATTCAAAGACCGGCCGTGGTTTATCTTCTGTGCCCACCATAATCAGGGTTGGCAAGGCAAGCTTCTCTACATCATCAAACGCATCTCTGCGATTGAAAACCAGCTTCCCCATTTCCACTACATCCAGGGCTTTTTGCCCAGTCAATCCTGCCAGTTTTTCATGGAAAGCGTTAACCAATGCCGGTGCTGTATCCGTAGCTTTTGCGCTGAAAAACAGCGGTACAACCGCTTCCATAACCGGCTCGGGAATGCATTCTGCGTTAGAAATTACATCAAACATTCCAAAATACTTCTTGTGCAGGACTTCCGGCTCTAAACCGATAAAGGTGTCCATCAACACCAATGAAGTCACTCTCTGTGGGGCTTTAAGAGCAACTTCCGTTCCCCACATACCCCCGACGGAAAGTCCAACAACAGAAAACTCATGGATATCCAGATGGTCCATTAACGCCAGGATGTCGTCAGCATAATCGACCAGTGAAAGCGTGCTTTCCGGTAATGAATCAGAACCACCGTGCGCCCATAAGTCCGGGACAATACAGCGGTAGTGGCAGCTTAACGTTTCAATTTGTGGCGCCCACATTTGGGCATCCCATAAATAGCTGTGGCCGAACAGCAGGACTGGGCCGCTGCCCACGTCCTGATAAGCCATTTGTCTGTTTTTATAATGAAAAACGGGCATAGTGCTTCCCTCAAATGCCAAAAAGCCCCGAGAAACCGGGGCTTTGAAGATATTACTTAACTTGCTTCCTGAACAGGTTCTTCTGTTATGGATGCGATTTTGGGCTGATTGGCAAAACCACGCAGACCAACGACATGCACGTGTTCCCGGTCATTGAAAATCTTACGAACCAGCTTGTAGGTTGTGCCCTGCTCAGGACTGATGTTCTCCGGTGCCGCAATCAGAAGCTGCATATCCAGGCGGTCACACAGCTCAAACAACGTCGCGATGGACTTCGCATCCAGACGTGCTGCCTCATCGAGGAACAGGAGGCGGCATGGAATAACACCCTTGCCACGCAGTCGACGGGACTCTTCTTCCCAACTCTGTACAACCATCAGCAGGATTGCCTGACCGGTACCAATCGCCTCACCGGTAGACAGTGCACCGGATTCAGCCTGCAGCCAGCCGTCAGTACCACGGTTAACTTCGATACCCAGTTCCAGGTAGTTGCGGTAGTCTAGCAGCTCTTCGCCGAATAGTTGTGGCGTGCGCTGGCCAATGTCGATATGCGGGTTCAGGCGCTGGAACAGTTTCGCCATCGCTTCCGAGAATGACAGACGGTTGTTACCGAACAGATCCTGGTGCATGTGCGCGTTTTCAGCCAGGCCTGCAAGCAACTGGGAATGGCTTTCACGAACGTTAACACGCAGA
This sequence comes from Parasalinivibrio latis, assembly GCF_036825535.1. GTDB lineage: Bacteria > Pseudomonadota > Gammaproteobacteria > Enterobacterales > Vibrionaceae > Parasalinivibrio > Parasalinivibrio latis. The sequence continues at coordinate 2,204,771 of NZ_CP098812.1, forward strand.
CGGACACCGGCCACCTGTCCGAAGTTAATGTTCTGCAATCCCTGGTTGAGCAATCGGATACGATTCTGCTCGCGCTGGATGGTCTTGCGAATGATATTCGCCACCGACTCAGAGCTGATTGCCAGTTGTTTCTCTCGGGCTGTCAGTTCTTCGGTCAGACGGGCCAGCTCGACTTCCATCTCTTCGATAGCTTCGATTGGATCGTCAGTACGGATGATATCCTGACGGATACGCTGGCGCAGGTGCTGGTACACCGCGATATAGAACAGTACCTTGCGTTCTGGGTGCGCATTGTCTTCAGACTGGCGAAGGGCATCACGCAGATCATCGTTGTCCGCTACGGCAAGACGCAGTGCACCGAGGGATTTATCCGACAACGAGCGCAGTTCCTGAGCAGACATATATGCCATTTCACGGCGGTTCAGTTGTTTCTCAACGCCCGCGTCACGAGCCAGTTTAAGTACCTGGCACCATCCGGCTTTGGCATTGACCACAAACTTACGCAGCTCAACGTAGTCCTTGCCAACTTTCCTGACACTCTTGAGGGCACCTTTCAGCTCCAGCTCAAGGGCAGTCAGCGACTTGGCCAGTTCGCTGATACGCGCACGTACCTGCATCAACTGGTTGTGAAGGTCTTCACGGCGCTGACGGGCACGCTCTTCAGCATCGGCATCCGCACGGACACCAAAGTCAGCCAGTTCACGGCGGAATTCTGCCAGAGTTTCCTGTTTTGCCTGATGCGAACTCTTGAGGGATGCAAGAACCTGGTTGTACTGGTTAACCTGGCCTTGCAGCTGTTTAAGAGAATCACGGCTGCGGGCACGGTTGCGCTCAGCTTCAGCCAG